>DATFSI010000057.1:0-34486 GCA_035262705.1 Candidatus Acidiferrum sp. | reverse complement strand
ATCTGCTGGGCCTTCCTTTTTGTGGTTGCAAGTCCTCCTCCTAGTCGTTCTCACTTGCTTGAGCGTCGCGCAGTCCCCACAGGGGATCCAAAATCTGGTCTCGGCGGGAACTCTAGACGCTTTGCGATGGCCGAATTTTCGCGATTATCAGTCCTCGGTGCGGCGATTTTATGAACCTACCGGTTACGCCCCAGCCTGGGCTCAGGCTGGGACGCCCTCACCACAAGCCCTTGCAATGATCGGGCTTTTTCGCAATGCATGGCAGAAAGGACTTGAACCCGAAGACTATGATTCATCTCGCTGGGAAAATCGCCTTGATGCTCTGCAGCGGTCAGCTCGGGATCAAGCTGTGTTCGACGTAGCTTTGACCGTCTGCACCATGCGCTACATCTCCGACCTGCGTATCGGGCGAATCAATCCGCAGCATTTCAAGTTCGGCCTGAACATCGAACATAAGAAGTACGATCTGGCGCAATTTCTTCGCGACCGGTTGCTGACTGCGTCCGATGTTTCTACGCTGCTCGACACCGTGGAGCCTCCTTTTGCCGCATACCGACGCACCGAGCAGGCTCTGGTTAGATATGTACAACTCGCTCGGGAGGACACCAACGAGAAACTTCCGATTCCTCCGAAACCCATTGATGCGGGCCAAGCATATGAAGGCGCACCACGACTTTCGCACCTTCTTCATCTTGTCGGTGATCTGCCACCCGAAGCTCAGGCAAACAATTCTCATACTTATGACGCAACATTGGCCGAAGCTGTGAAACGCTTTCAACGTCGCCATGGCCTCGATGACGACGGACGCCTTGGGGCTGCGACTGTGGGTCGAATGAACGTGTCCATTTCTGATCGCGTTCGCCAATTACAGCTCACTCTCGAACGCTGGCGCTGGTTGCCAGTTGAATTTTCTTCTCCTCCAATTATTGTCAATATTCCCGATTTCCACTTGCGGGCCCTCGACGAAAGCAACAAGGTTGCCTTCGACATGCGCGTTGTGGTTGGGAAGGCCATGAGCACGCAAACGCCAGTCTTCTCGCGGGATATGACATTCCTTGTACTTCGCCCCTACTGGAATGTCCCTCCCGGGATCTTGCGTAGGAGCGTCCTTCCTGCCATCAAACGAGATCGCAATTACGTTGCGGCCAACAAGTTTGAAGTCACGACTCTCGACGGGAAAATCGTAACGACCGCTGAGATTTCAGACGACATGTTGGCTCAATTGCAATCGGGCAAACTCGCGGTCAGGCAGAAACCGGGTCCCACCAATGCGCTCGGTTTGATCAAGTTCATGTTCCCCAACGAGTACAGCGTGTATTTGCACAGCACACCTGCCACGGAGCTTTTCTCGCGCAGCCGGCGCGATTTCAGCGCCGGTTGCATTCGCGTGGAAAAGCCCGACGAACTCGCGGTTTGGGTGCTGCGCAACAATCCTGGTTGGACCCTAGAACGTGTACGGCGCGAGATGCAGAACGGCAGCGATAACATGACTATCAACCTCGCCCAGAAGGTTCCCGTGTTCATCGTTTACGGCACAGCCATCGCATACGAGAACAATGAGGTTCATTTCTATGAGGACATCTATGGACACGACGCAAAACTGGCCGCGGCATTGGCGAAGGGGTATCCCTACCCTTGAGGCAAGGAAGAGCTTCGAGTGCCGCCTTGGCTGACGTCTAGGTGATGAATGTGGAGGCGGCGTAATATTCCCTGCCTCGCGAAAGGAAACAGCACGCGCATTCCCTGGCTTGGAACCGTTTATGGGCGAATCCGGCGTCTATCAATCTTCAACTCACAAATGGCATTGAGCCACAAAGTCGAGTACTCGCAAGAATTGTTGGTAGCCCAGTTTATCGGGACTTTTCGTGATCTTCCCAGTCAACCCACTCAACCGCATGAGTCGCGAGATAGGCACTTACTGCCTCCCCGAGGGTCGCGAAGAAGTGTTGTTGGTCGAAGCGCACGAAGAGACCAAAACGCTTCAGTTTGTCCTTGACTGGATCTTTCATCTCCGCGAAACACAACTCAATACCGGCGGTGTGCAAGGTGTCATCAAGTTCGCAGACGACATCGGCTGCCGTAACGTCTACACTCGTGACCGGCTCGGCCGCGACGACCAGCCAGCGGACGGGCGTCGGTGAGTTTGCAACTGCGTTCAGAATGCGGTCGCGAAATAGCTCGGCATTCGCAAAGAAGAGCGGTGCATCCCAGCGAAACAACACCAGACCTGGGATCAGGCGTGCCTCAGGATACCGGGTGATATCGTGATAGCCCTTGACACGTTCTACGCGGCCGAGTACGGCCGAATGTGGACGCCAACCGTCCCAAAGGAACTCAATCACCGCAATCACGATCGCAAGGGCAATACCCGGTATGGCACCAAATACGGCCACGCCCCCGAAACAGGCCATGGAAAGCCAAAACTCCCAGCGCTGAATGCGAAAGATCCGGCGTAGATCCGATACTTCAATCAATCCAATGGCCGCGGCGATGACAACAGCAGCCAATGCGGTGTGTGGCAGATACTGGAGCAGTTGTGGCGCGAGCACTAACAGCAACGCAATCGAGAGCGCGCCTATTACCCCCGTCACCTGCGTCCGAGCACCCGCTGCCTCAGCTACAGGTGTGCGCGACGAACTACTGCTAATCGGAAAGCCCTGAAAGAAGGCCGCAGCTAGATTAGCGAGACCAAGGCCCACCATTTCCTGATTGGGATCGACGGGTGTGCGCAGGCGTGCCGCGTAGGTTCGAGAAAGCACACTTGTGTCCGCGAATGAAACGAGGGCAACCGCAACGCCACCGGAGAGGATAGAGAGCAGGTCGCTAATGCGGATAAAGGGAAAACGTAGCGAAGGCAATCCCCGCGGCAAAGGACCAAGCACTGACACACCAGCACGAGCACCAAGGTCAAAAACCGCGACAACAACGGTGGCAGCGATCACGGCTATCAGAACGCCCGGAAGCCGCGGCCAGCGCTTAAGGAACAGGATGAGTGCGAGCGTGCTGGCGCCGATTACCAAGGCCACAAGATTGGTGTTCCCCGCAAGAACTTTGCTGAGGATTCCCCAGGCTTGGCGTAGCGGTCCATTCGCTTTAACAGAGAAGCCGAACAGCTTTGGGATTTGGCTCAACAGTACGGTCAGTGCGATGCCGTTCATGTAGCCGTGGCGAATCGGCTTTGACAGCAACTCGGTGACGAAGCCCAGACGTGCCAGCCCAGCCGCTATGCACACGACGCCGGATACGGCTGCCATCATTCCGGCAAGCGCAACAGCACGTTGCGGGTCATCCGACGCAAGGGGCAGCAGGACGGTGAGGATCACCGGCGCGAGCGCCGAGTCTGGCCCAAGGATGAGAATCCGGCTCGGACCGAAAAGGAAGTATGCGAGTAACGGGACGATTGTCGCATACAGGCCATTTATTCCCGGGACTCCGGATGCCTCAGCATAAGCGACGCCGACTGGCACGAGCATGGTCGTCATGACAAGGCCAGCCACAAGGTCATGCCTTAGCCAAGACACCTCGTACTGCCTCAAAGTGATCAGGCCGGGAAACCAGCGTTTCCAGCCGGTTTGACACGCCTGCGTTGCAAGGCCGGGGATACGACTTGGCTCTTTGGTGTTCGAGGAGAGCGATTGCTTCATGGCTGTTCCAATCACATTTCGATGACTTCGCCCATGCGGGGAAAAAGGGCTGGAGGCGGAACCGTTTTTCCATCACCCCCGCGATGGCCTTACGTTGAACACTTTCTTTCTTCTACGACTATGCCCCTTACTTTAGCGGTATGACAGCACCCACAATCACTCCAGAAAAGGACAACTCAGCGAAAGCGTGCTCGCCAGGAGCTTTGTGGATCACCAGATATCGCCATCCAGCCTGAATCGTCACTTTCTTCACCTTGTAGCCGAGGAGTCCTAACACTTGGTAGTCAAGCTTGGCTCCGCCTCCACCCGCATCCCCGACAACCGAAATTAGAAGCTTTGGGGTCAAGGAGGCTTGGAATCTCGCGCCCTCCACGCCATCGACCCAATTTGCTGCCCCGTAGAAGCCGTTCTTGGTTTGCGTCGGTTGTAAAGTAAGCGTCGTCCCCAGGTGCCAATAACGAACTCCAACCAAGACATCAGCTTTGAATCGTGAGCGGTTTACTATTCGATAGCCAATCTTTGGGGAGAATAACTCTTCATTGAGCCTCACATGGACTGATTTCACGTTGTCGGTGATGGGGATCCCCTTATCGTCGGACAGCTTGACCCACATGAAATCAATTGGAATTAGGATGCGTGCGTGACGCGCTTCCACCGCACCTGCAAGACCAAAACTGAAATTAGACAAAAGCTCACCAGGGGTTACGTGCACGCTAGAATCGTGGCCAACTACTCCCACCGTCCCAAAGACACCCGGAAGCCACAGATACGGCGCGGCATCTAAGTGCCAGCCTTGATCCCCCGCTTCTGTAGGGTTTGTCTTTGCCGGAGTCACCATCGTACTCTGAGGTTGTCCATTAGCGAACTGTGCTAACCAGACTGCGGCCAACAAAAGACACGAAAGTGTTGCGACAGACTTCAAAAGAAATCTCATAACCACTGCTTACCTCACCTTTGACTCTGGGACCAGTGCGGTACTCTCGGTGACTCTCTTTGTAAATGACACGCCCTCATCCCTGTCGCCGAGCCCCGCATAAATTGCATCAGACCAACAAAGATCGACATAAGCGTGGTGGGCACACCCTTTGACCAGCCCGAGCTTTTGTACCAGTGGACACGAGAGAGTCTACATCACAGCCCTTTGCTGCGACATCTCTCTCAAGCTGATATTTATTCGACTCTAGCACTTCCCTCCCCGTATGGTTCGTGTTCAACATCCACTCCGAGGCTGACACTGCAAAAGATATTTCCGCAGAAATCCGCTACCCGAACTTTCAAAACGTCGGCGGTGCAATGATCCCGTTTCGCGTTAAACGGGCGTGCCTCGACCCGGAGCCAAGAGCCTTTCCGGCTCTCATCAGCTCGCAAGCCGACGAACTAGGTCGTGTCACCGGGCGTCCCGGAATGGTTTGCGGGAAGAGTATTTTCAGATTTCTGGACTCCCATCGAGCTTCAGGTGCTCAGGCGCAGCTCCGGCTGCAGCGGCAAGCTCGTCAATCGGATTTTCGTGGCGTCATAAAAAGCATTGCCAATGGCTGGCGCAATGGCCATGATCGGCGTCTCGCCCGCACCCGCGGAAGGGATATCCTTGCGGTCCAGCAGGATCGTTTCAATTTCCGGCACGTCGCGGAAGCGCGGCACGCGATAGCCGGCGAAATGCGCACTGCTGACGCGCCCATTCTGAAACTGAATGGATTCAAACAGAGCACCGCCCAGGCCCTGAATCATCGCGCCCACCACCTGGTTACGCAGTCCGTCGGGATTCACGATCGCTCCGCATTCGAAAACTTCCAACAATTTCCTTATGCAGACAACGCGCGCCTTAGGATCCGCGAAAATCTCCGCGAATGTGGCCACATAGCTGCCTTTTTCATACCCTGCGGCCACGCCGAATCCCTGCCCTTCTTCTTTCTTTTCCCGCGGCCATCCAAACGCTTTTGCCCCAGTCTCGAGCACCGTGCGCATCCGGGCGTCCGCAAGATTCGCCAGCCGGAATTGTACGGGGTCCATCGCGGCCAGGCGCGCTAGCGAATCCATGTGCGTTTCGCGCGCGAAATGGTTTACGGGTGCGGCCAGCCCGCGATAAGAGCCGCAGCGCAGAACCAGCGGCACCTGGTGATACTGCGTCAACTGGTTCGCTACTTCGTATGGTGTTTCAATCCCCGATATTCCGGAATGGTAGTTGTGAAACTCCCATGCGGCTAGTTTTCCATCCGCGCCGATGCCACTCTTCACCTCCAGCACGCCCGCCGGCCGGAAATACGCCCACGTAAACTCTTCTTCGCGCGTCCAGACGATTTTCACCGGACGCCCGCTCGCGGCCCGCGCAAGTCGCGCCGCTTCCAAGCCTGCGTCGCTGGTGTGTTTTCCTCCGTATGCCGATCCCGTGTCCGGCACAATCACGCGCACATTCTTTTCGGGCACGTGAAAAATGTCCGCCAGGTCGTCGCGCACCGCAAATGGCCGCTGTGTTCCCATCCACACGGTGAGTTTGTCGTTGGTCCACTGAGCCACGGCCGCGCGAGGCTCCAGCGGCGCGTGCGCAATGTATGCCACCTCGTACCTGGCCTCCAGCTTTTGCGCAGCTGCAGCCATTCCGTCCGCGATCGAGCCTTTCGACTTCCGGAAACGCTCCTCTTGCGAAGGCTGCGCATTCTTTTTCAGGTACGAAAAAATCTCGGTGCTGGAAATTTGCGGTACTTCCTTCCACTGTACGCGCACTTTAGCCAGCGCGCCTTCCGCTGCCGCCACCGTCGCAGCCGCGGCGCCAATAAAATCTCCATCGCGCACCAGCACAACATCCTTTATCGCTTTTGCCGCCGAGTCGTCATAGGAAACCAGCGTGGCGCTGAACGATGGTGGCCGCAGCACTTTCCCGTACAGCATTCCTTCTGGCCGGAGATCGGTCGTATAACGATGCCCGCCGGTCACGAACGCACGTGCGTCCGCCTTGGGAACGGGCTGTCCGGCGATGGTCCATTCGGAAGCAGGCTTGATGGGATCTTCCGCGGATGGAGTTTGTTTGCCGAAATCCTCGTGTGCCAGCTCGGCATACCGCAGCGTTTTCCCGGATGCAGGATCCGAAACCCTCCCATTGCCCGCAACGAGCTTTTCAGCCGGCACATTCCACCGCTTTGCCGCGCTCTCCCGCAATAGATCGCGCGCCGCCGCTGCGACTTTACGCAATTGCGGCGTGATGGTCGGTGTGGTTCTGCTCCCAAACGTCCCAGCATCAAAAGGAGTCAACGCAGTGTCCGCCAGCACCATGCGCACGCTGTCAAGCGAAATACCCAGCTCGTCCGCAATCGTCTGCGCCAGCGATGTGCGCACATTTTGCCCGATTTCCGCTTTGCCTACAAACCCGGTGACAATTCCGTCTTCACCGATGTGCAGCCACGCACCGATTTCCTTAGGCAGCTCCTCACTGTGGAAACCGTGCGGCCCGGGCGCTGTTTCTTGTGCCCCGACGGTTTTCACCACCGCAAAGACCGCTATCCCTGCTCCAAAAACCTTGAAAAAATCACGCCGCCCCAGCGCAAACTGGTGCATCGGCAGCGCACGAAACTCGTAGCGCTCCGGCTCGGATCCCGCCAAAAGTGTTTCAGAAGCGCTTTTCATTTGGAACGCTCCTGCATTTTGCCGGCCGCCCGCTGGATAGCTTCAATAATTCTCGGGTGCGTGCCGCAGCGACAGATGTTCCCTTGCAATGCCTGTACGATCTGTTCCCTAGTTGGACGTGGATTCGCTTGCAACAGCGATACGCCTCCCATAATCATTCCCGGCGTGCAGTATGCGCACTGGAACGCTCCGGCATCCAGAAACGCTTGCTGGAGTGGGTGTAATACGCCACCCGTTTCCAAGCCTTCGACAGTAGTAATCGATTTTGAAGCCGCCGCGCTTACGGAAATTTGGCACGACCTGCGAGCGGTTCCGTCAAGTAACACCGTGCACGCCCCGCACATGCCTTCCCCACAGCCATACTTCGTCCCCGTCAGGCCCAGTTCATCGCGCAAAACATAGAGCAGCGGCGTATCCTGTGGATAGTTTGCCGAATATCGTTTTCCATTGATCTGAAGTTGTATGCCAGCCGCCATCCCGGGTCCCCTTCCAAAAGCGATCTTTTAGTGTTTGTGGCAAGTGTCGCAGGAAGCCTTGGCGTGATTCATTTCATGGCAGTTCAGGCAGCTGTACATGGTCGTGACGCTTGTGACTTCCGACATCGCCGCCATCTCGGCAACTTCCCCGTGGCACGTTTCGCATTTTACGCCTGCAGTTAGATGCGGGCGATGGCTCCAAGCGATTCCCGGCAATACCTTATAAACGCGCACCCAGGGAATCGCTTCCTTCGAATTCGCATACGTCGCCAGTTTCTGGATCGCGGGTTTGTCCTTGGCAATCGTCGAATGGCACTGCATGCAGACGGAAATTTCCGGGTAAGTCATCAGATTCCCCGGCTCCGGATTGCTGTGGCACCGTTTGCATGTCAGGCTGAAGGCCAGATGTTGCTTGTGGCTGTAAGGGATCGGCTGCTCCGGTGCCGGATGCGGGCTGGGGTTATCCGGCACCATCTTCGCCGTTTTCTGCCCGCGCGCCAGCGCGCACGTCAACAATAAACCTGCAAAAATCTGTAGCGTGACTCCCAAACGTCTGATCTTCGCGCTCTGCATCATAATCTCTCCGGCCGTTTTTCCGACTAACAGCTAAGAACGGAAACTTCTTTCTTATGCCTTCTTCGCCACCACTTCCTCAATCGAAGTGCCGAAATCCCTCAACATCACCATTGCCGCATTTCTTCCCGGTCCGCCGGTCACCGAGCCGCCCGGATGCGTTGTCGCTCCGGTCTGATACAAGCCCGGAATCGGCATGCGGTGCTGCGCCCACCCAGCCATCGGTCGCAAGGCCCCGGTCTGGGCCGCGTTTTGCGCTCCGGCATGCGCGCTGCCATGCCAGAAGTGAGGATTCATACGCTCCAGGTCTAGTGGACTCTCCACAAACCGCGCCAGAATCTTGTCCTCCGTCAGGTTCGGCGCAAACCGCCGCAGATATTTCAGGTTCGCGTCGGAAACATCATTTTTGATTTTGTCCCAGTGCTCCGGCCCCTCTTTTAATTGATAAGGTTGCCAGCCCAGCACTTTCAGCGTGTGTTTCCCCGCTGGCGCTCGAGTGGGATCCGCCACGCTGCAGCAGATCACTTGCAATGGTGGCTCTTCCAGGTTCACGACGCCACGCGTGTCGTCAAACGCAAACCGCAGCGCGCGGTAGGGCGACACCAGAATTCCCGATTCCACTGGTGAAAGCGTTCCACCGTCCACTTTGTAAATCGGCGGCTCGCTGGTCGCATAATGAGTCACGAACATTGCGTTCTCCGCTTGCCAGGTTTCTACGCCGTACAGAAAATCGTCGCCCCACAACTCCTTCGGCGCCATATCCACCAGGTGCTTGATATGGATCGTCGAAACCACGGCTTTCAAAGCGCGATAGGCGCTCCCATCATTGCATTCCACACCCGCGCACTTCCCGTTTTCGATGATCAGGCCCTTCACCCACTTGTTCACGAGGATCGTTCCGCCGTGCGCCTCGATGAATCTCCCCAGTGCTTCGGTAAGCGCGCCCGAACCGCCCTTCGGCAAAGGTCTTCCGCTGTGCTGTTGCCGCGGCGCCCCGAAGGCCAGACGGCCGGTCACTGGTGCGTCCGGAGGTTCCGCCGCCAGGTGCGACATGTACAGCATGACCGTGCGGCAATGGTCGTCTTCAAACGTGTCGTGAATGATGTCCCACGCCGACATAGCCAGCCGCCGCTGCCACAATTTTCCGTGCGGCACCTGGGCCAGTTGTTCGTTCAGTGGCTTTGCAAATCCGATCGGCGTGAACGAACCCCCGGCAAAGATCGAACGCACGGCATCCAATTCCGCCAGCATCTTCCAGTATGCCGCCGCGTCTTTCTTTGAAAACTTCGCAAACTCCGCGCAAGTGCGGTCCACGTCGCGCCATTGCGTCAAATATGTTCCATCCGCAAAGGGAATGTGAAAAATCGGGTCCGGATCGATGTACTCCAGGCCATAATCGCCGAGCTTCAGTTCGTTGTTCTTGATCAGCGGATTGTCCTGAATAAAGACGTGCGCCGTCGAACAGCAGTCGTCGTGAAAACCCTTCAGCGTCAACTCGGCAGTTTTCACTCCCCCGCCGATCTTCGGCCGGCCCTCCAGCACCAGGCAGCGGTAGCCCGCCTTCGCTAGATAGGCCGCGGTAATCAGGCTGTTGTGGCCGGCACCTGCGACGACAATGTCATAGCGGTCCGTCGCGCCTGCCACCTGTTGCAACGCCAGGTGCTTCACGGCCAGTGGCGCAATCGCCGCGCCCTTCGTAAACTCCCGCCGCGTAATCTTCTTCATTTACCCTCTGCCTTTCACCACTTCCTCGATGCTCGTTCCGAAGTTTTTCAGCATCACCGCCGCCGCATTGCGTCCCGGTCCGCCGGAAACGGAAGCTCCCGGATACGTCGTCGCGCCCGTTTGATATAACCCCGTAATGGGCATGCGATGCTCAGCCCATCCCGCCATCGGCCGCAATCCGCCGGACTGTGCTGCGTTCTGCGCTCCTCCATGACACGTGCCGTGCCAATTGTGAGCGTTCATCCGCTCCAGGTCGAGCGGGCTTTCCACAATGCGCGCCAGAATCTTGTCATCGGTCAAATTCGGCGCGAAGCGTCGCAGGTATTTCAAATTGGCATCGGAAACTTCGTTTTTGATGGCGTCCCAGTGCTCCGGCCCTTCCTTCAATTCATACGGCTGGTTGCCGATTACCTTGATCGTGTGCATCCCCGCAGGCGCCCGCGAAGGATCCGCTACCGTGCTGCAGACAACCAGCAGCGGGGGGTCTTCCACATTCACGTTGCGCATCGCGAAGTCGTAAGACACGCGTAGTCCACGCTCCGCCGTGGCCATCGTTCCCGAGGCCACCGGCGTCATCGTTCCTCTCGCGATCGGAAACTTCGGCGGCTCGGTCGTCGCATAGTGCGTCGCAAACAGTGTAATTCCAGCCTTCCAGGTATCTACGCCGGCCAGAAAATCCTCGCCGAACGCCTCCTTAGGAGCCATATCCACCAGGTGCTTGAGGTGAATGGTCGAGAGCACAGCCTTTTGAGCCTTGTATGCGCTGCCGTCGCTGCATTCCACTCCCGTGCATTTTCCGTTTTCGACGACGAGCTGTGTGACGGTTTTGTTGGTCAGAATCACGCCGCCGTGCGCTTCAATCAAGCGCGCAAGCGCCTGTGTCAAGGTTCCCGATCCGCCCCGCGGCGTTGTCCAACTCCATTTCTGCCTTCCTGCGCAAATCGCGTAAGCCAGGCGCCCCGTCGCCGCGGCTTCCGGAGGTTCCACCGTTTGGTACGCCATCCACACCATGAACGCCCGGCAGTGCTCATCCTGGAAATTGTCGCGAATAATTTCCCACGCGGACATCGCCAGCCGTCGCTGCCAGATTTTGCCCCTGGGGTGTTCCGCCAACCGCTCATTCAATGGCTTCCCGAAGCCAATTGGTGTGTACGATGTCGCAGCAAACAGCGGCTTCATCTCTTCGTATTCGGTCATCATCCTGCGATACGCAGCGGCATCTTTTTTCGAAAACTTGGCAAACTCCTCGCAGGTACGATCCAGATCCAGCCATTGGGTAATGTAGGTCCCGTCGGGGAAAGGAAGGTGCACCACGGGATCCGGGAAGATGTACTCCAACCCGTATTGGCCGAGGCCCAATTCGTCGTTCCTCAAAATGGGGCTGTCTTGGATGAGTACGTGCGCGGACGAACAAACGTCATGCTGGAAGCCGCGCAGCGTCAACTGCGTGGTCTTCACACCGCCGCCGACAAGCGAACGACTTTCCAGGACCAGGCACCGGTAACCCGCCTTGCTCAGATAAGCTGCAGCAATCAGGCTGTTGTGCCCCGCTCCCGCCACCACAATGTCGAATTGGTCGGGCATCAGGCTGGAGTGCTCCTGTTCTTGCGGGGGGCCTGCCTCCAGCCTCGAAGGGTCGGCGATCTGACTAAAACAGGGGGCAAGCCCGTCAGACAGAACATTCACTCAGAACGAGAATCGGTCTGGTTACTGTGCCACCGTACAATGCGGGTGTCAAGGGGGGTTCCTCTTGTAACCCATTCATAAATATGATAGTAATTCCTGCGGTCAAGGCTGGGCATATGGTATGACCAGATAACAAATACACATGACCTTTTTAAACGATGTTCGAAGAATGCGGCCTTTAATTCGTTCTCCATTACTCGTTTGCATCTCCTTTGCTTTGTTCTCGCTGGGCCTGCTCCATTCCGTCGCCGCCAAGACACAGAAAACACAGAAGGATGGGCAACTCGCCGATCATGCCTTCACCGCGGCTATCATCGATCGGGACCAGCGCATGGTTGCCCAATGGCTCGATCCCGATTTCACCTGGACTGACCGCACCGGCAAGACACACCCCAAAGCAGAAGTCCTCTCCTCGCTCGCGTCTTTGACAAGAGAGCCCGATGACGACGTGCAGATCCTCGACGCGGGCCAGGCGATCTTGATTCGCGGCAGCCATCGCCTACCCTCCCACCATGCTTCCGTGCGTTTCGCACGCATTTGGGTCAAGCGCCCCGAAGCCTGGCACTTGCTCATCTATCAAGAGACCAACAAAGCGGAGAGAAATCCCGAGGAGCGCAGTGGCTTCGGCGCTCCCAGCAATGGCGCCCCGGTGGCCTGCGAGAATCCATGCCAGACCATTCCCTACAAGGCGGAGAACCCCGCGGAGCAGGAAGTGGCCTCGATGTGGCAGGCCGTCGAGCGCGCCGTGCTAACCAACGACGTCGCAGCCTGGGCTCCCAATTTCACTGACGATTTTCTCTTTGTTACGCCGGATGGCGGCCCGCCGCTCAACAAGGCCGATCGCATCGCAATGATTACGGAGCTTCGCCGCACCAGCACGACTTTGATTCCCGCGGAAGTCACTTCCATGAAGATTTGGGTGTTTGGCGACGCGGCAGTCATGCGCTCGGAACATAAGCCGCTACGCGGCAAGGTCCTTCACGTCACGCGCTTGTTCGAGAAGCACAACGGCCACTGGCAGATTGCCTTCGGCCAGCAGACCTGGGTGGAATAGCTTCCTAAGCATAGCTAGGCCTAACCTCTTCTCACCACTTCCTCTATACTCGTCCCAAAATCCTTCAGCATCACCGCCGCCGCATTTCTTCCCGGTCCTCCGGTCACCGAACCTCCCGGGTGCGTCGTAGCCCCCGTCTGATACAACCCCGGTATCGGCATGCGGTGCTGCGCATAACCCAGCACCGGCCGCATCACACCGGATTGCGCAGGTCCTGATCCACCCGCATGGCAGCTTCCATGCCAGTTGTGCGGGTTCATGCGCTCCAGGTCAAGCGGACTCTCAATGGTCCGCGCCAGAATCTTGTCGTCCGTCAGATTCGGAGAAAACCGCCTCAGAAAGTGCAGATTTGCGTCGGACACTTGCTTCTTGATTGCATCCCAACGTTCCGGTCCTTCTTTTAGAAAGTAAGGATGGTAAGCAACCACTTTGATCGTGTGCATGCCCGCCGGAGCTCGCGTGGGATCGGCCACGCTGCAGCAAATCACATGCAGCGGGGGATTTTCCGTGTTCACCAAACCGCTGGCAAAGTCGTAGCCCATTTGCATGGCCCGCTCGGAATTCGCCATCAACCCGGAATGCACAGGCGAAAGCGTGCCGCCGTGCACCTTGTACTTCGGAGGCTCCGTCGCCGCATAGTTGGTCACGAACATAGTCATACCCGCTTCCCAGGTTTCCACGCCCTCTAGAAAATCCTCGCCCCACAACTCCTTCGGAGCCATATCCACCAGTTGCTTGACGTGGATGGTCGAGACCACAGCCTTCTCCGCGTGATACGCGCTGCCGTCTTCGCATTCCACGCCCACGCAGCGCCCGCTCTCCACAATCAGCGACTTGATCCACTTGTTGGTGAGCATCGCTCCCTGATGCGCCTCGACGTATCGCACCAGTGCCACGCTCAGCGCGCCCGATCCCCCCTTCGGTAAGGGCCGGCTCTCACGCTGCTGGTGCAGCGGAATGTACGCCGCCCGCGCCGACGCCGGATCCAGCACTGGTTGCAGCGAAAACGGGCATCCCAGCATGAACGCGCGACAATGCTCGTCCTCAAAAGTTTCCTTCACAATCTCCCACGCCGACATCGCCAGCCGGCGCTGCCAGATTTTTCCCTGTGGATGCCCGGCCAGCAGGTCATTCAGCGATTTCCCGAATCCCACCGGCGAAAATGTCACCGCATTCAGCAGTGGTTTCACGGTTTCGTACTCCGTGAGCATCGACCGGTAGGCATCGCCGTCTTTTCTGGAAAATTTTGTGAATTCCGAGCACGTGCGATCGAGATCGCGCCACTGCGTCAGATAGGAGCCGTCGGGAAACGGCATGTGAAACACGGGGTCGGGGTAAATATATTCAAGGCCGTAGTCGCCCAGCCTCAGCTCATCATTCCGCAGCAACGGATTGCCATGAATTCCGTTGTGCGCCGAAGAACACACATCATGAACGAAGCCTGGCAGCGTCAGGTGAGCCGATTTGACGCCGCCGCCCGCAAGCGGCCGGCCCTCCAGCACCAGGCACCGATAACCCGCCTTCGCCAGATACGCCGCCGTAATCAGGCTATTGTGCCCGGCCCCGGCCACAACGATGTCATATCGCTCCGGCATGGAAATTCGTCAAAAACTACTGCGCCAGATTTTTCTGCAATGCTGTGCTATCCAATTCACGTTCCCAGCGGGAAACCACCACAGTTGCCACGCCATTCCCAATCATATTCACTGTCGCACGGCACATGCTCATGAACCGGTCGATCCCCAGAATCAACGCCATGCCCGCCACAGGAATCGTCGGAATCACCATCAGTGTCCCGACCAGCGCGATAAACGATGCGCCCTGCACGCCGCTCGCTCCCTTTGACGTCAGCACCGCTACCGCGAGAATCGTCAACTGTTGCAGCAGCGTCAAATGCGTCCCCGTCGCCTGCGCCACAAACAGCGCGGCCAGCGTCATGTAAATTCCCGTTCCGTCCGTGTTGAATGTATAGCCCGTCGGGACAACTAGCCCCACCAGCGCCTTCGAGCACCCTATTTTCTCCAGCTTGGCCATCAACGTCGGCATAGCTGGTTCCGACGAACTGATCGCCAGCACCAGCACAATTTCTTCTTTGATGTACCTAAGAAAGCGAAAGATCCCAAATCCGCAAAGCCTGCAGATGACTCCCAGTACTAATACGACGAATAAGATCGACGTGAGATAGAAAATCACGATCAACTTCAGCAGCGGTCCCAGAGACGACAACCCGAATTTCCCCACCGTGAACGCCATCGCGCCAAACGCTCCCAGCGGCGCCAGCTTCATCACGATTTTCACTACGCCAAATACCGCGTGCGTCACCGCATCGAACAAATCCACCAGGGGCTTGCCTCGTGGTCCTATGGCAGAAAGCGCAAATCCGAAAAGGACGGAGATCAGCATCACCTGCAGGATGTCCCCCTTCGCAAATGCATCCACGGCGGAAGTTGGAATGATGTGCAGGATAAATTCGGGAACGTTCTGCGATTTCGCCTGCCCCGCGTAATCCGCCACCGCCTTGGCGTCCAGCGTCGCTGGATTCACGTTGAATCCGCCACCGGGCTGCAGGAAGTTCCCCACGAACATACCAATCACCAGCGCCAGCGTGGACACAACCTCAAAATAGATCAGCGCCTTTCCGCCCACACGGCCGACCTTCTTCATGTCCTCCATGCCCGCGATGCCCGTCACCACGGTGCAGAAAATAATCAGCGTGATGATCATAGTGATCAGGCGGATGAATCCGTCGCCCAGCGGCTTCATGGCCATGGCCGTGGCCGGACGCAAATAGCCCAGCACGACTGCGGCGGCGACCGCGAACAGCACCTGAGCAGTTGGATTGGCGTAGAGAGGTTTCTTCGTTCCGCTGGGCGTGGTCATAGTCGAGGCCGGACGCACCACAGCGCGCCGCTGGTCATCGTCACCCTTCTCCGAAGATCGCTTCCGAAAGCCGCGTTATATCCATTTTTCCGGTTCGCGGATGGCGTTCACCAGATCGCCCAGAAACTCCGCGGCGCGCGCGCCGTCCACCACGCGATGATCGCTCGAAAGCGTCATGGTCATCGTTGGCCGGATGCCTGGCTTGCCATCCACGGGTACCACGGCGTCTGCAATCGCGCCCACCGCTAGAATCGCGCATTGCGGCGGCGTGATAATCGCGCTAAAAGCGTCAACCTTGTACATCCCGAGGTTGCTCAGTGTGAAGGTTCCGCCGGTGATGTCCGCTGGCCGGAGTCGTCTCGCCCGCGCGCGTTCCGTCAATTCCCTTCGCACCGTGGAAATTCGAGCGACGCTTTCTTTGTTGGCTTTCGGGACCACCGCGCCGACCACGCCGTCCTTCACCGCCATGGCCACGCTGATGTTGATCTCGGGATTCAGCCGGATGCCGTCGCCCGTCCAGCTCGCGTTCATATTGGGATGTTTTTCCAGCACGCGGGCGATCAGCGCAATCAATAGATCCGTAATCGTCGGCGTCATGCCGGTCGTGCTTCCTGCAACCAATTTTTTTTGTGTTTCCACCAGAGCGCCCGCATCCACGGTCTGCGTCAGAAAGAAATGCGGCACGCTGGTCCAGCTCTGCGTTGTCCGCTCGGCCATCAATCGTGCCAACTGGCTGAGGGGTTCCGTTGCAACGGCAGCGGGTGTGGCCGCAGTGGTGGACGGCCCCGAGGCCATCGCGTATGCCGCTGTTTGAACGTCTTCGGAACTGATCGTGCCATCCGGCCCCGTGCCGCGAATCTGCCCGATATCTACGCCGAGTTCTTTCGCCAACCGTCGCGCCTTCGGGGAGATTTGGATCGGACCCGGCTCCGCCGTAGGCCGTGATACGGGCGGCGCAGCTGCAGCCTGCGCTGCACTCGTAGCGCGTGCCGCCGGAGCAACCATCGTCGTTTTCGCTGGCGGATTTTCTCCCGGTGCCACCAGCCACGCGATGGTTTCGCCCACCGGAATCACCGCTCCCACTTCCGCCGTGATGCCCGCCAGAATCCCGTCTCCTGGAGCCTCGACCTCCACCACCGCCTTGTCCGTCTCGATTTCCAGCAGCGGCTCACCCTTGCTGACGCGTTCGCCCTCTTTCTTGCGCCATGCCAGCAGCTTTCCGTTTTCCTGCGCCATTTCGAGCGCCGGCATCACCACACTGATCGCCATAATCTTTCCTGTGCCGGGATTTCGCGAATCAATCCGTAGCCATCGCTCCTTCGCGTCTCGCGCCCGCCACCAGTTCTTGCACCGCAACACTGGGCGCGGCCTCGTTCTCCCGCGTCGTGGGCAGTGGCCCTTCTACGGTGTGATAGTGGGCTCCCGCTACCATCAATTTGTCCGCAGGGAACCGGGTAATCACTTCGTGGCCCGTTTCCGTCACCACAATCTCTTCCTCGATGCGCGCCGCGCTCCAGCCATCGCTCGAAGGCCAAAAGGTCTCCAGCGCAAACACCATCCCTGGCTTGATTTCGTGCGAGTGCTCCAGCGAAACCATCCGGCTGATCACCGGCTTCTCCCAGATCGCCAGGCCGATGCCGTGTCCAAACTGCAGCGCAAACGCCGCTTCCTCGTCCGGGAATCCAAATTCCTGTGCCTTCGGCCACACCGACGCGATTTCCCCCGTCGTGCGCCCCGGCCGAACCAACTCGATTGCCGCATCGAGATAATCCCGGCAACGCTTGTAGGCGTCCACCATCGCGTGCGACGCGTACCCAATCGTGAAGCACCGGTAATAGCAAGTCCGGTAACCCATGAACGAATGCAGAATGTCGTAATACACCGGATCGCCTGGCCGCAGCACGCGGTCGCTGAACACGTGCGGATGTGGATTGCAGCGTTCACCGGAAATTGCGTTCACCGCTTCCACATATTCCGAGCCCAGGTCGTACAACACTTTGCTCGCCAGCCCCACGGCCTGGTTTTCGCTCATGCCCGGCTTCATCGCGCGATACAGTTCGTCGTAAGCCGCGTCCACCATCATTGCCGAGTGATTCAGCAGCGAGATTTCGTCACGCGTCTTGATCACCCGCGCGTCGGACATCAACTGCTGCCCGTCGACGATCTTGATCCCCTCCTTTTGCAACGCGAACAGAATCGGCGGCTCGACTACATCGATCCCCAGAGGTTCGTGTAGCAGTCCCCGCTTCTCGAGTTCCACCTTGATCTTTCGCGCGACGTTTTCCGCGCGCCCCATCTCTGGCGACATCGCTCCACGCAGCAACGGAATGCCCGCGCGGGAGCGGTCGCCCATCCACGGGCAATTCTGTTGATGGTGGCGCGCCGCGGATCCGAAGTCCCACAGAATCGGTTCGTCATTCTGGGGGAGAAGGCAGAACCGGCTGATTTTGTCCTGCGCCCAGGTGCCGATGTGCGTTGCCGTGATGTACCGTACGTTGTTCATGTCGAAGCACAGCAACGCGCCCATTTCGGACTTCGCCAGCAGTGCCTTCGCCCGAGCCAGACGCTCTTTGCGCAGGCGCTCGAAATCGATGCGGTTCTCCCAATCGACCGCCATCGGGCCGTAAGTCTTTAGTGCCACGTCAGGCCTCCCGTCAAAATCTCTTTACGCTTTTCCGCAGAGCTTACGCGCCGCATCGAACACCGTTTGTTCCGTCGGCACGGTTATGTCTTCCAGCGGCGGCGAGAAGGGGATCGGCACATGCATGGCACCCATCCGCTTCACCGGTGCTTCCATATTGAAGAATGCCCCTTCCGCAATCACTGAGGCAATCTCGCCAGTTACGCCAAAACGCCCGTATCCTTCATCAATCACGATCGCTCGTGAAGTTTTTTTCGCCGAATTCACAATCGTTTTTTCATCCAGCGGCCACAGCGTGCGCGGATCGATTACCTCCGCGCTGATCCCCGCTCCTGCCAGCAATTTTGCCGCGCCCAGCGCCACCTCCACCATGCTGCTTGTGGCCACCAGAGTGATGTCCTCGCCTTCGCGCTTCACCTCTGCTACCCCGAAAGGAATCATGTACTCTTCGGCCGGCACTACGCCCTTTTGCCGGTACATCATCTTGTCCTCGAAAAAGATCACCGGGTTGTCGTCGCGAATCGCGGTCTTGAGCAATCCCTTCGCATCGTATGGCGTCGAAGGCATTACCACTTTCAATCCGGGCACGTGGCACACCCAGGCGTGCAGCGATTGCGAATGTTGTGCCGCCGAGCGCCGTGTCGCGCCGAGCGTCGTCCGCAAAACCATCGGCACTTTCCATGTCCCGCCGGACATGTAATGCACCTTCGCCGCCTGGTTCACCAGTTGGTCCATGGTCAGCGTCAGGAAATCGCCAAACATGATATCTACCACTGGACGCAACCCCGTCATCGCCGCGCCCACGCCCATCCCGGTGAAACCCTGCTCCGAAATCGGCGTGTCCAGTACGCGCTCGGCTCCGAACTCTTCCACCAAGCCGGAAAGCACTTTGAACGGCGTCCCTGCCTCCGCGACATCTTCACCGAAAATGCACACGCGCGGGTCACGCCGCATCTCCTCCGCAAGTCCTTCGCGGATCGCTTGCGCAAACGTCAGTTCCCGCTGGGATGTCGCGGTCTCAGGCATAAACGTCCTGATCGACCTCCTCGGGTGATGGGTACGGCGCCGCTATCGCAAACTCCACCGCCGCCTTCATTTCATCGCGCACTTCGCCCTCGATTTTCTGGAGTGCCGCGGGGTCGGCAATTTTCTGTAAAATCAGCCACTCGCCCATGTTCTTGATCGGATCGCGTTTGGTCTTCCACTCTTGCTCTTCCTGCTTCGAGCGGTAGTATTCCCGGTTGATGTCGCCTACATGATGGCCCGTGTAGCGATAGGTATTGCAAAGCAGCAGCGCCGGGCCTTCACCACGCCGGGCGCGGTTCACGAGCCTCTGTGCCGCCGCATGGACCGCGCGCACATCCTGCCCGTCCACACCCTCCACCTGTAATCCAAACGCCGTCCCACGCGTCAAAATGTCGCCCGCGGTGGTCTCCGTAAAATGCGTGTATTCGGTATAGAGATTGTTTTCGCAGACGTAAACGACCGGCAATTTAAACAACGCTGCCAGGTTCATCACTTCATAAAGCACACCCTGCCCTAGCGCTCCTTCTCCGAAGAAACAAACCGAAACCTGGTCTGTCTTTAGCCGTTTCGCCGTTAATGCCGCTCCCGTCGCGATTCCCGTGCTTCCACCCACGATTGCATTGGCACCAAGATTTCCGGTTGCCGGATCCGCAATGTGCATCGACCCACCTTTGCCCCGGCAATAGCCCGCTTCTTTGCCCAGTAACTCCGCAAACATCCGGTCCGGCATAGCCCCCTTCGCCAGGCAATGCCCGTGCCCGCGGTGCGTGCTGGTGATGTAGTCGGTGTTCTTCAGCGCTTCACAAATCCCCACGGCCACGGCTTCTTCGCCGATGTACAGGTGCGCCAGCCCCGGCATGAGCGCGCGCGTGTAAAGCTCATTCACCTGCTCTTCGAACAAGCGGATGCGTACCATCTGCCGGTACATTCGAATTGCCAGTTCCGCTGGCACAGCCGCTTCCCTTTTCGCCGAAACCTCGACGGCTTTCATGCCTTTACTCCAGACATCTCCGCTAGCACGTTGAACACGATTGCAAAATCCTTTTCCACCAGGCCCATGCCTCGCGCCGCGGTTAGAAATTCATTGGTCACCGCTGTCGTTGGCATAGGTACATCCAGTTGCCGCCCCAACTCCAGCGCCAACAGCATGTCCTTCTGCATCATGTTGACGTTGAACCAAGCCTCGTCCGGCTGTTTCAAAACAAACGGCCCGCGGTATTGCACCATCGGCGACGCGATCACGCTGTGCGTCAGTACGTCGACGGCCACTTCCCGCTTGATCCCACTTTTCTCCGCCAGCAGCACGCCTTCACAAAACGCCAACATCTGCACCGCCAGGCTCAGGTTCGTGCCGATCTTCATCACCAGTGCCAGGCCGTTGTCGCCCACGTGCGTCACCTTTGGCCCAATGTCCAGGAGCAGCGGCTTTACCTTCTCAAACGTTTCCTTCCCCCCGCCGACCATCACCGAAAGCTTGCCTTCCTGAAGCGTAATCACGCTGCCGGAAACCGGCGCATCCACCAGATCGCTACCCTTGGCCCGGATTTGTGCGGCAAAATCGCGGCTCACTGCCGGGCTCACCGTGCTGATATCCACGAAAAGTTTCCCAGGTCCCGCTCCGGCTAGCATCCCGTCGGGCCCGTTCATCACCGCCGCCAGCGCCGCCGAATTCGTCACCATCGAAAAAGTTACATCCGACGCTTCCACCACGGCGCGTGGCGAGTCCGCCCACTTCATCCCTTTCTTCAGCAGCCATTCCGCTTTCGAACGTGTCCGGTTATACCCGGTGACCTCGTGCCCTTTGCTGAGCAGCCGGTTCACCATTTCGCTGCCCATCACTCCCAGTCCGACAAACCCTAACTTGGCCACGCATCTCTCCTGTAGCAGCCCGTTTTCCCCGTGCGGCCGATCTTCGCCTCGACCTTCGCTGCACACCTCTACTCCGTCAAGGCGCAATCTTCTCTTTACGTCTTCGCTTGATTACTTCCTCTTACTCACTCGGCGCCTTCCGTGAATCTTCACGCACTTGCTTTAAGTGCGCCTTCATCGCCTCTCTCGCGCCCACCGGATCACGGTGTTCAACAGCCTCCAGAATCCTCTTATGGTGGTACTGCCCTCGCTCCGGCCCGCCGTCTACCTGGAAGATGCCCATGCGTTGTTCGCGCAACAGTCCCACAATCGAATCGATCAGAGAAAGAATGATCGGATTGCCCGCGGCTTCCGCAAGCGCCAGGTGAAAATCCAGGTCCGCTTCGATGTAGGCGTCGGGATCGCGCTTGGCGGCATCCATGGTCGCCACCTGCTGCCGCATCGCCGCCAGATCTTCGGCGTCGGCGCGTGCCGTCGCAAGGGCCGCGATCTCCGGCTCCAGAATCTCGCGCACTTCTGCCAACGAGGAAAAACCTTCGTTGCCGGACTTCATCAAACGGTCCAGCGACTGCCGCATCGTATAGGAACTTCCGTCCGTGATGAACGTGCCGCGGCCGGGATACGCTTCCACCATGCCCTTTTCGCGCAGCGTTTTGACCGCTTCGCGCACCGCTGTTCGGCTCACACCGAACTGCTCCGCCAATTCCCGCTCCGGCGGCAACTGGTCCCCGGGTTTCAACGTACCTTTGTGAATGGATTCCTCGACTTGCTGGACAATCTGCTCATAGAGTCGAGAAGAGCGAATGATTTTGTACATCGCCACCTCCGTACCGGCACCGACGCAATCGACCCGGGATCTGTGCAGCGAAGCAAGGAACGGCTGGCGGCGCTCGAAGAAGCAGATCGCGATATGGTCAAGTTGTCGGACCAAAGTACCACTCCCGACCTTTGTCCGCAAGTCCTTCTTCGCCTTACCCTTGCTCGACCCACACCGTCTTCATGTTAGTGAATTCCCTGATCCCTACGGTCCCCAGTTCCCGCCCGTGCCCCGACCACTTCACTCCGCCAAACGGAATTCGCGGATCGGAAGCCACCATGCGGTTGATAAACACCATGCCTGCATCCAGCTCATTGATGAACTTTTGCTGTTCCGTGGGGTCGTTGGTCCACGCGCTGGCGCCCAATCCGAAGCGACTGTCATTCGCAATGCGAATGGCGTCATTGATGTCTTTCGCGCGGAACACGCTCGCCACGGGTCCGAACATTTCCTCCTTGTAGGCCGGTGAATCCTTGGGAATATTCACCAGCACAGTCGGCGCATAGAAATTCCCGGGCCGCTGCAGCGGCTTGCCCCCGGTCAGGACCTTTGCTCCCATTTCCACCGATCTGTTCACATCGCGTTCCAGGTCGGCCACGCCATCGGCCGTTGAAAGCGGACCCAGCTCCGTGCGCTCGTCGAACGGATCGCCCACGTTCAGTGCGGCCATCTTCTGCGCAAATAGGTTCTCGAACTTCTCCGCGATACTTTCCGCCACGATGAATCGTTTTGCCGCGATGCAGGATTGCCCGTTGTTGAAGATGCGTGCCTTCACAGCTATGGTGGTCGCAATCTCCAGGTTGGCGCTGGGCATGACGATGAAGGGATCGCTGCCCCCCAGTTCCAGCACTACTTTCTTGATCCTTTTTGCAGCGCCTACGCCCACCTCAATCCCCGCTTGTTCGCTGCCTGTCAGCGTTGCCGCCATCACTCGTCGGTCTCCCAAAATACGGTCCACCTCTCGCGAGCCGATCAGCAGTGTCTGAAAGACTCCGTCAGCGAAACCCGCTCGATGAAACAATTCTTCGATCAGGAGGGCGCTCTGCGGAACGATCGACGCGTGTTTCAGCAAGGCCACATTTCCGGCCATCAGCGCGGGGGCAGCAAAGCGCAATACCTGCCAGAACGGGAAATTCCACGGCATCACGGCCAGCACGGGCCCTAGCGGTTGGTACCGGATGTAGCTTTTCTTCGCACCCGTCTCAACCAACTCATCGGCAAGGAACTTTTCCGCATTCTCCGCGTAATACCGGCACACCCACGCGCACTTTGCCGCTTCTTCCACCGCCGAGCGCAGCGTCTTGCCCATCTCCGTGGTCATCACCCGCGCATAGTTTTCTTTTTCCGCTTCGAGGGTTGCCGCCGCCTTCAGCATCCACCGTGCGCGCTGTGCAAACGGAGTCTGCCGATAGGTCGCAAACGCCTCGTGAGCCTTTTCGAGCTTCTGTTCGATTTCAGCGCTGCTCAGTGCTTCAAACGACTTCACAACTTGTCCCGTCGCCGGGTTTACCGTTGCGATTGCCATGATTTTTCTCCCAATCCCACTTAAGGCCGTAGGTCCATTGCCTAGGCGAGAGAATCAGAGGATGGATCCGAAATTGGTCGTACCAATATACCCAACCACTCCGCCTCTGTATAGTCTAAGCATTGATAATTCTGATTCATAGAAAATTAGACGTTGACACTCTTCCTTCCAAAGTGGTACAGGGGTCCTACCTTTTCACGCTCGGGCTTTGCGCTACACTTGTTCTTCCGGGGGTGCCTCCCGACCGGACCGCTCCAGACGGACCAGGCAGGCGGACCATTGTTTGCTTTTTTCAGCGTGGCCAACCAAGACCAAGGAGTTTGCTGATGAAGGCCAAGAAATTCGCACGTCACCGGCAAATGCCAACGGAAACCCCGACGGCCCGCCGATGCAATCCGACTCGGCGCGATTTTCTCTGTTCCGTCGCGGGGACCGGCCTGGCGCTGGCCAGCTCGCCTCTCGCCGCACTCGCTGATCATCATGGCCACCCCAGCCCTAACAGCATTTCCTATCTTGACCGCCGCCTCTACATCCGCAACATGGAAATCCTTGCCCACTTCGGGCCCGGGACGTCCCGGCACGGCAAGATGCAAATGATGTCCGCCGGCGACCGCCGCTATATCTTCCAGCAGGGCGATGTCATCGACGTCAGCGACGTCCGCAGGCCCACCATGTTCAATAAGGGAGGCTTCGAGGGCTACCAGGTCCAGGTGGCCTACAACAAGAATCTCAAGAAATGGATTCTCATGACCGGCGCGCAAGCGCCCATCACGGATTCCACACCGGAAGCCCCGATGGGCAAGTACGACGATCTACACCTCGACGACAAGCGCAAAAACTACAAGGGCCTTCGCGGCGTCCGCTTCTACGACGCCACCAACCCCTCGAAAATCGTGAAGCTCTCGGAGTTCAGCACCGGCGCAACCGGCCAGGGGACGCATCGCAACTACTACGATGGCGGCAAATACGCGTTTCTCGACACCGCGCCCGACGAAACCTTCATTCACCAGCCTTCGTATTTCCGTCAGCTCGTCAACGGCAACATGATTGTCGACGTTTCCGATCCCACTCTAGCCAAGGAAGTCTCCATGTGGTGGGTTCCCGGTTCACGCAAAGGCGAAGAAGCGGAATACAACAAGTGGGTCTGGTCAAAACTCGTGCCGCCTAAAGTCCTCGCCGATCAAACGCCATTCGCCGGCCTCCATGGTCCTGTCTACGTTCCCAGGAAGCTTGACGATGGCGGCAACCGTGGCTACGGCGCCTTCGGTTGCAACGGCTTCATCATCCTGGACCTCTCCGATCCGTCGCATCAAAAGGAAATCGGTCGCTTCGAGCCTCCTCCGCAGTACTCCGGCATGGGCATCGCCTTCCATACGATCTACTGCGGCATTCTCGATCGCGGCTTCGTAATCACCAACGGCGAAACCACCAACTCCGATTGCAACCAGATTTATCTTCCCAACTGGGTCGTGGACATTCGTGACGAAGAGCATCCCGTTCCGGTCGCTCAGCTTCCTCGTCCCGTGCCTCCGCCGGAAGCCCCTTACCGCGATTTTTGCTTCAAGCGCGGACGCTTCGGCGCGCACAATCCTCCGCATCTAAAGGCTCCCGGCAAGCCTCGCCAGGAATTTATCGCTTACAGCTATTTCATCGCCGGATTACGCTGCTACGATATCGGAGACCTTTATCGGCCTGAGGAAGTGGCCTATTTCATTCCAC
Organism: Candidatus Acidiferrum sp.; assembly: GCA_035262705.1. Taxonomy (GTDB): domain Bacteria; phylum Acidobacteriota; class Terriglobia; order Acidiferrales; family UBA7541; genus Acidiferrum. Next base: position 9,233 of record DATFSI010000057.1, on the reverse strand, counting down.
CGCAGGGTGGCGACCTGAAGAAATTCGGGAGCTACGACCGCACCGTGGATAATGTCTTCATCGAATGGGACCGCAACGTCATCTGGACTGCTACCGATACCGGTCTCTATGCGCTCAGTTGCCCGAATCTTGGCAAGCCCATTCTCGATCCTACGCTGGTCGCCGAGTGGTCGCTCGACAAACTGAATGAAGGCGCACCCTGATTCCGCACCCTGGAGATAGCCGATGAAATCCGTTTCTCGCGCACGACTCGCCCTGGTGTGCTTATTGATCCTCTGCGGCAAAGCGCAAGCACAGACACCCGTGCCACAGAAGATTCGTGTCCTAACACTCCTCGGCCGCCCTATCCAGTTCGCCATCGCCGATAAGCAAGGTTTCTTCGCCAAGTACGGCCTCGAAGTCCTTAACGACAACAAGAAAAATTCCGACGAACTCCGCTCGGACCTCGCGGCCGGAAAGGGCGACCTCGCTTATCTCGCCGTGGACAACGCCGTGGCCATGGTCGAACTTGCGCATCAGGATGTCGTAATCTTCATGGGCGGTGAAGGCTCGCAAAACGAATTGATGGCCCAGCCAACGATCAAGTCCATCGCCGATCTTCGCGGCAAAACGCTTATCGTCGACGCGCCCAATACCGCTTACGCCCTGCAAATGAAGAAAATCCTCTCGCTCCATGGCATGACTGCCGGAAAAGACTACGAGCTTAAACCCTTCGGCGCCACGCCGCAGCGCCTCGCCGCCATGCGCGAAAACAAGAACTTCGCTGGCTCCATGCTTGGCCCGCCAACTTCCTTGGTTGCCAAGCATGAGGGCTTCGTGAGCCTCGGCTCTGTCCAGCAACTTATCGGCCCGTACCAAGCCGCCGGCTTCTTCACGCAGCGTGCCTGGGCAAAGGAGCATCGCGACCTCCTCGTCTCTTTTCTCGCCGCCTGCATCGAAGCGCAACGCTGGCTGCTTGACCCCGCTAACAAGCAGCAGGTCATCACCCTGTTGACCGCCGAATATCATCTCGCTCCGGAAATCGCCGTCGAAGATTACGAAATGGCTATGCACCAGCCTGGCGGTTTCGCAAAAGACGCCCGGCTCGATCTCGATGGCTTCGAAAACGTCTTGAAACTGCGCGCCGATGTAGAAGGCCAGTGGGGCGGCCGTCCGCCTTCGCCCGAGAAATATTACGACCCGTCGCTTTACGATGCTGCACTCAAGAAAGTGAAATGACCCTGATAAGGAGAATCCCGGTGCGCCCCAAAATCATGTGCTTGCTTGCCGTATTCACGCTTGGTCCTTTCGTCTCGCCCGCCCCAGGGCAGCCGCAGCGCGAACGCACCCTCGACGAAGTTAAAACCGAAGCCATCAAACGGGCAGAAAACGGCATGTACCCGCTGATCGGCCTCGATCCTACCGATGTCCGCGAAGCCTTCTCTCACATCAACACTACGGACAATGACGAATGGGCCGCGGCGTTCAGTGCCGTCGCCGACCGCTACATGAACGAGGGGAAGTCTCTCCTAGCCGGTGATCCCCAAAAAGCCGACGCCGATTTCGTCCGTGCTTGGCGCCTCTACTCCTTCGGCCGCTGGCCCGTCCCCGCTTCGGCCGGCAAACAGCGTGCTTACGCCAAAGCTCTCGAAGCCTTTCTCACACACGCAAAAATGATGGATCCGCCGCTCGAGGTCGTGCACATTCCCTTCGAAAACTCCGACATCGTTGGCTATCTGCGCCTGCCCAAAAACGCTAAGGGGCCCGTGCCCATGGTCATTGCCATCAGCGGCCTCGACAGCCGCAAGGAAGACCTCACCGAGAATTTCAGCGTAGTCCTAAACTCCGGCATCGGCTACATCGGCCTCGATTCGCCAGGCACCGGCCAGGCTCCTATCAAGGCCAGCGAGAACTCCGAGCGCATGTTTTCGAAAGTGATCGATTACTTGGAGACTCGGCCCGAAGTGGACAAAACACATATCGGCGTCGACGGTCAGAGCTTTGGCGCCTATTGGGCGACCAAACTCTCGATCGTTGAGCACGCCCGCCTGAAGGCCGTTGTCGCCCAGTCGCCTCCGGTTGACGCGACGTTTGAAAAGAACTTCGTCTTGCAAAAAACCCTGGGCAACCGCGAATATCTCTTTGGCCTTGGGCCCGCGCTGATGTCCATCTTCGAAGGGGCCAACAAAGTGGATGACCTTGGAGAAATCCTGCCGAAACTCTCGCTCGTGAATCAGCACTTGCTTGGCAAGCCCACAACCTCGATGCTCATCATTGCCGGCACGCTCGATTCGCAAGTGCCCATCTCCGATGCCTATTTGTTGTTGAACAGTGGCAATGTGCCCAAGGAAGCGTGGATCAATCCACAGGGTGGTCACCTCGGACGGCAGGTGAAGGTCTGGCCCGACCCGGTCATCTTCCGTAAAATCCTTGTTCCCTGGCTCGTCCGCAATCTCGCGGACGACGTCGTCCACTAAAAAGCGCCCTAAGGCAGGGCCACGCGCTCGATTCTCTTCAAGCTGACTCCGGCTCCGAACTCTCGCCGCGGGACTTCATCGCCCGTCGCATCTTCTCTACGTCCAATTCCCCCTGCCACCGGCTCACCACCAGCGTCGCGACGCCATTTCCCACCACGTTTGTTAAGGCGCGGCACTCGCTCATAAACTTTTCAATCCCCAGCAGCAACGCCAGCGATTGCACCGGTATCGACGGCACCGCCGCCAGAATCGCCGCTAGCGTCACGAACCCCGTTCCAGTCACACCGGAACCGCCCTTCGACGCCACCAGCGCGAACAGCAGAATTCCTCCGATTTGCCCGAGCGAAAGATGTGTGTTGGTGGCCTGGGCCAGAAACAGGACCGAAAGCGTCAGGTAGATGTTGGTGCCGTCGGTGTTGAAGACATAGCCGGTTGGAAAAACAAGTCCCACCACGGATTGCGAGGCTCCCAATGCTTCCAGCTTGCGCATCATATCCGGCAACACTGTTTCCGACGAACTTGTCCCCAACACAATCAGAAGTTCGTCCTTGATGTATCCCAGAAAGTGGAAAATCGAAAAGCCTGCAAAGTACGCAATCGTCCCCAGCACGAACACCACGAAAAGAATGCTGGAGACATAAAACGTCGCCATCAGCTTCAGCAGATTGGCCAGCGAGGCCATGCCGTAGCTGCCCACCGTAAACGCGATCCCGCCCAGCGCGCCCAGCGGCGCCGCGCGCACTACGATGCGCACGATTCCGAAAACCACTTTGTTGGCCATTCTCACCGCGGTCAGTGCCCTTTTGCCCACTTCGCCCAGGTTGGCAATCGCAAAGCCCGTTACGATCGAAATCAGCAGGACTTGCGGTACCTCGCCGTCGGCCAGTGCCCCCACAAACGTAGGCGGAATGAAACGCAGCAGGAAGTTCATGAATCCAGAATCTTTCGCACGCCCCACAAATGTGGCCGCTGCTTTTGGATCCAGCGCCGCCGGATCAATATTCAGCCCCATGCCCGGATGAAAAACCACCGCCACCACAATTCCAATCATCAGCGCCAGCGTCGAAACAATTTCGAAATAAATCAGCGTCTTCAGGCCCAGCGTGCCAACCTTCTTCAGGTCGCTCATCGACGCGATCCCCTCGACGATCACGCAGAAGATCACTGGCGCAATCATCATCCGGATCAGCGACACAAATGCATCGCCCAGGGGTTTCAGCGCCGTTCCCGTTTTCGGAAAAAATCCCCCGATCGCGCAGCCCACCAGCACTCCAATCAGTACTTGCACGTAGAGAATCGTGTACCATGGCTTGGCTTTTCGACTCGGTGCCGTGTTTCCCAATTCACGTTCTCCGTGCTTCATGAAAAGCGGCGTGCGATAGGCCGCTCTCAGGTCACTAAGTCCTGAGGCTTTTCCATTCCGCCAAGAAATCGCTCGACATTCCGCCAGGCAGCGCGGCAAAGAAATGCCGTGGACTGCCGCGTCACGCCCGCAATATGCGGTGTGCATAGCAAACGTTGCGCCGCATCGCCCTTTAGCGCGAGGAGAGGATGATCTGCGGCCGGTGGCTCCGTGGAATACACGTCCACGGCTGCTCCCCCAAGCTTTCCGTTTTGCAAAGCTGCCGCCAGTGCTGCCTCATCGACCACACCCCCACGCGAAGCCTGGATCAGCACCGCACTGGGTTTCATCAGCCCAAGCTCCCACGCCCCAATCAGACCCGTCGTTTGCGGTAGCAGCGGCACATGCACGCTCACTACGTCCGCCGCCGATAACAGTTCCTCAAACGGGTATGGCTTTGCGCTCAACAGTTCGCCTGCTCGCGGATCGCGTGGCGCCGGATCATAAAAGATAATCGGGCAGCCCCGTGTGTGAAATGCCAAGGCCACCGCCACGCCGATCGTGCCGAACCCCACAATCCCCACGGTCAATCCGTCCAATCCCAAGAGGCTTTCTGAAATCATCCTCGCCCGAAAATCCCGATAATTCCCGCGGCGAATCTCTGCATTCGCCCAAAAAAACCGCCGTAGAAGCACGCTCGCACAGGTCACCGCGTATTCCGCAACGGCTTCGTTGCTCCCGCCTGGGACATTCGCCGCACCAATTCCTAGTTGCTTCAGCAGCGGCAAATTCAGTCGGTCCAAACCCGCCCCCGTAACCTGCACAAACCTCACGGCGCTGCCCGCAAACAAAGAATTGGGAAGTTTTGGCCCCACGGCGGGAATCACCAGCGCGCGCGCGGACTTCATTAACGCGGGTACATCGGGATCGTTCAGCCCTCGATAAACCACACGCAGTCCCGCGGGAGGAGGAGCCTTGACGCGCAGAAAATCCTCTTCCGGCCTCAGGCACAACACGTCGCAGGTCATGAGTTCTTGGAAGACCCCGAGGAAACGCCCGGCTCCTGTGTGCCGGCGGTGATATCCGGCGCCGGAAAGAAACACAACAGCAGCAGAGGCTCCTGGCCGGTGTTGCGCGTGACATGCTTTTCGCCCGCTGGCATTAACAGGGTGTCCCCCGGTTTCAAGTGAAACTCACCGCTGTCCGCGAACGTGGTCCCTTGCCCAGCCAGCACAAAAATGCACTCTTCGAAATCGTTGTGCCGGTGTGCCGCGCGCGGTGCTTGGCCAGGCCGCGGCACAGGGATTTCTGCCAGTCGCAGGGTTACGCTGCGCGAGCCACGTTCTCCGGAAACAATCTCCAGCGCCTTGCGCCCGGGAAGTCCCAACTGCTTTCCCTCGGCCTGTTTATACAACCGCGCCATCAACGCACCTTATCGAGTTTTCGCACTTCCGCAACACCGCCCTGAATGCGGTCCAGTTCGCTGAAAATCTCCTCCGACCTTTTGGCGATCGAGTCCGCTACCTCCGCCACCATCCTCTCTCCCTTTTCAATCGTGGCTTGCTGTGGACTTCCGTACCACCCTGTTGGCGCAATTGAGCGCACGTCCGTCAGCACCGGTTGATAGGTCCGCGTCCGCCGCAGCGCATCCACTTTATGCCCGTGCGCGTGGTCCGACGAATAATCGATGCGGTCCAGATGCACCAGCTCGGGCCGGTGTGCGAGCACCGCCAGCGCTTCAATCTCTCCGCCGTGCGTCAAACCGCCGCATGTCTTCCCAAACAACTCCTCGGCAACGAAACACGCCTGCACCGTCAGCACCGTCAGCCCGTGCTTCCGGTGCAAATGTTCCGCCGCCACCCCCAGCGGCGGAATGTTCATCTCGTGCCAGTTCAAAATCAGCAGATTCTGCGCGCCATGCTTCGCCATTGATGCGCACGTTTCCACCACCAACTGAATGTAGGTCTCCGGGGACAGCGTGATCGTGCTTGCGAACGGCATATGAATCGGCGCCACCCCCAGCGGCCCGCCCGGCAACACCAAGCCATCCATCCGCTCGGCCACTGCATGCGCAATCACGTTGGCGGCAAAAATATCCGTTCCGGCGGGCAGATGTGGGCCGTGCTGCTCTACGCTGCCTTGCGGCAGAATCACCAATGGATTCTTTTTCAGTTGTGCGGCGATTTCCGGTTGGGTCAAATCCAGAAAATATCGGCTGCTCAGTGTCATGGCTCCACTCACGCCCCCATGCGGCTCTGCACTTCGTGCATGAGGTCGGCGATGCGGATTCGCTGTCCGTTTTCTTCCATGGATTTCAACGCCGCGTACACAATGGCCACGGCTACATTCCCGTTGTAGGCGCTCAGCTCATTCCGCTTCCCGCTGCGGCAGCTCTCCGCGAACATTTCCAGCTCTGCGCGGAACATGTCGCCCTCCGGCACCTTCAGTTCTTCCCGCTTCGCATAGCCATCCTTGCCCCTCTGGATATAAAGCGTCGATTTGTGGTGCAATTGGTCCGGCGTATCCCAGGTGTCGAAATCAATCTCGTAATGCATTAGCCCGGCCGACCCAAAAACGCGCACCGCAAAAATTCCCGGCGATGTCCAGCACGACCCCACATAGCCGATCTTGTCATCCGCGAACTTCACGAGGGTCATGGATTGATCGTCCACTTCCGCTCCCACTGGCGAGAGCTTCGACGCAATCGAACTTGCTTCCACCACCTCGCCGCCCAGATAGTGCAGTACGTCGAACATGTGAATCGCCAGTTGCGACAATGGTCCGCCCGGCGCCTTGTCTGTGTACCAGCGCCAGGTCTTCGGCGTCAGCTCCAACGCTCGATTGTTGGAGAAATTGGCCTCCATGAACGCCACCCGCCCCAGTTCGCCTTTGTCGATCGCCTCGCGAATCTTCCGTATGCCGCCCATCAGCCGCGCGCTGTGGCCCACGGTCACGGTGATTCCATATTTTTTTTCCAGGTCCGCGATCTGCAACCCCTCGGCAAGCGAACTGGCAATGGGCTTCTCCGTGTACACGTGTTTCTTGGCCTTGGCCACCATCTCGGCCATCGGCAAATGTTGCTCGTTCGGTACTGTCAGAATCACACCTTCAATCGAAGGATCTCCAAGGATCGCCTCCATGCTTGGCACCGAAGAAACCTTCGTTTCCACCTCGAAGGCATCGCGTTTTTCCGCGGACCGGCTGTAGCCCGCGACGATCTTCAACTTGTCCGATTTTGCCGCGGCCCGCGTCAGAACCTTGGCCCACCGGCCAAGTCCAACGATTCCCATTTTCACGGAAGAAGTCACAGATTCCTCGACCAGAAAATAACTATGATTGCAAAAACAGTTGCACCTCTGGCCTGTCCATAGTACCGTATTACGAGAATATGAGGCAGTCAAGCCCCCATTCCCATCCTCGTTCCTCCCTCGGCACCATTCCCAAGGCTGCTGCTCCCTTGCGTCGCCAGGTTTTGCACGAACTTCGCCAGTCGATTATCTCTGGCCGCCTCAGCCCGGGAGAGCGTCTCGTCGAACGGGAATTGATTTCTATGATGGGCGTTTCGCGCACGGTGATTCGCGAAGCGCTGCGCCAGTTGGAATCCGAAGGACTCGTGGACATCATCCCCAACAAAGGCCCAGTCGTGCGCAATCTTACGTGGGAAGAAGCACAGGATCTTTACGCCATTCGCGCGGTGCTTGAAGGTCTGGCGGCGCGGCTTTTTACCGAGCAGGCTGACGAGGCACAGATGGAGGAGCTGGAACGCGCGCTCCTGGGTGTCGCAGACGCCTACGAATCCGGTGATCCGGAGCGCGTGCTGGATGCAAAGGGTAGTTTTTATGACGTGTTATTCACCGGGGCAAAGAGTCAGACTTTGTCCAGTATGATTGGGATTCTCCACGGCCGCATCCGCCGCTGGCGCGCCATCGGCGTTTCGCACCCCAGGCGCACCAGAGAACGCCAGCACGAGAGCATGCGTAATCTTGGCGTAATGATCCGAGCAGCCCGCGCCCGCGACGCCGGGCTGGCCGAGCGGGCCATCCGCGATGATGTGCAAAGGGCCGCTGCGGAAATCAACCGGCTGCTTGCGAAAGAGTCCTCTGGATCTTCGGTCGCCAGTATCGAGCCGCAATGATTCCCGGAAAAATCTGACTCCGATCAGGAAAGCGACATCCAATGACCACGCATTTCATCGTGCACGACAAAGCAGACACCGTTGGCGTAATGGTTGTCGAAAACGCCTCGTCCAGCGAAAACCTCACCGGATGGATCATGGAGACCGACGAAACTATCACCGTGAAGGCCCTCGATTCCGTTCCACTGGGCCACAAAATCGCCCTCAAGGACATCCCGTCCGGCGACACCATTCTCAAATACGGTCACGATGTGGGCCGCGCCGTCTCCGCCATCGGAAAAGGGCACCACGTGCACGTTCACAACATGAAGACGAAGAGGTGGTAGCGATGGGACACTTCGATTTTTTTGGATACCGCAGGGAAAACGGCCGTGTCGGCATCCGCAACCACGTTGTGATTCTGCCGCTCGATGATTTGTCCAACGCCGCTTGCGAGGCGGTGGCCCACAACATCAAGGGCACCCTGGCCTTGCCGCACGCCTACGGGCGTTTGCAGTTCGGCGAAGACCTGGAACTTCATTTCCGTACGCTCATCGGCACCGGCAGCAATCCCAATGTCGCGGCCTGCGTGGTCATCGGCATCGAACCCGGCTGGACCACACGCGTCGTGGAAGGAATCGCCAAAACCGGCAAGCCCGCGGCGGGATTCTCGATCGAGGGCAACGGTGACATCACCACTATTGCCAACGCCTCTCGCAAGGCGCGCGAATTCGTGCAGTGGGCCAGCGAAAAACAGCGCGAACTCTGCTCTATCCAGGACCTCTTCATTTCCACAAAGTGCGGCGAAAGCGACACGACTTCGGGCCTGGGGTCGTGTCCCACTGTCGGCAACCTCATCGACAAACTCGACCCCTTGGGCGCCACCACCTGCTTCGGAGAAACCTCCGAACTTACCGGCGCCGAAATGGTCTGCGCTACCCGCGCCGCCAGCAAGGAAGTTGGCGAAAGGTTCATGCAGGTTTTCCGCGATTATCAGGATGTCATCGAGCGCCACAAAACCAGCGATCTTTCTGAATCGCAGCCCACTAAAGGCAACATTATTGGCGGTTTGACCACCATCGAGGAAAAGGCTTTTGGCAATCTTCAGAAAATCGGTAAGAAGACCAAATACATCGACGTGTTGAAACCCGCGGAAACACCTGGCAAAGGCCCCGGCCTCTATTACATGGATACTTCTTCCGCGGCCGCCGAGTGCGTGACCTTGCAGGCCGCCGCCGGTTTTGTCGTGCATCTGTTTCCCACCGGCCAGGGCAATGTCATCGGCAATCCCATCGAGCCGGTCATCAAGCTAACCGCCAAT
>DATFSI010000056.1:0-19321 GCA_035262705.1 Candidatus Acidiferrum sp. | reverse complement strand
GAAGGCCGGCGACGGGACTTCGTTTGAGCTCCTGCTGCAGCGCTATCGCGCGCCACTGGTCAACTTCTTGTTTCGCATGGTGCGCAACCGCGAGCAGGCGGAAGATCTGGCGCAGGAAGTGTTCCTGCGGGTCTACCGGGCGCGGGAAGATTATGTCCCGAGCGCAAAGTTCACCACGTGGCTGTTTCGCATCGCCACTAATCTTGCCTTGAACTCGGTCCGGGACAACCGCTACCAGAAGTTGGAAGTTTCGATCGACGCGCCGGTGACCGTGGATGCCGAAGACGGAGACGAGAGGCCCCTGGATGTTCCGGAGAAGCATCCGAATATTGAGCAGCATCTTGTCGAGGACGCCCGGCGTAAAATGATCCGGCACGCCATCGACAAGCTGCCGGAAAAGCAACGGGCCGCTGTGCTGTTGCACAAGTACGAAGAGCTCGACTATGCGGAGATTGCAAAGATTCTCAACTGTTCGGAAAGCGCGCTGAAGTCGCTGCTCTTCCGGGCATACGAGACGCTAAGAGTGGAACTTGCCCCGCTCGTGGCGCAGCCGTCAGGCACTAAGAGCTAGGAAGGTGGGCCAGTTATGAGTTGTGAGCGAATGGAAAGCCGCATCCTCGGATACGTGGACGGGCGGCTGAAAGCAAACGAGCGGGCCGAGTTGGAAAAGCACCTCGCGGACTGCGCGCCCTGCCGTCTGCGCGTGCAGGAATTTTCCGCCGTCAGCGGACTGCTGGACGAGCTTCCGCTGATCGAGCCCTCGCCGGAATTCGATACGCGCGTGCACGCGCTCGTCGCCGCGGAGCCCGCGCCCAAGGCCAGCTGGTGGGCGGGGCTGAACGTTTCGCCGCGCATCGCTTTCGCTGCGTCTTTCCTGCTGCTTATGGCCCTTTGGATTGGGTATCGCAGCGGTCCGGTAGACAAGCCCTTGCCCGCCAATGATGACCAGGCCATGTTGCAGGATTTGCCGGTCCTCGAGGATCATGACGTTCTGCAGAATTTTGAGCCGTTGAAGAGCTTGCCCGCGCCGGTCGCGGATGAGGCTTCCGATACGCAGCAGGAGCAGATGTAATCGGGAGGGCACGACTTTAGTCGTGTCCTAGAGCAGCGAAGAGTTAGGGGCTTTAGCCCCCGAGGTCGAAAACAAGAGTAATGCGCGGAAAACTCCAATTCGGACGGCAAGCCCTGGCCGCGGCCGTCCTGCTCGCGCTGCCGGCTTTTGCCGCCGCGCAGAATCCGCATCCCGACCGGCCTCCGCAGCACCAGGCGCAGCCGCACGCGAATGCTCCACATCCGCAAAATAACTATCCTCCACCGGCGCAGAACAATCATTCGAGCAATCGCCCGAATACATATCGGCCGCCGCGGCAAAACTTTAATCCCCCGCCAAATCGCGGGGCTGAAGGCACCGGCCGCAACGGCTCCAGCGCGGGCTACGTCCCGACACCGCGCCAGCAGCTTGGTGTAGGCGCCGCGCGGCCCTGGGTCGACCAGATGCGAGACCTTTCTCCGCAGCAGCGCGAGCGCATGTTGCAAAACAGCAGGGCGTTTCAGAATCTTTCGCCGGACAAGCAGGCCAAGATCCGTCAGCAGTTTAGCCAATGGGATCGCATGTCCCCACAACAGCAGACAACGCTTCGCGAAAACGAAGCCACCTGGCGCAGGCTTACGCCAGATCAGCGCGACCATATCCGAAACGACGTTTTGCCGAGAATGCGTCAAATGCCTTGGGAACGCCAGCAGATCATCAACCAGAAGCTCGGTATCCTGAAAAACATGCCGGAGTCGGCGCGCAATCAGCGCCTCAATGATCCGAACTTTACTCGTGGCATGAGCGACGAGGAAAAATCCACCCTGCACGACCTAGCGCACATGCACGTCGGCGCCCCCGAACCCCCCACCGAGTGAATGTGGTAGCGCCGGCATCGTGCCGGCCCCTGAGTAGCGGCCGTCTGCTTGGCAGACGCTCGCCGTAGTGCGTCTACTTCGCGATCTTCCCCAGCAACGCAACTGGGAAAGGAAGCACAGCTTCGCGTAGCAATTGAAGACCACTTTGCCGGCTTTCCCGCCCTTGCGCGTGGTCCGGTTGGATTGCACCACAGCCACGTGGGTCCCACGATAGACCCACAACCATACTTGGTCGCCCTCCGAGGAAATCAAGTCTGGAACGCCTCGCGAGCCTCACCGGTCTCCCTCTCTACTGGGGTTCGCTGGGGCCTAACGATTCACTTCTGGTCGCCCGCGACGCCAGCAATGAAGAGGTTTACGCCATCGACTGGCAGCCCGACTGAGTCTGCAAAAGGCTTGGCCAAACTTCACTTCGCCGGTGCAAAATTCCGCAATTCCTTCACGGTGTCCGCGTCCAGCCGCTGAAGCAAGGCCACCAGCAGTTCTAGTGTTCGATCGTAATCCGCTCGATTCATGATTCCGTTGTGCGCGTGCGTATAACGCGTGGGCACCGCCAGAGTGATCGTCGGCACGCCGTTCGCGCTTTTCTGTATCTCCGCCGCGTTGTCGCCGTAGTTCACCACCAGTTCATCCTGCAGGGGAATCCCTTTCTCTTTCGCGGTCTTCCGGGCTAACTCCAGAAATTTCCGGTTGGGCAGTTCGCTGCTGTTGAACAAAAACAAGCCCGGTCCGCCGCCAAGAATCTCCAGTGCCAGGTCTGGCCGCACGCCTGGAACGTCGTTGGTAACGCCGCCTTCGAGAACGATGGCCACGTCCGGCTTGATATGCGCCGCTGCGGTATGTGCTCCGGTCAAGCCGGTCTCCTCTTGCACCGTTGCCGTATAAAACAACTGATTCGGGTGCGCACCCTGCTGAAGTCGTTGCATTGCTTCGATTAGCAGCGCGCAGCCCGCGCGGTCATCCCAAGCTTTGCCGAGATAATTCTGCGTGCCGTTCAGGATCTGAAAGGTCGAATACGGGGTAATCGAATCACCCGGGCGAATCCCCATCTTCGCCGCTTCGTCGGCGGTCTTTGCGCCCACGTCCAGAAAAACGTTGTCGTGATTGTCCAGCAGCTTCGCGGCTTCGTCGGTGGAAACCAGATGGTCGTCGCGCACCGTGGATGTGGCGTGCACGGCTCCCTTCGACCCGAGGATGATCCATCGCTGCCCTGGCAAGGCTTCGTCCACCCAGCCGCCGAGCAACTGCATGGTCAAAAATCCATCCGGCGTGATGCGCCGCACGATCGCGCCGACTTCGTCCATGTGCGCATCAATCATGATGCGCGGGCCGCTCTTTCCCTGCGTGGCGATCACCGAGCCCAGACCGTCGTAGGAAAGCTGGTCGGCAAGCGGCGTCATCCGCTCCACCATTATCGCCCGTACTGGCTCTTCCGACCCCGATGGCCCCGGCGCATTCGACAACGTTCGCAGCAATTCGATCGTCTTATCCTGGGCCCGCGAAGCCGGGGAAGCGCCGAAGGCAAGCGCAAAGCTCGCCAAGAAAATCCCCGCTTCCCGTGCCCAAGCATTCGAACGTATACCGAAGATCCCCACCGCGTTCCTCCTCAACTCCTCGAAGAGACCGGGGAATCTTCCTATGCGCGTTGCATTGGGTCAAGCAAGCCAGACTTGCGATTTGTGCGGTGCCAGCCAACGGCAGCCTCACGCGTTGGTGCCGCCGTCTACCGTCAGATTCGCACCGGTAATGTAGGAAGCTTCCGGGCTCGCCACAGACGCTACCAACGATGCAACCTCTTCGACCTTTCCGTAACGATCGAGTGCTGTGTTGGCTTTTTGCGGCGATGCCCAATCGCCGGATGCGGGATTTAAGTCCGTGTCGATCGGACCCGGTCCCTTGGTTGCTGAAACGGAAACCCTTCCTGACTTCCTCCGCCAGCAGAAAACTTTGGACGGGTTTTGGATGCCTGTCCCGGCAGAAGGGATGAATGAACATCCCGGGAATTCACATTTGTGCTTGCCGACTCCAAATTGGAGCGCTTGGTCACGTCTCCCTCGTTGACAACCCACTCGTTCTCGCGTCATCGTAATTTTGTAGTGCCTCCGCGCATCCAACGACTGGGGAGACTTCCATTCCTGAGCTGCCTGCCAGATTCCGGGCCTTAAAGCACAGCAACTTCCAGCTCTTCATCATTGGGCAACTCATCTCGCTGGTGGGCACCTGGATGCAGACCACCGCGCAGCAGTGGCTGGTATACCGGCTGACCGGATCGGTCGCTTTGCTCGGTATCTTCACATTCGCGAACCAGTTGCCCATGCTCCTGCTGGCGTGGATGGGCGGCTATGTCGGCGACCGCTACAACCGCCATCGCGGCGTCATCGTCACGCAATCGTGCTCCATGGTCCTCGCGTTCGTTCTCGCCGCGCTTACCCTTACCCACCTGATCCGCGAATGGCACTTGATCGTTATCGCTTTTCTTGTCGGTATCGTGAACGCGTTCGACGTGCCAATTCGCCAGTCGTTTTTCGTGCAGATGGTCGGCAAGGAAGACCTGCCCAACGCCATTGCGCTCAACTCCTCCATTTTTAACGGCGCTCGCGTCGTTGGCCCAGCCATTGCCGGCTTTGCCATCGTGCTGGTCGGGGAAGGCTGGTGCTTCTTTCTCAACGGCGTCAGCTTCATCGCCGTGCTAATTGCGCTGCTGATGATGCGCATCGAACCATCTTCGTGGAAGCCGCCCGAAGAATCGCCGGTGCGCAGCTTCGTGCAGGGTTTCAAATTCGCCATGCGCGATATGCCCATCCGCTCAGCCCTGTTCATGCTCTGCCTGCTGAGCTTTTTTGGCCTGCAATATTCTGTGTTTCTGCCGATCTATGCCGGCGACATCCTGCACGGAGGTCCGCGCGCGTTCAGTTGGCTGATGAGTGCCGCCGGAATGGGCGCGGTTTTGGGCGCCCTGCAATTCGCCGCGCGCACACGCTATACGGGACTGGCGCGTTGGATCGCCACCACCTGCACGGTCTGCGCCGTCGGCTTGATCATCATGTCGCGGGCGACGTCCTTCTGGCTGTGCGCCGTGCTTTTGTTCATGGTGGGCTTTGCGGCCACCTCGCAAATGGCCGCGACGAACACGATTGTTCAAGAACGCGTTCCCGACGAACTGCGCAGCCGCCTGATGGCCGTCTACGCGACCATGTTCATGGGTGTGCAGCCGCTGGGAGCTTTGCTCTTTGGCGGGGTCGGCAAGCGCATCGGCACCACCAACACCGTCCTGCTTTTTGGTTCTGTGGTTTTGTCAGGCTGCATCTTCTTCATCTGGCGCGTAGCCGCGCGCACGGGAGATGCCCAGATCGGGGCGACCGTTGGCGCTTCGGACTGAGCCAACAACCCACGTTGTCATCCTGGGGCGATCCGCTAAGGATCGCCGAAGGATCTCAACGCAAAGTCCGTGCTGCGATTAAAGTTAAGATTCTTCACGCATCCTTATCGGATGCGTTCAGAATGAGAAGTTGAGAAGCCTAAGCGGGATTTGGCCGGTATAGATACTCCGGCTTTTCTTCCAAGATCGCCGGCTTTGCTTCATTTACTTGCGCAAGAACCGCATCCACTTTTCCGTGCGTGGGCGCCAGCGAGCAGACCGGATCCGTTGACGCGGCGTCGCCCGCCAGCAAAAATGCCTGGCAGCGACAGCCGCCAAAATCGAGATGCCGCCGGTCGCAGGTCTTGCATGGCTCCTGCATCCACTCTTCACCGCGGAATTTCCGGAACGCCGCGGCATTTTCCCAGATTTCGCGCAGCGATTTCTCTTTCACATTGTCGAATTGCATTCCGGGAATCACGTTTGCGGCGTGGCAGGGAAGCACATCGCCGTTGGGCGAAACAAGCATTAGTTTGCGGCCCCAGCCGCCAACACACGGCTTCGGATATTTCGCGTAGTAATCGGGTACGACAAAAACGACGCGGGTTTTGCCTTTCAATCGCTCCTCGAGCTGCTTGAGCGTCTCCACGCAGTATTCCAGCTGGCGGCGCGTCGGCATCAACGCCTCGCGGTTCGCAAGGCCCCAACCGTAATATTGCACGCTGGCGAATTCCACGCATCCCGGGCGGTGGTCTTCCACCAGCAGTATCATCTCTTCCAGTTCGTGAATGTTCTGCCGGTGAATGACGAAATTCAGCGTGACGCCGATGCGGTGCTTCTTCAGCCATCCGAGTACTCGCAACTTGTGTGGATGCGAAGTAGTGTTGGAGATTTTTCGCGCAGTTTCCTCGGTGGCTCCCTGAAAGCTGAGCTGGAAATGATCCAGCCCGGCATCCACCAGTGCCGCAAGCTTTGCTTCGTCGAGCGGCAAGCCGCTGGTAATCAGGCTGGCGTATAGGCCGGCTTGGCGTGCGGCGTGCACGAGTTCCACGATGTCCGGACGCGCAAGTGGTTCGCCTCCGGTGAAATCCACCTGGAGAATTCCTGCTTCGACAGCCTCGTGAAACAACCGGGCCCACTCCCCGGTGGGCAATTCCGATTCCCGCTTCACCATTTCCAGCGGATTCGAGCAGTAGACACAATGCAGCGGACAGCGATGCGTGAGTTCGGCGACGAGAGCCAGTGGTGTGGGAATGGTGGTCACAATTCAAAAATCGACGGCACGCTCTTTGTGCAGAAGTTCCAGATAGCCGAGCAGGTCGCCGGTGATGCGCTCCGGTTCGGCTTTGGCATAGAGCGCGTGCAGCTTTTGCGCGATCTGCTGGACGGTATGCTTCCCGTCGCACAACTGCACGATTTCAAGGCTCGGGCCGTTCAGGCGCAGCGCGCGCTCCGGCATCAGCAGCATGCGCGGCTGCTGGGTCTTCTCGTTCAGGCGCACACCGGGAGCAAGTCGCGGCGTGGCGGTGATTTCAGGCTTCATCAGGATTCCTTTGCCGGCTCAAACGCGCCGGGGGGCGGCCAGCCGGGATTCACATACGAAAAATAAAGCGCATCGAGCTGCGCCCACAGAATATCGCACTTGGCGCGCAGCGCGGCGTGCGCCAGGTCCTGCTGCTCGCGCGTTTGCGCGTGCTTAATGCAATATTGCAGCGCGAATTCCGCGTCTTCGGGCGCTTGCGTCAGCCGTCCCTTGAAGTAGTCGAGGCCGGGAACCAGCCACGGATAATGCTCGCGCATGCGATCCATACGCAGGGCAATCAGCTTATGGCTGAAGAGTTCCGTCAAAGAAGAGGCCACGGCTTCGAGATGCGAAGTCCGCGAAACGAGCAGCACGTACGCCTGCACCGCATAGCGGGTCGCCGGCAGAATACCTTCCCCATGGACGGCCATCTCGCGCGGCAAGCCCGTGGCTTCCAGCAACTTCAGCCACTTTTCAATTCCGCCCGGATGTTTTCCATCGCCGTCGTGATCCAGGATACGTTTGCGCCACGCCAGGCGAAAAGCGGGATCCCTGCTACGCGCCAGAATCGCGGCATCCTTGATGGGGATGTGCGACTGGTAGTAGTAGCGGTTGAGCGCCCACGCCTGCAACTGCCCGCGCGTGAGCTTGCCTTCATGCATTAGCAAATGAAACGGATGCTTGTGGTGATAGCGCTCTTCGCCGATGGCGTGGAATCCGGCGATGAACTCTTTTTCGCTGAGAGGCTTTTCGCTGGCGCCGCTTTTCATAGAGAAATCGTCAGACCATCGTAGGCGATTTCAAAGCCGGCTTCCAGTACCGCGCGATGCTCGGACGAGTCCTCGTCGAGAATCGGATTGGTGTTGTTGATGTGAATCAGAATTTTGCGGCCGTTGGCGTCGGCGGGGAACTGCGCAAGCAAGCCGTCGTTACCGGAAAGCGGGAGGTGGCCGATTTCGCGGGCCGTTTTGCTGCTGCGGCCGATGCGCCGGAGTTCGTCGTTGGACCAGAAGGTGCCGTCGATCAGCACCACATCGGCCGAAGCTGCCAGCTTTTGCCATTCTGCAGTGTGGCCCGCCAATGAAGGCGCCACAAATACCTTCTTGCCTTCCGCCTCGAAGAGAAAACCCACCGTGGCCTCATCCGCCGAGGCCGCGCGCAGCAACTCCTCGCTTACGTAGTCGGGGTAGTCACCTCCTAGAGGAATGGTGTTGCAGACAAAGGTGGGCGATTCACCGGGACTTTCCGAAAGATGGCAGCCAAGGCGACCTTTGCTCGAGAGCGTCTGCCACTGCACCGGCGGATCGCAACGTTCCAGCACTTTGAATATCCGATTTTCCGAGCGCAGCGCGCGTTGCACGCCCGCCGTCGAGAAAACAAAAAAACTCTGGAATTCCCGCAAATGCAGCAGGCCCATCACCATGTCTACGTCGGCGGACGGCAGAAAGACGCCGCCGATAGGAACCTGGCCGGGCTTATCCGGACTGGGCGCAAGCTCAGGAGCGGAAAGAATCTGTACGCGCAGATCCGGCGAGGCGCCCACGAGAAACCACACCCGATCATCCGGGGAAAACACAGTTTGCGTTTGTGTGCGCGGCCGCGCGCGCAATGTGCCGGCACGCATTCCGCTGCAATTGCGGCAGGCACAATTCCATTGCGGAAAACCGCCGCCGGCCGCGGAGCCCAAAATTTTGATTTTCACGTGCGTAGTCTCCGGCAAGAGAGTAGGGAAGAAGTTATCTGTGGCCGGGTTGAGAAAGGGCGGATACAAAACGGCCCGTCCGGTAGTGGCGGACGGGCGCTGCAAACTCAAATCAGAACTCGACTAAAGTTCGGCGTTGGCGTAGGAGCTGACTTCGCAGTTCAGATCAATTTCCTCGTGTTGCGGGGGTGTCCATTCCATTGCGGCGGCTCCTTTTGTTTGAAAGCGGATTGCTCTACCCAATGAAAATAACACAGGAGATTGCGAAAGGGAATAGGGTCGTTTTTGCGAGCGGGCACGCTTTCCTAGACGAAGAAGAAGCGAAAGTATTTTCCCGGTTGTCGGGGAATCCGTCTGCGGAATATCCACCGTCTTCCACATTTTTTTCACAAACTGCCCGAATTTAACTTGACATGTTTACCAATCGGAATAAGATGTGGCGAAAAGTGGGGTGAAGTGGTAGTTAGTAGAGTAAAGTAGGCCGGTATAGAGGGCCGTGGGCGAAGTGGGCAAACCCATCCTCCATCGAGACGGAGCACATGAAACTGCGGGGAAACTGTCCAGCCAAGGTGGACGAGAAGGGGCGTCTGAAGATACCCGCCGTGTTTCTCGAGGAGCTGAAGGAGTACGGAACGAGCTTTTACATCACCAGCCCGACGGGCGATTCGGCGCGCATTTACCCGTTGAAGGTATGGAGCGAGATCGAGGACAGGCTGGCCGGAAAAACCAACTCGAAAGAAAAGCGCCAGTTTTTGATGCGCACCAGCTATTACGGGCAGATGGCAGAACTGGATGGGCAGGGAAGAGTGCTGCTCCCATCCATTTTGCGGGATAAGGCGTTGCTCAAGGGTGATGTGGCGGTGCTGGGCATCGCGAACTATCTGGAAGTGATGAACGACGCGCGCGTGGTGGACCAGATGAAGAACGAGCCGTTCACGGACGACGACGAAGACGCACTCGGAATTTAAGGGAAGTGGCGAGTGGCGAGTGGCGAGTGGCGAGAGAAGAACGAAGAGGGATCAGGGCGGCAGAGTAGTAGGGGCGAAGCGGGGCAACGGCAACAGGGAAGCGAGACGAGTAAAGAGCCACACACGCCGGTTTTGTTGAGCGAGGTGCTGGAATGGCTGCGAATCAGGCCCGACGGAACGTACGTAGACGCCACGCTGGGGGCGGGTGGGCATTCGGCAGCCATCGCCGCGCGGCTGACTCCGGGAAAAGGAAGGTTGATCAGCCTGGACCGGGACGCACAGGCGCTGCGGATCGCACGGGAACGGTTGAGCGAGTTTGGGAGTTTGGTGAATTTCGTCCACTTGCCGTTCTCGAAGATTGCGGAGGCCGTACACGGGTTGGGGATAGCGACGGTGGACGGGGTCTTGGCCGACTTGGGAGTTTCGAGCATGCAGCTTGACCGTCCGGAGCGAGGATTTTCGTTCCGGGAAGCGGGGCCATTGGATATGAGGATGAGCAGCGGGGAAGCGGAAGAAGACTCGCTGACGGCAGATGAGATTGTGAATCGCTGGTCGGAAAAGGAAGTGGCCGACCTACTCTACCGGGAAGCGGAAGAGCACGATTCCAGAAGGATCGCCAGGGCCATCGTGAAAGCGCGGCCCATCAGGGACACCGCGCACCTGGCAACGGTTGTGGCAGGCGTCCGGAAGCAGTGGGGAAGGCAGAGACTGCATCCCGCAACAAAAACGTTTCTGGCGCTGCGGATAGCGGTGAATCGAGAAGTGGAGGAACTCGGGCAGTTTCTTTTTCAGACCCCTGCCACATTAATTTCCGGCGGCCGCTGGGTGATTCTGACGTATCACTCGCGGGAAGACCGCCCGGTGAAGCGCGCGTTCCAGGAAGGGGAGAAGGCCGGAACGCTGAAGGTGTTCACCAAACACGTGATTACGCCCAGCCCGGAAGAGCAGTCGGCGAACCCGAGATCGCGAAGCGCGAAACTCCGGTGCGCGGAGAAGGTGTGAGATGGCAACAGCATTTCGTTGGTGGGAAGTGACGGACGCGGAGGAGTTGCAACACAAGGAGCCACGCGTGATTCGCGGGCAGGGCAACCTGCCGCAGCAGTTGCGGCCGGCGCCGGTGCCCGTTTCCGTGCGCACCTTGCTGCGCAACCGGCGGGGCCTGGCGCCACGGCGGAACGCGCTCGTGGAATTTCACACCGTCAAACACATTGATAATTCCCGGTTGACGCGGCGCATCGAGCCGCTGCGGTTACGCAACTATTACAAGATGGCAGCGCTGGGCGGCATGGTGGCGATGTGCTGTATGCTTTACATCTACCAGCATTTCCGCTGCATCGATTTGAGTTTTCAATTGGAAGATTTGCGGGCCAAGCAGACCCAGGCACAGGCGCTCAATGGCCAGCTCCGGCTGGAAATTGAGTCGTGGCGGAATCCGCACCGCATTAACGCCATCGCACGGCAGTTAGGATTACAGCAGCCTATGCCCACGCAGGTGCTGGAATATTCCGGCCCCGACAATGCGCAGCAATATGAAGCAGCGCGGCTGGTACGGGGGAACCACGCGCCCTAGCGTGTAGCGTGAGGCGAGCGCTGGTTTCCACAGAGATTCGAAGAGCCTTTGTTGTGCAAGGAGCGCAAGCCAAGACCCGGGAACCATGGAGCAAGAAAAAGTCCACGTCCGATTGCTGATCCTGGCAGGCGTGGCGTTTTTCTGGATGATTGTGGTCTTTGGCCGGCTGACCTACCTGCAGTTTTTCCGCCACAGCGAGTACATGTTGCAGGCCATGCGCCAGCAACGGCATACCATCGACATTTATCCCAAACGCGGTGCCATTCTCGATCGCAACCAGCGGCCCCTGGCCATGAGTGTGCCAGTGCAATCGGCGTTTGCAATGCCAGCAGAAATCAAAGACGCGGACATGGCGGCGCGGCTGCTGGCAGGCGCGTTGCAGATGCCCGCAGACGCGGTGCGGGATAAGCTGAACGCCGGAGGCTCGTTCGTCTGGCTTAAGCGCAAGCTGCCGCAGGAAGAGGAAGTAGCGGTTCGCTCGCTGAACCTGAAGGGCGTGTATTTCTTTGAGGAGAACAAGCGCTATTACCCGAAGCGCGACATGGCGGCGCACGTTTTGGGCTTCGTGGACGTCGACGAGCACGGCCTCGGCGGCATCGAGTATGAATACGATTCGCTAATCCGCGGCAAAGAGGAAAAAATCTCCGTGATGAAGGATGCCCGGCGGCGCGTCTTTGACGGTGGACAAGCGCAGCTGGACCACGGCGAAAGCATGGTGCTGACGCTGGACGAAAAGATCCAGTACATCGCCGAAAGGGAACTGGCGGCCACGATCGAAAAGTTTCATGCGCCAGCGGGAAGCGTAATTGTTGAGGACCCGAACAGCGGTGCGATTCTGGCATTGGCGAACTGGCCCAAATACAACCCGAACGCCGTGAACCAAGTGGAGAAGGAAGCGCGCATGGACCGCGCGGTCAGTGCGATTTACGAGCCAGGATCGACCTTCAAGCTGGTGACCCTGGCGGCGGCGTTTGATCAGAACCTGATTCGCACGGAGGAAGTGTTCAATTGCGAGAACGGCTCGATTGTTGTGGCCGGGCACCGCATTCACGACCACAAGAAGTATGGGAATCTGACGGTCGCCGAGATTCTGGCGAATTCGAGCGACGTGGGCGCCATCAAGATTGCACTGCGGCTGGGCCCGGCCCGATTCAACGATTACATCCATGCGTTTGGTTTTGGTTCGCCGACTGGCGTGGATCTGCCGGGAGAGAGCCGCGGCCTGGTGTACTCGCTCAAGCATTGGGGCGCGTTTTCCATCGGCTCGATTTCGATGGGACAGGAAGTGGGGGTAACGCCGTTGCAGATGATGAATGCCGTTTCCGCGATTGCTAACGGCGGGCTGCTTTACAAGCCGCACGTGGTCGAAGAGATGCGGCGAGGCGAACAGGCGGTGCCGCTCGAGGGGCCGTCCACGCCCACCGAGCCCAAGCGCATCATTCGGCCGGAAACCGCGGCGACGATGCGCCACTTGATGGAGGGCGTGATCCTGAACGGCACGGGGAAAGCCGCTCGTTTGGATGGCTGGACAGCGGGCGGAAAGACCGGGACCGCGCAGAAAATCGATCCGGCGACGGGGCGCTATTCGCACACCAAAGTGATTGCCTCGTTCAGCGGATTTGCACCGATCAACAATCCGGCGGTGGCGATTTTGGTGTCCATCGATTCGCCGGAAGGCTGGCCACACGACGGCGCCGCGGTTGCCGCACCGACGTTTAAGAAAATTGCCGAGCAGGTGCTGTCTTATCTGGATGTACCGCGCGATGTGCCGTTAAATCCCCAGTTAATTCAGGTGGCCTACCGCCAGAATCGCGCAACTCGTCCCGAGCCGATGGAAGATGACACGCCCACGGATTTTTCCGCGCAACTGGAGTCGCCAGAGCAGGCTGCCGAGCGAGCCGCTGAGGCTGCCACTCCCGCACAGCCGCAGGCGTCCGATGTGACTCTTGCGGTGGATGAGGGCGGAGATATCGCGGTGCCGGATTTGAAGGGCAAGACCATGCGGGAAGTGGCGGATACATGCATGCGCCTGGGGCTGAATCCGGTGCTAGTTGGCAGCAGCCTTGCAGCGCAACAAATACCGGCGGCGGGCAGCAAGGTGCGCCGTGGAGCCAGGGTGACGGTGCAGTTTGGAGTGCCACCTCTACATCCAGGTAAGGCACACTGAGAAAAGAGTTTATCGGAGCACATGACCAAGGGATTGCATCTTACCGAAGAGGACAACCGGGTTTCAGACGGGGGCGGGAAACGACAGACTGTGGCTGAACAGAGACACTCCCTGGGCGTGAGCCTCGAGTCGCTTTTGGAAGGTGTGGAGGTGCGTTCGCGGGTACCCATCCGTGAGATAACCATTCAACAAGTCACGCACGATTCGCGAAAAGTCGAGCCCGGCGCGCTGTTTGTGGCGATTCCGGGCGTGACGACGGATGGAACACTTTTCGCGAAGGACGCGGCAGTGAAAGGCGCCATTGTTGTGTTGAGCGAAGCGCCGGCTCCTAGAGATTGGCCCGCTGAGATTGCCTGGGTGCAGGTGGCGGAAGCGCGGAAGTCGTTGGCGATTACGGCGACGAACTTTTTTGGGCGCCCGGCGAGCGCTCTACAACTGATTGGGGTGACCGGAACCAACGGGAAGACCACGACTACTTCGCTGATCGATTCGATTCTGCGTGCCTCAGGCGTGAAAACCGGATTATTCGGCACCATTCAATACCACACGCCAAATCGAACATATCCCGCGCCGAACACCACGCCGGAATCAGTGGACTTGCAGCATTTTTTCGCAGAGATTCGCGACGCGGGCGGGTCCTACGCCACGATGGAGGCGAGTTCGCACGCGTTGGCGCTGGACCGCCTGTGGGGCTGCCATTTCGCGGCGGCGGTGTTCACCAACCTCACGCGCGACCACATCGATTTTCACAAAAACTTCGAAAACTACTTTGCGGCCAAGCGCCGACTGTTTGAAGGCACGGGAGCGGGCGCGCCGGACTTTGGGGTGATCAACACCGACGACGAATGGGGCAAACGGCTGACCGGATTAGCCAAGCAGACGCTGACCTATGGCCTGCAAAACGGTGCGGACTTGAAAGCAAAAAGAATTCAACTGAGTTTCAAAGGTCTGAATTTCGCCGCGCAAACGCCGCAGGGAAACATTCAGGTGGAATCGCCGCTCGTGGGACGCATCAACGTCTACAACATCCTGGCTGCCATTGGCGCGGCAATCGGGCTGCGCATTTCGAACGATGTGATCGAGACGGGTATCCACAACCTGCACGCGGTGGCCGGAAGATTCCAACGCATTGATGCTGGGCAGCCGTTCCTGGTGGTGGTGGATTACGCGCACACAGATGATGCTTTGCAAAATCTCATCCGTACGGCACGTGAGCTGATTACCAAGGGACGCATTATTACCCTGTTTGGATGCGGGGGCTCGCGCGATCGCACCAAGCGCCCCATCATGGGAGAAACGTCCGGAAAGCTGAGCGACCTGACGATTTTGACCAGCGACAATCCACGCCAGGAAGATCCGCTGAAAATTATCAGCGACGTGGTGGTGGGCATGCAGAAGTCCGGCGGGAAATATCTCATCGAACCAGACCGCGCCAAGGCCATTTCGCTGGCTATTGAGGAGGCGCGGCCGGGAGACATCGTGCTGCTCGCCGGCAAGGGTCACGAGGACTACCAGGTTTTCCCGGATCGCACGATTCATCTTGACGATCGCGAAGAAGCACGGCGTGCGCTTGGCGAACGCGGCTATTCCGGTGAACAGAAATTGGAAAATGGAAAATAGAAATTAGGGAGAGGTAGCAAAGATCGGTGAGCGCACGAGGGTGCAGAGGAGATTGAAGCGGGTTTAGCGGCCCGCTTCTCTAGCGGGCCCTAAGGGAGGGCTGCTCTGAATACGCGACGCGATGGGCCGTGCGGAAGAAGAGAACGCTTCTTTCGAACCCTGGGGAAAGCCAACCTATTGAGGCGACTATGCGGTGGACGCTTAAACGAGTGGCTGAGGCGATGGCAGGAAAGCCGGGGCCTGGAGTGGACCCCGTGGCCCGGCTGGCCGGTGTCTCGATTGATTCTCGCACGATACGTCCCGGAGAACTGTTCATCGCCATTCATGGTCCGCGTCACGATGGACACGACTTCGTTGCCGACGTCCTGGAAAGCGGAGCGCTGGCGGCAGTGGTGGCGGAGCCGGTGGTCTCGCGCTACGCAGGATGGCAGCAGGACCGCTGCATCACCGTTCCCGAAACCCTCGGCGCGCTGCACGACCTGGCCCGCGCCGTACGCAAGGACTGGGGAAAGAAAATTTGCGGGATTACCGGGTCGGTCGGCAAAACTACCACGAAGGAGATCCTGGCGGCACTGCTGGGGACGAAGCTCCAGGTCCTAAGATCGGAAGGAAATTTTAATAACGAGTACGGACTGCCGTTGACGATTTTCCGGCTAGAAGATACGCACGACGCGGCGGTGCTGGAGATGGGCATGTCGTTTCCGGGCGAGTTGAAACGCTTGGCGGCGATTGCGCAGCCTGACGTGGCGATTGAGACGCGCGTGGCGCCGGCGCACTTGATGAACTTTTCCTCGGTGGAGGAGATTGCGCTGGCCAAGCAGGAATTAGTGGAAGGGCTGAACGGGAAAGATTCGCTGGCGGTGCTGAATGCGGACGACCCGCGGGTGGCGGCAATGGCCAGCGCGGCGCCGGGACGAGTGGTGTTTTACGGCGTAGACAAACCGGCGGAGTACCGCGCCGAAGAGATCGAGAATCGTGGCGCACTGGGTTCGACGTTCACGCTGATTCACAAGAACCAGCGTACGCGCATGGAGATGTCCTTACCGGGGCGGCATGTGGTGTGGAACGCGCTAGCGGCGGTGGCCGCGGCCAGCGAGTGGGGCATTGGCGCGGAAGAGGCGCGGAACGTGCTGCCGAACTTACGCACGCCGTCGATGCGTGGAGAGCTGATCCGCTTCACGAATGGATTTGCGTTGATTAACGATGCCTACAATTCGAGCCCCGCGGCGCTGCAGGCGATGTGCGGCCTGCTGGCAGCGACGCCTGGCTTTCAACGACGCATTCTGGCGGCAGGAGAGATGCGCGAACTGGGTCCGTTGTCCGCGCAATTGCACCGCGAAGGCGGCCAGTTCGCCGCGCGCACGGGGATTGATTTTGTCGTCGGGGTGCAGGGAGACGCGGCGCAGTTGGTAGAAGGCGCGGTTGCCGAGGGGATTCCGCGCGTGCAGACGAAGTTTTTTGACAAGCCGGAAGGCGCGGCGGAATTTCTGGGCGGATTCGTCAAGCCGGGCGACCTGCTGCTGGTCAAGGGGTCGCGCAGCGTAAAGATGGAACGCATCGTGGAGGCGCTGCTTGGGCGGTTTTCACCGGCGGACGCGGGCCGCAAGGCGGGAGTGGACCACCACTAAGATGCTCTACTACCTGCTCTACCACCTGCTGCAGAAATATTTCAGTCCGTTGAACGTGTTCCGCTACATCACGGTGCGCACCGCGTACGCCAGCTTGACGGCAATGTTTCTGGCGCTGGTGTTCGGGCCATGGCTAATCCGCAAATTGCGCGAATTGCAGATCGGGCAGTACATCCGCGAAGAAGGGCCGCAGGAGCACAAGAAAAAAGCCGGCACGCCGACGATGGGCGGCGTTCTGATTGTGCTTTCAACAGCCGTGCCCGTGCTACTGTGGGCCGATTTGCAGAACCCGTTTGTACTGCTGGCGCTATTTGCTTTGCTGGCGTTCGCGGCGATCGGATTTGTGGACGACTACGCCAAAGTGGCCAAGCGGCGGAACCTGGGGTTGACCGGCAAGCGCAAGCTGACTTTGCAGACCGGCGTGAGCCTGGCCGTGGGAATCACGCTGTTGGTGCTTTCGACGCACAGCGCGTATTCCACGCAACTGATCGTGCCGTTTATAAAAAGGTTCCGCCCGGACCTGGTGATTCACGGACTGCTGCATTCGGGCAGCCTGTGGCCGTTAGCGTTTCTGCCGTTTCTGATTTTTATCGGATTGGTGATTACCGGGAGTTCGAACGCAGTGAATCTGACGGACGGCCTGGATGGCCTGGCGATTGGGTGCACGGTGATTGCGGCTGGCGCGCTAACAATTGTTACGTATGTCAGCAGCAACTACCGTTGGGCGACGTATCTGGAGATTCAGTACATTCCGCGCGTCGGCGAGTTGACCGTGTTTTGCGGCGCGCTGGTTGGCGCGTCGCTGGGATTTCTTTGGTACAACGCACATCCCGCGGAAGTGTTCATGGGCGATGTGGGGTCGCTGGCCCTGGGCGGCACGCTGGGAACGATTGCCGTGATTATCAAGCAGGAAGTACTGCTGATTTTTGTGGGCGGCGTGTTCGTGCTCGAGGCGCTGTCGGTGATCTTGCAGGTGGTGTCGTTTAAGCTGCGCGGAAAACGCGTTTTCCGCATGGCGCCGATTCACCATCATTTTGAATTGCTGGGATGGAGTGAGAGCAAGGTGATTGTGCGGTTTTGGATTGCGGCGCTGGTGTTTGCGCTGTTCGCGCTGACGACCCTGAAATTGCGCTAAGCACTTTGCGAAAGAGTTTGGTTGCGGAACGATGCCGGGTTCGATCGAGTTGCGCAAGAAGCGAGTGCTGGTCGTGGGACTGGCGCGTACCGGCGTGGCCACGGCGTTGTTTTGCGCGGGACACAACGCGATTGTATCGGCGACGGAAACACGCAGCGAAAGCGAATTGGGGGATGCCCCGATGAAATTACGCGCGGCCGGAGTGGCACTGGAGCTCGGCACACACACGGAGAAAATGTTCCTGGCTCAGGACTTGATTATTCCGAGTCCCGGCGTGCCGGCCGACGATCCGTGTTTGATGCTTGCGCGTTCGAAAGGAATCACGGTCTGGAGCGAAATCGAGCTCGCCTATCGGTTTCTGGAAGGGAAGCTCATCGGCATTACCGGCTCGAACGGAAAAACCACGACGACGACTTTGGTCCACCACATCCTGCAGGCGGGCGCGATGAAGACGTTCCTTGCGGGCAATGTGGGAACGCCGATGATCGGGGAAGTGGAGAAAATGGATGCGGGTTCGACAGCGGTGGTGGAGTTGAGCAGCTTTCAGCTCGAACTGATCGCAAAATTCCGTCCGAACATCGGCGCGTTGCTGAATTTGACTCCGGATCATCTCGACCGGCACAAGACCATGGAGGCGTACGCAAAAGCCAAAGCGCGGATTTTTGAAAACCAGACGGAGCTCGACGCGGCGATCCTAAATGCGGACGACGCGGCCTCGGCCAAATACGCACCGAAAAAGCCGCAGGTATTCTGGTTCAGCCGACAGAAACAGGTGGCGCAAGGCTCGTGCGTGCACGGCGATGAAATTGTGGTGGCCCATCACGGCAAGGAAGACCGCGTCATGAAGGTGGGAGAGATTCCCCTGGTCGGCGCGCACAACCTGGAGAACGTGCTGGCCGCGGTGATTATCGCGCGTCTGGCAGGCATGGATGCGGCGACGATTGCCAAGACCGTGAAGAGTTTTCCCGGCGTGGAGCACCGCCTGGAATTCGTGGCGGAGATTGGCGGCGTGAAGTATTACAACGACTCGAAAGCCACCAACGTGGATGCCACGTTGAAAGCGCTGGACGCGTTTCCAGGTCGCATCCTGATTGTGCTTGGCGGCAAGGATAAGGGCAGCGACTACACCGTGCTGCAAAGGCCGCTTCGTGAGAAGGCCATTCTGGCGCTGTTGATTGGCGCAGCCGCCGAAAAGATCGAGAAGCAGATTGCCGGTAGCGTGGCGCTGGAACGCGCAGGAACGCTGGAGCGCGCGGTGGAGGCGGCTTCGCTGGCGGCGCGGCCGGGGGATGTGGTGGTGCTGGCGCCGGCCTGCGCGAGCTTCGACCAGTTTGAGAATTACGAGCAGCGCGGGCGGGTGTTCAAGCAGTTAGTACATGGGATGGAGAAGAAGACCAATGCCTAGAAGAAGCGAGACGGATCGCTGGTTGTTTATTGTGACGCTGGCGCTTTGCTTGCTGGGAGCGGTGATGATTTTCAGCGCGTCGGCGGTGACTGCGCAGCAGCAGTACGGCCATTCTTATGTGTTCGTGCTGCGACAAAGCGTGTGGCTGCTCGCGGGACTCGCGGGCATGTTCGGTCTTATGAAAATGGACTATCACAGGCTGCGCGAGCCGCGTGTGGTATACACCGCGCTGTGCCTGGTGGCGGTGCTGCTGGTGTGCACGTTTTTCCTGGACAAATCGCACGCGACGCATCGCTGGATTAAAGTCGGGCCGGTGAATCTGCAACCTTCGGAAATGA
>DATFSI010000055.1:0-9624 GCA_035262705.1 Candidatus Acidiferrum sp. | reverse complement strand
CATGCCGCGCACGTGATTTCCGAGGTGGACCGCTGGCTTGACGAGCACGAATATGTTTCCATCCAGCAGATGTGCGGCAGCATGAGCCACGGAGCGGTGGCGGATCCCACGGCGTTCGAGCGCGGGAATTATATGAAGGTGTTGAGCTCGTACACTTTGCGGACAAACCTTTTCAACGACTAGTCTTCACGGCTTCTTCGGCGTGGCGGGCACCGCTGGCCGTCGCCAGGGAAAAAACGGCTTCGGCTAGTTTCTCCCGCGGAAGAAGCCAGATGAATAAACAGCTTCGTGTAGTTTTTTTCACTGAAGGCGCGGGCAATGGGGAAGTGTGGCAGAAGTGTTTCCCAGATTTGCGTCAGGGAACCGGCCTCTCCTAGTTCGGGTTCATAACCATAGCCCGATCCGAGCCTGGAGCGCGGCGATGTGATATTCAATCACTTCCGCGAGTTCCACGGGGAGGCTCCAAGGCTCGGCCAGGATTCGCCCCGTTTCCACGTGCGTGAAACCCCCAGGCCCTCCCCCCTGCTCAAGAGGAAGCCTAGTTCGCATCGCCTCCTCCGAGAACATCGTAAAAATCCTCGACGAAAGAGTCCCGTTCACGAGTATGCGGACCTTGCGGAGACTCCCGTCCCGGCTTGAAGAAGCTTGTTACTTGCGTTGCTCGGCGAACACTTCCTCAGCTACCTGAAACGCGTGGTTGGCCGCCGGGACACCGCAGTAAATCGCCGTTTGCAGAAGCACTTCCTGGATTTCCCCGCGTGTCACGCCGGTGTTGACCGTAGCCCGCAGATGCATGCGGAGCTCCTCGGTGCGGTTGAGGGCTACCATCATCGCGATGGTGATCAGGCTGCGCGTTTTTCTGGGCAGGCCAGGGCGCGACCAGATCCCCCCCCAGGCATAGCGGGTGATTAAATCCTGGAAAGGTTCATTGAAGGGATTTTTCCGGGCTTCGGCGCGTTCCACGTGCGCCTTACCCAGCACCTGCTTGCGAACTTTCATGCCTTTTTTGTGCCGTTCGCGTTCGTTCATCCGTGCGCCCCCTGCGATTGCAAAAACGCCAGAATTTCGCGATTGAAGCGCTCACTGGCTTCGATGTTGGAAAGGTGCGCGGCGGGAAGTTCCACGGATTTGGCGCCTCGAATGTGGTCGGCGAGAAAGCGGCCGTCGGCGGGGGGAGTGGCGGGATCGTGCGAGCCTGCAATGACCAGCGTGGGAACCTGCACGCGATGGAGTTGCTCGCGATAGTCCAAATCGCGGACCGCGCCACAGCAGGCAGTGTAGCCGGCGGGATCCGTGCCTTCCAGCATGGCGAGGACCTTTGAGGTCTCGGCAGGATGCGCCGCGCGGTAGTTGGCAGTGAGCCAGCGGTCAAGCACGCCAGCGGCGACGGCTTTCATTCCACCTTGCTGGACCGCGGTGACACGTGCGTTCCAAACGTCCGGCGTACCGATCTTTGCGGCGGTGTTGCAAAGCGCGATCTTGTGAAAGCGCTGCGCAGCCGTGCTGCCGAGGATCATGCCAATCATGCCGCCCATGGATAGCCCGCAAAAGCAGGCGCGCTCGATTTTTAGAATATCGAGGAGGTACAAGACATCGCCGGCGAGCTTTTCGATGGTGTAGGGTCCCGGCGTGACGCTTGATTGGCCGTGGCCGCGTGTGTCGTAGCGCAAAAGACGGAAATGTCTGGAGAGCGCTTCCACTTGCGGATCCCACATGCGGTGTGTGGTTCCCAGAGAATTGGAAAAGACCAGGACTGACGCGTTTTCCGGACCGTCCCACTGATAGAAAAGCTGCGCATCCGGCAATTTTGCAAAGGGCATAGTGTTTTCCTTCCCGCTCAGCTAGCGACGACGGCGCGATTGGCTTGCGCAAGGACGGCACGGATGAAGTCGTCCGCGCTGCCGAGATAGTTGCGCACCTCGAAGAGTGATTCGAGGTCGGCGGGCGTCAGGTAGCCGTGCAGGCCGGGCTCGTGAAGAAGTACTTCCTTCAGGTGCCGCTTCTCGGCAAGTGCCTTCTTGCAGGCGCCCTCCACCAGCATGTGCGCCGGCATTTTGCCCAGGCGAACACCGAGAGCCATGGTTACGGCTTCGGCGAAGATTAGCCCACGGGTGCTGTCGAGGTTTTCTCGCATGCGTGTAGCGTCCACTTGCAAGCCGGGCAGCATATTCGCGAGGTGATGGAGGGAGCCTCCCGCGAGAGACACGATTTCCGGGAGCGTTTCCCACTCTGCTTGCCACGCGCCGAGCGCACGCTGCTGGTCCTGCACCATCGCGGCAAGTAAGGTGGAAACAAGGCCGGGCATGCGAGTTGCCGTGGCAAGAACAGCAGCGCAGGTTACAGGATTGTGCTTGTGAGGCAAGGTAGAAGAGCCGCCGCGGCCCTCGGCTGTGGGTTCGGCGAGTTCCGCGATTTCCGTTTGGCAATGCAGGGAAATGTCGCGGGCGATTTTGCCCAGTGTCCCGGCGCACAGTCCGAGGGCGGAGGCAATTTCGGCGAGGCGGTCGCGATGTGTGTGCCACGGAATTGCAGGAAGGGCAAGCTGAAGTTCCTCGGCGAGGGCTTTGGCCACTTGCGGACCGCGTCCGGAAAGCGCCGCTAACGTGCCAACGGCGCCGCCAAATTGCAGCGCCAGGTTATGGGCACGAAGTTCGGCGAGCCGGGAGCGGTGGCGCAACACGGCATCGAGCCATCCGGCGACGATAAATCCAAACGTGGTGGGGAGAGCTTGCTGCATCCAGGTGCGGGCGACAACGGGCGTGGCGCGATACTTGTCGGTGAGTTCAGCCAGGGTGGCAGCCATGCGCACGAGGTCCTGATCCATCACTTCCAGCGCGCGACGAAGCTGCAGGACCACAGCGGTGTCCATGGCATCCTGGCTGGTGGAACCCCAGTGAACAAAGCGAGCCGGATCCTTATTGGTTGCGGCAACAAGCTCGGTAAGTTTTTTGATGAGGGGAATGGCGATATTGCCGGCAACCGTGGCTTGCGTTGCGAGGGCGTCCACGTCGAACTGCTCCGCGCGGCAAGCAACAGCAATGACCCGTGCGTCGGGTTCGGGAATGATGCCCACTTTGGCTTCCGCGCGAGCCAGGGCGGCCTCGAAATTCAATAGAGCCTGAATGGATTCGCGGTCAGAGAAGATCTGCTCGATCGCCGGGCAGCGGAACATCTTGTCAAAGAGCGTCATCAGCGGGATTCTCTCCAGGTCCAAAAACCGCCATACACTCCCAGAAGTTATCTTGTTATCTCACAAATAGGAATGGGAGAAAAAACAATTCGTCGGGGGCGCAAGACCATATTTTTGTTTCGCTTTCCGGCTGAAGCCGGGCCCTCCCGTGGCCCATTTATGAGGTGAAAGCGATCGAGCCTATGGCCTAGACTCGTTCGATGACGAGCGAAATCCCCTGACCTACGCCTATGCACATGGTGCAGAGCGCGTAGCGCCCCTTGGTGCGCAGCAGGTGATACATCGCCGTAGTGATCAACCGCGCCCCACTCGCACCCAGCGGATGACCGATGGCAATCGCGCCGCCGTTCGGATTCACATGTGGCGCGTCGTCCGGCACACCCAGTTCGCGCAGCACGGCCAACGCCTGGGCAGCGAATGCCTCGTTCAGCTCGATGACGTTCATGTCGTCAATGGACAAACCAGCTTTGGCCAAAACCTTGCGGCTGGCGGGAACCGGGCCCATTCCCATAATGCGCGGCGCTACACCGGCGCAAGCGGCGGCAACAACACGCGCTTTCGGCGTGAGGCCATACTTACCCAAGCCTTCTTCGGAAGCCAGCAGCAGGGCACAAGCGCCGTCATTGATACCCGAGGCGTTGCCTGCGGTTATTGTGCCCTCAGGTTTCACCACGCCCTTCAATTTGGCCAACGCTTCAAGCGTCGTGTCAGCGCGCGGATGCTCGTCGACCGCGACAAGCAGTGGCTCGGCTTTCTTCTGGGGGATGGGTACGGGGAAGATCTCTTCCGACAAGCGACAGGCCTTCATGGCTGCGGCGGTACGCTGCTGGCTGCGCAGGGCGAAGGCATCCTGGTCCGCGCGAGAGACGTGAAATTCTTCGGCGACATTCTCCGCGGTTTCCGGCATAAGGTCTGTGCCGTATTTTGTTTTCATCGCGGGATTCACGAAGCGCCAGCCGATGGTGGTGTCTTCGAGCCTTAGATTGCGCGCAAACGCCGTATCCGATTTGCCGACGACATAGGGCGCGCGGGACATGCTTTCCACGCCCCCGGCAATGACCAGGTCCACTTCGCCGCTTTTGATGCCTCGCGCAGCGATGGAAACGGCATCCATGCTAGAGCCGCAGAGACGGTTCACCGTGGTGCCGGGAACCTCCTTCGGCAGACCGGCCAAAAGGAGCCCCATGCGAGCCACGTTGCGGTTGTCTTCACCGGACTGGTTGGCACAGCCGTAGACGACGTCGTCGAGCGAATTCCAATCCACGGTTGGATTGCGCTCCATGAGGGACTTGATGGGCAGCGCCGCGAGATCATCGGTTCTTACGCCGGAAAGCGAACCGCCATAGCGGCCGAAGGGCGTGCGGATGGCGTCACAAATATAAGCGATACTCATATTTTCCCTGTTCTTCCTTGACTTCCAGTCTACCGTAAACGCACAGGGGAAGAGCAAACCGTATGCGTTGGGCTGGCCGCCTGGGGTAGACTTTCTCTGGGCCAAACCGGCCGCCTGAGCAGATCCTCTTTATGCTGACGAACCGCCGCGAAATTCAGATCGAATGGGGAGATTGCGACCCTTTTGGAATCGTTTTCTTTCCACGGTATTTCGAATACTTCGATGCGTGCACCAATGCGCTGTTTCATCGGGCGCTGGGCTACCCGAAGGCCGAGATGCTGCGGCGATTCGGGATTGCCGGGATTCCGCTGGTGGAGGCAAGCTGCAATTTCAAGATTCCGTCGTCCTTTGGAGATATCGTAACCGTGGAATCCTGCGTGATTAAGTGGGGCACGAGCAGCTTTTCGCTAAGCCACAAGCTGTTTCGTGGCGACGCGTTGGCGGTGGAAGGCTTCGAGAAGCGCGTTTGGACAGTGCGCAAGGCTTCGCGGTCTTGCAAAGTTATGAGCCAGGCAATCCCCAAGGAAGTGATCGAGAAGTTTGCCTGATGTAAGGACTCCCCCGCCATGTCCACCATTCGCACACAAGTTGGCATTGTCGGAGCAGGGCCCGCGGGCTTGATGCTGGCGCACCTGCTGCACCTCCAGGGCATCGAGAGCATTGTGCTCGAAAGCCATACCCAGGAATATGTGGAGAACCGAGTACGCGCGGGGGTGCTCGAGCAGGGCACCGTAGACATGCTGCGGGAGTCCGGAGTCGGCGAACGCATGGATCACGAAGGACTCTTGCACGGGGGCGTGGAGTTGCGCTTCGGTGGACAAGGGCACCGCATTGATTTTCAGGACCTGGTTGGGAAATCCATCATGGTCTACGCGCAACAGGAAGTGGTGAAAGACCTGATTGCCGCTCGCATGGGCTATGGCGCTCCTGTATTTTTTGAAGCCGAGGCCATGCGGCTTTCCGGGATCGATGCGCAGCCCAGAATTCATTACGTGCACCAAGGCAAAGAGCACGAGATTACCTGCGATTTCATCGCCGGCTGCGACGGCTTTCACGGCATTTGCCGTCCCGCAGTGACTCCGGATCGCATCCGGTTCTACGAGCGACAGTATCCTTTCGCTTGGCTGGGGATTCTGGCGCGCGTGGCGCCGGCATCGCAGGAATTGATTTACACCTACACCGAGAGGGGATTTTCGCTGTTGAGTATGAGGTCGCCAGAGATTTCGCGCCTGTATCTGCAATGCGCCATCGACGAGGACATCGTCAACTGGCCGGATGACCGGATTTGGGAGGAGTTGCGCACGCGGATGGCCACGCAGGACGGCTTTGTGCTGAAGGACGGTCCGATCCTGCAGAAGAGCGTCACGCCCATGCGGAGTTTCGTGGCCGAACCAATGCAATTCGGAAAGCTGTTTTTGCTGGGGGACGCGGCGCATATTGTGCCTCCTACGGGGGCGAAGGGGTTGAACCTGGCGGTGGCGGATGTTCGCGTTCTGACCCGGGGCCTTGTGGAGCTCTACAAGAATGGGAAACGCGAGGAACTGGCGCGCTACACCGAGAGGTGTCTGCAGCGTGTGTGGAGGGGGCAGCGTTTTTCCTGGTGGATGACCTCGATGCTGCACCGTTTTCCGAATGAAGATGATTTTTCGCACCATATTCACCTGGCGGAACTGGGGTATGTGACGAGTTCGCGAGCCGCGTCTACATCACTGGCGGAAAACTATGTCGGCCTGCCGTTTGATACCCCGGGCTTGTTTTGAGTTTTCGTCTTTAGCGCAGACGGGAGAAACGCAAGATGAAGAAGATTGGTTTTCTGGCATTCGTTTGGGTACTGCTGGGCGTAGCAGCTGCCTGCGCCCAAGATGTCCTCTATAACTTTGCGCAGGACGCCAATTTTTCCAAGTACAAGACTTACAAGTGGGTAAGCATTGGCGCGGAGAAACTAGAGGAACCCGTTGCGAAAGAGATTATCCACGTGGTGGACGTTGAACTCGCGAAGAAGGGATTGATGAAGACGGAGGCGGACACCGCGGATTTATATGTAGGATTCCAAGCGGCGACCGGTGAAGAAAAAGAACTGCGGGATCTGGGATCCGGCTGGAGCTACGGTCCGGGTTGGGTAGCCGGGTGGTATGGCCCCATGCCGAAGGGAGCGACGACAGTAGCGGCTTCTACCATCTACAAGGGGCAATTGGACTTGGACATTTACGATTCCTCAAAGAAGCAACTGGTGTGGCGTGGAGTGGTTTCCAAGGCGATCGAGGGAAAAGCCAAGCCGGAGAATCGGCGGAAGAATCTGGAAAAAGCCCTGACCAAATTGCTGAGGAACTATCCACCGGAGCAGAAGAAGTAGGAAATCTTGAGTCGTAAGTTCTAAGTTTGCAGTGGAGAAGACCCCGGAGCGATGAGTTCCGGGGCTTTTCATTTTGGAGGGCCAGATGAGGATTTGTTCATGAGAGAAGTAGGAGGAAGTTGTACCGAAACGGAGCGAGGCTTCCAAGTTGGAAAGAAAGAGAACAGGCGTCAGTAACCTGCAAAGGGGTAAACGCAACAAGAAAGCGGGGGCGGATTGAAGAAAAGAAGGGAGATGCTTGGAAGGAGGAAAGGCGCTGAGAAAACAAGAATGACAAGGGAGCAAGACGCCTAAAACTGATGCTGGAACGCTGCTTGCACGAGGATTCGGACAGGGCGGCAAATGGGATAGCGGTGTGTGCGCAAAAGAAAAGAATCGAAAACAGAACGGAAGTGTGGCCGAGTCGTCAGTGGCACGTCCCGAACCGGAACAAGCCAAGGACGATGGGATGAGCGACGAGATCGTCCGGCAATTTCTGGTGGAAAGCTCAGTTTAACCTGAGCCAGCAGGAAAATAGCCTTGCCGGTGCGGATATAGCTTCGGTGGCCACGGATTTTTCGCAAGCCCAGGTGGCCAGCCAGGCGACGCTGAATGCTACAGCCCGGGTGCTGAACCTGCCCACGCTCCTCGACTTTCTGAAATAGGCCGCCTGCAGTTCTTGCGCATTCTTTAAGCCTCTGTGTCCCACGAGGTTTTTGGCTGGCGGCTCTAATCGGTTATAGAAAGCGCAATTGCCGTCTGTGAATAAGGCCGGGTGCTACGTTCTCTATCCCGGATTACCGGACTTGCCGATGATGTGATTCCCATCATTTGAAACGATTCAATACAAACCCAGACATTGGTGAGCGGTGCGGCTTGGAAACTTCTTGACAAAGTGGCAACCCTGAACTATAAGGCCTGCAACGCGATAACCGGTTAGATCTGTGCGGCTGGATAGGCCTCAGCGACCAAAACAGGTGCGCCGCCAACGACCGGGGGCCCGCAAGCCCGAAACGGGGATGGAGTCAGAAACGTTCGCTCGGAGGGGATGATGCAAGTCACTAGACTTCGCAACTTTGTGGGTGTTTTGCTGTTTGCGCTCGCTATTCTTTGTGCAGGCCGCTTGTATGCGGGCGTCACCGCCAGTATTTCCGGCACGGTTACGGATCCCAGCGGAGGCGCGGTAGCGGGGGCCTCGGTCACCGCGACAAATGTGGACACCGGTGTGGCGACGACCCAGACAACCAATACGCAGGGATTCTATTCGTTCCAGTCTTTGCCTCTCGGAAAATACACGGTTGAGGTGCAGCAAACGGGATTCAAGACCACCAGTAGGATCGACATTGTTTTGAAGGTGAATGATGCGCTCATTGTAGATTTTGCCCTGCAGGTGGGGCAGAAAACCGAGAGGGTGGAAGTGTCGAGTGAGGCGCTGCATGTGGAGACGGCAAATACACAGATGGGCGAAGTGATTGAATCGCAACAGATGACCGCCGTGCCTCTGGTAAAACGCAGCTACACCGATTTGCTGGCGCTGCAGCCGGGCGTCGTTTCGCAGTCTTCGGGCCTAAGCGGACAGTTCGGAGGTCAGCAGTCCGGTAAATTCCTCGCGGCCACGTTCTCAGTGCCCCTGGTGTCGGGGGACTTGAATGCCGGCGCGCTTTCCGTGAACGGGCAGCGCGAAGCGGCCAACGGCTATATCTTGAACGGCGTGACCGTGCAAGAGACGGGTTTCTCGCAAGCCGGAGCGGTTCCCAACCTCGACTCGATCCAGGAGTTCCGCATATTGACCAACAACTTCGACGCGGAATACGGTAATTACAGCGGCAGCCAGGTCAATGTGATTACCAAGTCCGGCACGAACCAGTTTCATGGCAGTGCTTTCGAGTTTCTCCGCAACACCAACCTGGATGCCGCTAATTTCTTTGAGTCCGGTCATCGGGGTTCCTACCACCAAAACCAGTTCGGCGTGACGTTCGGCGGACCGATTAAAAAGGACAAACTTTTCTTTTTCGCGGATTATCAAGGAAACCGCTTGATCCAGGCTGTCCCCCAAAACGTCCCAGGGGCACCCAGCACCGCTTTGATCGGGGGGGATTTAACCTCCGTAGCTGGGAGCCTGACCGGCACAGTTCAGAGCAAGGATCAATCTGCTCAGTTTCCAAATCCTTGGGCAAATCAACTATCGACCCTGTTGGGTGGCCAGCCGATCACTCCGGGTGAACCGTACTATTTTACAGCTGCTAGTATCAATCCCGCGACAATGTTGCCATACGGGGTAAACTGCACGACTGCCGCACAATGCGTTTTCCCCAATGCCCATCTGGACCCGAGCCACTTTAATATGATTTCCAAGAATGAATTGCCCTTCATTCAACCGGCAAACAATGCCGCCCAGAACGCCTTTTTCACCAACGCAGGGAAGATCGATCTGCATGACAACAAGTTCAGCGGGCGAGTCGATGCCAACTCCCGATTTGGACTTCTCTCCCTCTACTATTATTTCGATAAGTTCACTCGCGACGATCCCTATTGGGCTGCTCCCGGTCCTCTGTATCCAGGATTTGCCATTGAGTCCAGGGGGCAGACTCATAATGTCAGCCTCGGGGATACCAAGACTTTCGGATCGACCACGGTAAACGAGTTCCGTTTCGGGTATTTCCGGTTGGACACGCCTTTTAACCAACCCCTTGGGGGAACGCAACAGAC
>DATFSI010000054.1:0-22527 GCA_035262705.1 Candidatus Acidiferrum sp. | reverse complement strand
GACTTCCCTTCCCGCGTTTCAGCAAGCGGCGCGTACTTGCTGATGACCAGGGCGAGGCTGCGGTGGGAGTCCACGTGGTCGGGGCCGTTTTGCGCGTCGTCTTCGAGAATCAGAATAGTGGTGTCGTCCCAGTAGGGACTGTGCGAAACCGCGTCCACCACGCGGCCGACGGCCAGATCATTGTCCGCCAGGGAAGCGGTTGGCCGCGGCTGGCCTTTCTTGCCGCCCGCGGTGTGATCGTTGGGCAGACGCAGCAAGATGAACTGCGGCATCGTGTCCTGGCCCGACTTACCCGAAGCGACAAAGGCGTTGAATTCATTCAGAAATTCGTCCGCGCGCAACTGATCCGGATACGCCACTGCAAAGTCGGGATAGAGCGGATCGAAGTGGCCGCGGAGCTCCGCTTGCGAGGCGACGTTTTCCGCGAGGAGTGGAATATCCCAGGGGTAGGGACTCGGGCCGCCGCGGGGTTCGCCAACGTTTTTCTCGAGCCGCTCGCCTTTCTTGATGACGGTGCGTTTGCAGGTGACTCCAGCAACTTTGGGGGGCCCCCACTGGGGCGGTTGTTTGGTGGGCGCGTTACACCAGCGGGAGACGATATATTCGCCGTAGTGGCGGTAGGTGATGCCGTGGGCGGCAAAATTTTTCCATAGATAGCCGCCGGTGGGTTCGCCCGCGTCCGGAAGGCCGTCTTCGGCGGAAATGCCGCCGAAGAGTTCGCCTTCAGAGTCGTAGGTATGTTCGTTGCCTCGATAGCCGATGGGCCAGGTTTTTTCAATGTAATCGGAGATGGAAGCGGACGTGGACCAGACGTGGCCGTCTCCGGAAACGTCGCCGCTGTCATAAAAATTGTCGAGGACGCCGAACTGGCGTGCGAGCTTGTGCTGATTGGGTGTGATGTTTTCTCCGTACATTGCCAGCGAGGGGTCGCCATCCCCTGCGCCGAGATCGCCGAAGATCTGATCGTAGGTGCGGTTTTCCTTGATGATGTAAATGACGTGTTTGATTTTGTTTTCGCCGCCGGCGAAAGGAATGTTGTCGGTGTTCCCTTGCGCGGCATTCGTGGCTACGGTTTGCGCCGTCCATGCGGTTAGATTAGCGGGGATGTCGGAGAACGGGATGCGTGCGAGCGAACCGTGGGTCATGGCCGGGTTGTATGGGTACTCAGGCATGCCTGTCGAGTCCTTCTTGAGTGGCGTGGGATTGGGACCGGAGCCGCGGCCTTTCGCGGTAGCGATGAGAAGATCGCTCGAGGTCGCCGCCACGACTGTCGGATAAAAATCGGTGGGGATAAATCCTATCGCTCGCAATGGCTTGCTCGCCGCGGGATGGCTGAGGTCGAAGATGGCAACAGAATCGGAAATTGCGTCGGCGGAAAAAAGAGTCTGTTCGTCTGGGGAAAGTGCCAAGCTTTCAGGATCACTGCCACCGTATGTTTGGAGGGGAAGTTTGGTGGAGAGCGAGGACAGCGGCTTACCGTTGTTTGTATCCAAGACAGAGATTTCGTCACGATTTGTGAGCGCCACGAAAAGCTTCGCGTCGTCGTGGGTAAGGACCAATGCCGTTGGGTGCGAACCACTGGTGAGTGATGAGACTTGCTCCGCCCCTACGAGGGAAACTACACGCTTGACCGTTCCCTTCACGAGGTCGAGTTCGGCGACGGAAGAGGCGTTCCAGAGGGATACGAATCCGCGTTTGCCGTCGTGGGTCATTACGGCAGTGTATGGGAGCGAGCCGGGGATGCGTTTGAACGTGGAGAGATCGAAGCGGTAAACGATTTTTCCGTCGGCGGCGTTGAGCAGGATGGCTTCATCAGAACCCTGACAGGCGACCAGGATTTGTTCGACACCACCGCGGATGGTGACGCTGAGGCCCGCGGGGTAGGTGACATCCTTGAACATTGCCCTGCGCTGTTTGCCGGGAGGAACGGCTTTTCGCGGAGCAAGAGGGATGAAGTGGTCTGGCGTGACCACGCCATTCCCGAAAGCATAGACGGCGATGCCGTTGCCGGTGCTTCCCGTTTGTTTGCCGAGCGGGTCGGTCAGGGAAGCCATCGAAGCGTAAAGATGCTTGCCATCCAAACTGAAAGCCAAGCCCAGGAAATACGATTGTTTCGCACCATGCCTTAATCGCTCGTCCGGGAAATCCCGCAACTCATTCGTCTGCAAATTCAGCACCGTCAGCGACTGTTTTCCTTCCGAGTTATATGCGCCGAACCCGCTGTGGAGAAAAACGGCGTAGCTGCCGCCGGGGGAAATTGCGGCGGCGGTCGGGAAATTGTTGGTTGGCCGCGGATGCCCGGGTACTTCGCCAAGGAGTTTTCCGTTGGGCATTTGAATTTGCTGCTGCTCCGGAGCTGCAGTCTGTGCCTTGATTCCCGCTGGGAGACTCCACAGCACCGACAAGCTCAGAAACAACCGCCAGATTTTCTTGATTCGCATGACAGCATTATAGGAAAGGTGCCCTTCCGTGAACGACTTTTTGTAGAGACCCCTTCGCGGTTCGCACGTTATAGCTTGTCCGCGGTTCTTGCCATTGCGAGGAAATGTGAATAGAGTCCTCGAGGGTCGGGAAACGGTTGCCTGTCCGAGCTACATCTTTTTTGCGAGGGGATTCCATGTCCAGAAACATGTTTAAGAAATTAATCGCGACATTATTTTTGTTTGCGGTGCCGGCGGCGGCCCAGACGGTCGCCATCCGCGCGGGGAATCTGATTGATCCGGCGAAAGGGACGGTGAGCAAGGACCAGGTGATCCTGGTAGAGAACGGGAAGATCACCGCCGTGGGCGCGGGCGTAGCGATTCCCAAAGACGCGCAAGTGATTGACCTCTCGAAGGAATGGGTGATGCCGGGCCTGATGGACGCGCACACCCACATCACCCTGCAGGAGCTTCCCGGCAAGGCGCCGTTTGAAGCCGTGTACCTCAAGGAGTCCACACCGTTTCGCGCTCTGCACGGACTCCACAACGGACAGATTCTGCTGAACGCCGGCTTTACCACGATGCGCGAAGTCGGGAACGAGGCCGATTACGCGTGCAGCGACCTGAAAAAGGCTCTTCATGAGGGGTGGTTCGACGGGCCGACGCTAGAATGCGCTGGGAAAATCATCGGGCCGTTCGGCGGGCAATCCAAGGGAATTCCGGAAGAGATGGGGGGATATTGGCTGCACGAATATATTGACGCGGACACGGCGGATGAGATTCGCAAAGGCATTCACCAGAACATTTATTACGGCGCGGACGTGATCAAACTGGTCGCGGACAACAGCGAGTATTACTACACAGAGGCGCAGATTCGCGCCGCCGCCGAGGAGTCGCACAGTGCCGGGCGCGCGCTGGCTGTGCACGTCTACGGCGGGCCTGCGGCGGACAACGTGATTCGCGGCGGGGCGGATTCGGTAGAACATGGCTTCGCGCTGACCGATGAGCAGCTCAAGCTGATGAAGGAGAAGGGAACGTATCTGGTGGGAACCGACTTCCCGACGGCACACCTGGCGGGGCTGAGCCCTTCCAGCGACGTGCTGGCCGACGCCAACAAAATGGGAAGCCAGATCATCGACCGGCTGAGCCGCGCCAACAAAATCGGCGTGAAGATGGCGTTTGGATCGGACACCGTGACGGGAATGCCCGGACGCACGCGCGCGGACATGGTTTTTGATTACCTGGCGGTGTGGAAGACAGCTGGCGTTTCGAATGCCGATATTCTGAAGGCCATGACCACAAACTGCGCCGACTTGCTCCGCATCAGCAAGGAGCGCGGAGCCATCGCGGCAGGACAATATGCGGACATCATCGCCATGCCGGGGGATCCGCTGCAGGAGATTGAGACGCTGCGCAAGGTGAATTTCGTGATGAAGAACGGAAAGGTGGTTCGGGCGGCGAAGTAGTTTTGGCCAACCTCAGCGCGCACAGACAGGAGTGCTTGTGCCACTAGGAGCCGGAGTAACGCTGCTCTTTCCAGGGGTCGCCGTAGGCATGGTAGCCGTTGCGTTCCCAGAAGCCCAGGCGGTCGTGGTCGAGGAGGATGAAGCCGCGCACCCATTTCACGCTTTTCCAGGCGTAAAGGTGCGGCACGATCAGGCGCAGCGGGCCGCCGTGCTCTGCGGTCAGTGGCTCGCCGTCATGTTCGAAGGCGAACAAAACGTCTGGCCGCAATAAATCCTTCAAAGGAATGTTCGAGGTATAGCCTTCTTCCGCGAGCACGAGGGCATACTGCGCCTCGGGCTTGGCCTTGGCGCGATCGAGGACATCGTTGAAGCGCACGCCCTTCCAGCGATTTTCCAGGCGGCTCCAGCGCGTGACGCAGTGAAAATCGCTGGTGGATTCCACCTGCGGGAGGGCGCGAAATTCGCGCCAGGTAAAACGCAGCGGCGACT
Organism: Candidatus Acidiferrum sp.; assembly: GCA_035262705.1. GTDB lineage: Bacteria > Acidobacteriota > Terriglobia > Acidiferrales > UBA7541 > Acidiferrum. The sequence goes on along the minus strand of DATFSI010000054.1, from coordinate 18,152 downwards.
CCACCAGGCCGCTGACTTTGAAATCCCACTTGGCGGGGTCGAAGTCCGGAATACGGCCGTAGTGCAACACAGGCCACTTAAGGGTCAGCGATTGGCCGGGAGGCAAGCGTCCCTCGGCCCTGGCTTGCGTTTCCTTTGCGCGCCTTCCGCCGTCATCAAACAGTGTCATGAGCCTTCTCCTCCTTCCTCTTTCTATAGATTACGCAGAAGGCAAAGGGTTTCAAGAACCGGAGCAAGGCCAAAATGGCAGCAGCCAATTCGGCTGTTCCCCTCGGCGGGCAGAAAGCTACCTTGGGAGGGTTCGGAGGAACCATGTCCGCCAAGCCCGAAGCCCTGAAGCCCCATCCAACGGAAGCCGCGCTGCAGGCCGCAGCGAAATATGCGGCAAAGTACCTGCGTGAGGTAGACGACCGGAACGTGGCGCCAACGGCCGCTGCACTGGCAGCGCTCGAGCGTTTGCACGAAGCTTTTCCGGAGAAGCCCACAGACCCGGAAGAAGTGCTCGCGCAACTTGCGACCATCGGCGGACCAGCAACGGTGACCATGACGGGCGGGAGGTATTTCGGCTTCGTCATCGGTGGCACGTTGCCGGCTTCGCTGGGCGCAAGCTGGTTAGTCAGCGCGTGGGACCAAAACTCGGCGCTGCGTGTGATGTCGCCGGTGGTGGCGGAAATCGAGGAGGTGACGCTGCGGTGGGTTTGCGAGGCGCTGGGGCTGCCCGCGGGTTTAGACGGAGGGTTCGTGACGTGCGCGACGGCGGCGAATTTCAGCGGGATCGCAACCGCGCGGCAAGCGCTGCTGGCACGGCAAGGATGGAACGTCGCGGAGAACGGGTTGTTCGGCGCGCCGGAGATCAAGGTGGTCGTCGGCGAAGAGGTCCACGCTTCGATTCTAAAGGCGCTGAACATGGCTGGCTTCGGGCAAAAGCGGCTGACGATGGTGCCCGCCGATGCACAAGGACGCATGCGCGCGGATTTGTTGCCACAACTGGACCGGAGCACGCTGGTGTGCATCCAGGCGGGCAATGTGAATACCGGTGGGTTTGATCCGGCGCGGGCGATTTGTGATAGGGCGCGGGAACAAGGTGCGTGGGTACATGTCGATGGCGCGTTCGGGCTGTGGGCAGCAGCTTCGCCAAAGTACAAACATTTGCTGGAGGGGTTTGCGCTTGCGGACTCCTGGGCGACGGATGCGCACAAGTGGCCGAACAGCAACTACGACTGCGGCATCGTGCTGGTGAGGGATGGTGTTTCGCTGCGCACGGCAATGAACATTAGCGCCGCTTATCTGATGCCGGGAGCACGGCGCGAGCCGATGCACCACACGCCGGAGGCGTCACGCAGGGCGCGCGCCGTGGAACTTTGGGCCGGATTGAAGTCGCTGGGGCGAAATGGTTTGGCGGAGCTGATTGAAAGAACATGCGCGCACGCGCAGCGGTTTGCGGAAGGGTTGCGGGAAGCGGGTTATGAAGTGTTGAACGACGTGGTCGTCAACCAGGTGCTGGTGTCGTTCGGCACAGCGAAAAAGACGACAGAAGTGATCCGGCGCGTTCAGGAAGACGGCACGTGCTGGTGCGGCGGCACGGTGTGGAAGGGAAACAAAGCGATGCGCATCAGCGTGTCGTCGTGGGCGACGACGAGCGCGGATGTGGAGAAGAGCCTGGCGGCCATGGTGCGGATTGCGCGAGAGACCGACGCGTAGGCATATTTCGCGAAAGCCGATCTAAAGTCGGCCCTCGACAATGCGGCCCGCTTCAGAAAGCGGGCCCTACAGTTGCCTCACCCGACGGTGCTGCTCCCTTCCCTTGCCCGATGCGAACAAGTTGTGTACTTTAGTGTTCCCTCGAGTTTGTACGTTAGCGCGAAACCGCAAAAAGGAGCACCCACATGGCATCCACGGCTCCCCACCTGGAGTTGAACCAGCGCTTTGAGATTCCCGGCATTGCCACGATTGCGCAAGGACAGGGCGGCTTGCCGTGCGTGCGCGTGACGACACCCCGAGTGTCCGGCGAAGTCTATCTGCACGGCGCGCACGTGACTTCGTGGAAGCCGGCGGAGGAGGAAGAGGCGTTGTTCGTCAGCTCGAAGACGCGCTGGCAGGATGGGACGGCCATTCGCGGCGGCGTGCCGGTTTGCTTTCCGTGGTTTTCCGAGCGGGCCGAGGATCCGAAATCGCCGGCGCACGGGCTGGTGCGTACGAAATCGTGGCAACTGGAGGCGATCACGCACGCGGACAACAACGTGACCGTGGCGTTATCCAGCTCGGCTGATGCGGCAACGAAGAAATACTGGCTGGGCGAGTTTCACGTGCTTTTCTGCGTGACCTTCGGCGAGCAGTTGCGCCTGGAGCTGATCGTGGCAAACCGCGGGGATCTTTCCTTCCGGTTTGAAGAGGCGTTGCATGCTTACTATCGGGTAGGAAATGTGGAGGGCGTGAAGCTGCACGGGCTTGGCGGCGTGACGTATATCGACAAGACCGATGGGCGAAAAGAAAAGCATCAGCGCGGGGATGTAGTGTTGACGGGCGAAACGGACCGCATCTACCGCAATACTTCCGCCGCGGTGGAAATCGAGGATCGCGGGTTGCGGCGCCGCGTGCTGATCGCCAAAGAGGGATCGCGGGATACCGTGGTGTGGAACCCATGGACGGATAAGGCGAAGGCGATGTCCGACATGGGCGCCGAGCAGTGGCGGCAGTTTGTGTGTGTGGAGACCTGCAACGTGGGGGATCACGGAATCACCCTGGCTGAGGGACAAACGCACACGATGGCCGCGTTGATTTCGTTGAACGAGATTTAAAAGAAAAAGCAGATCTCTCACCCCGCAGACATCGCGGCATTTCGGGATGACATTTCCCTGCTCCTTTCGAAGTTATTCCCGTGATGCTTTGTCGCTTCCGTTGGCGTGCTATGATTTCTGCATCTTATCCACGGAAAGCGAACCCTCGATGCCCGCACGCACGCTGGACGGCCTGAAAATCCGCGACGAAATTTTTGCCGAACTAAAAACCGAAATCGCCGCATTGCACAGGCAAGGGATTCGGCCGGGGCTTGCCGCAGTGCTGGTGGGTGAAAACCCGGCTTCGCAAATCTATGTGAAGAGCAAGATCGCGGCCTGCGAACAACTGGGCATGGCCAGCTGGCTGCACACACTACCGGCGAGCGTTTCGACCGAGTACATGCTGCGGCTGGTGCACGATCTCAATGCCGACGACAGCGTGGACGGCATCCTGATCCAGCTTCCGCTGCCGGCGCAGATGGATTCGAAGCGCGTTCTCGAAGCGGTCGACCCGGCGAAAGACGTGGACGGATTTCATCCCGTGAGCATGGGACGGCTGGTGAGCAACCGGCCGGGACTGGTGGCATGCACGCCGGCGGGCTGCATGGAGATGCTGCGGCGCAATGCGATTGCCACAGAAGGTACCGGCGCTGTGGTGCTGGGGCGCAGCGACATTGTTGGAAAGCCGATGGCCTTGTTGCTGTTGCACGCCAACGCCACCGTGACCATCTGCCATTCGAAGACGCGAAACCTCCCGGAGGCAATCCGTCGCGCAGACATTCTGGTGGCAGCGATCGGCAAGGCCGGATTTGTGCAGGCAGACTGGATCAAGCCAGGCGCGGCGGTGATTGATGTGGGGACCAACAAGGTGACCGACGCGGGCGAAGCGGCGCAATTACTGCGAAATTTCCCGGAGCGCCTCGAGAAATTCCGGGCTAAGGGAAATGTGCTCATCGGGGACGTGCACCCAGATGCTGTGCGGGTGGCGGGAGCGCTGTCGCCGGTTCCCGGGGGCGTGGGGCCGATGACCATCACCATGCTGATGAGCAACACTGTGAAGGCCGCGCGGCTGCGCCGGACGTCGAATGCCGCCGTCGCGCGTTCCTAAGAATCATGCTGAGACTCGGACTGACCGGCGGCATCGCCAGCGGAAAAAGCGCGGTGGGCGCAATGCTGCGGGAGCTGGGCTTTCCAGTACTGGATGCGGATTCCGCATCGCACAAACTTATGGAACCGGGGCAGGCGGCACACGATGAAATTATGAAGGCGTTTGGAGCCGGCATCGTGGATGCTTCAGAGCGAATTGACCGCGCGAAGCTCGCCGCGATTGTGTTTGCAGATCCCGCGAAGCTGAAACGGTTGAACGCGATCCTGCATCCGCGCGTGGAGCAGGTGATTTTCCGGCAGTTCGAGGAGTGGCAGAAAAACGGCGTACGCGACGCGGCGTTTGTGGAGGCGGCGCTATTGGTGGAAGCCGGAATGGACAAAAAGCTGGACGGGCTCGTCGTGGCTTGGTGCGAGCCTGCGCAGCAACTCGCGCGCCTGCGCGCGCGAGGGATGAGCGAAGCGGAGGCACGGCGGCGTATGGCCGCGCAATTGCCGCTGGAAGAGAAAATGAAACACGCCACAGAAAAGATTAATTGTTCAGGGATGCTGGAGGAGACGCGAGCGCAAGTGCAGGCGCTGGCGGCAAAGCTACGAAAGCGCGCGGCGGTGTAATACCGCCGCGACGAGTGTGGTTCTTTATTTCGTGACTGTGGTGAAGAAGGAATTCCTGCCGGAACGCAAATCCTTGCCGTAGCCCAAGACAACCTGAAACTGGCCCAGTACTTTGATTTTGGTTTGAACGCCGGTATCCGAAAGCCATTTTGGTGAGCCGAAAAAGCCGCTGGAATCGTAGGTTTTTCCAGTGTCGAGAAACGGGCCGGCTTTCAAAGTGACAAGACCGTTGCGATAGAAGATTTTGTCGGTTTCTGCATTTACAAGCAGGTAATCACGGCCGAGGGGCGCGTTGCCTTTTTGCCCGTCCTGGAGTCCGGAATGGCCGCGGAGCCAAAGCGGCGTGTCGCGGTCAAATCCCAGGGTGAAGAATTGATCGAACGGAACGTCGCCGATGGTGCGTCCGGCATGCAGGCTGATTTGTGTTTCGTAATCGTCGCCGCGGGCTTTCGGCAGCCAACGCGCTGCCAGGGTCCCCTGCAGCTGGCCGTATCTGCCCAAAGGATCCCGAAAGAAGGTGCCCAGTTCCGCGGAGGCATGGGCATCGAGCGTAAAACGCCTTTCCGGGAAACGGATCAACCAGCGCTGCACGGTGGAGCGCAGAGCCAGGGATGAGCCGTTAGTGAAGAAGGGCGCGGCTGCTGTGGAGATGCCCTGAAGGTTACGAAATTCGCGGTAGGAGTATTCGGCGCCGGCGGTCCACTGCCAGCGGCCACTTTCGATAAACCGGATTTCCGCTCCGGAGGCGATGCGTCGGAGATTTAGTCTTGCGAGTTGCGGAGTTGTTGGGACGAAAGTGTTCGAGAGATTCCAGTTTTCGTTGCGGCCTTCGAGATAGAAGCGATAGCGAAACTTGGGGTTTTCATAGAGAGGCGCGGCAAGTTCGGTGAAGACGCGTCGTTTCTGGTCGTCCCAGCGGTAAAAAGAAGTCCAGTTCAGGCCGGCATGGCCGAGATTGTAAAACTCGGGGTCCACAGCCTGAAACGGCAGATCGCGAAGCAGCGAAGCCGCCGTCAACAATTTGTTGCTTCCCAGGGGAGTTTGTTCGGTTCCGCGAAAAACCAAAGCAAAGGAATCGTCTTCACGGGCCTGCAACTCGAAAAACATGTGGGGATATACGTCGAGCGCGTTCAAGCGCGCCTGTGTAGTCAGCCAGGCTTCGCGGCTCCATGTGCTTCCCGGCGAAAAGGTGAAGGCGCGATCGAGGAGAAGCGGCGGGAGTTTGGGCTGCGGCTGAAAGGTCAGGTCTTCTAGTTTCGGTTTTTCGACGCGATTCCAGTATTTGAGAGCCGTTTCGAGGTTGCCTTCCTGGAAATAGATGGAGGCGAGAAAACTGTTAGCGTAGTTGTCGTGCGGCTCAATGGCCAAGGCGCGGCGCAATTCCTGCTTGGCGGCGGCAAAATCCTTTTCCTCGTAGGCGATCCCTGCGAGCTCTTCGAGAAACCGCGGGTCGCGTGGAGCCAGTCGACGGCCGGCAAGGAAAGCGGCGCGCGCCTGTTCGCGGCTCTCAAGGCGCGCCAGCGCCAGGCCGCGATAGAGCAGCAAATTCGGGGACTGCGGCGAGCCGCTGGTGGCGTCTACCACGACGTCCCAGTTTCTGGCCTCGTAGAGATTCTTAATTTCAGACAGCTTCTCTGCCGCGGGATCCTGCTCCTGCGCAAAAACGCCCCAGGGAAACAACAAAAGCAGCAGGAAGAGAATCAACCAGGGGGACGCGGGACGGCGAGTAGTGTCCAATTGCGCGTGGCGCTCCATTCGCTTTCGAATCCTTCGCGGGAAAGCCGCAACATTTTCTGCTGCGCGGGGTCATTTACGAACACGGTGCCCTGGGCCGCGTCGATTCCGACCACAACCAAGTAGTGCAACGGCCCGTGTGGGCCGCTGGCTTTGAGGGCGACGATCAACGGCCGGCCGCGTGAGAGGTGGCGCTCTAGCGCCGTCCAATCGCCCGCAAAGACGAAGACTTGGTAGCCGGAGTCCTCAAAATAGCCCTGCATAGCACGAGCCGGGATCCCTTCTTCTCGGGGAGAGTAGAGAGCTTGCTGGATTTCGGCGGCACGAGCGGCGCCAAGCGCTGCCTGGCCAGCCTTCTGATTCCAGTAGTCCATCACCATAGCGATGGCCGCGGAACCGCAGCCGTTTTTTGACTGCGCGACAAAGGGAACGTCGATCCAAAGGGCAGGCGTTTCCGCGGCAACCGCGATACAAGCGCCCGCCACAAAAAACAGCACCAGCCCCGGGATGCGACGCCGGTACACGTCAGCGCACCGCCACGATAATCAAAATGATCGCGACGGCCACCAACACGATGATCAAGAGATCGCGATCGGAGAGCGTCCCGGCGGCGAACTCCTTCTGAGCCTTTTGCGCGCGGGTGGAAAGGTCGGAGAGGTCGTCATCGTCGAGCTGTTGAACTGCGTCTTTCACCTGCCGGGTGTCAACGTGCGCGGATTTCATGGCCTGCTGCGCTTGTTTCGTGGAAAAGAACCCATTCAACTGGTCGATCTGCTGTTGCCGTACGGACGACGCATTGGCGGCATCTTTTTGAATTTCGGCCGGGGAGACCACGTGGTCCTGAGCCTTGGCAGCGCTGGGCCAGCTCAACGTCAGTCCCAAAAGGAACACACATACCACAGCGAGGGGGCCGATAAGCGACCTCTTCATCATTCCTCCGATACACGAGTTTTGTTGGCTGGTTAGAGACAGTGTACAGCCCGGGCTTGGGGGTTGTCACGCTTTTGAGTGGGAAAGTGTAGGGCAACGCGGCGTCTTTTCGCGCGAGCGTAACCACGCTAGACTACTGGACGTCACAACTTTTGACGCAGCCCGCCGCGCGCAAAGGATGGTTCCGCCATGCTGGCCACTCGCCTGGATCGCCGCAATTTCCTGAAAGTTTCGGCCGCCGCGGGAGGCGGCCTTCTCATCACTCTCTATGCAGAGCCGCTCGAAACGCTGCTGGCGCAGAACCCGCCGGCTGCAAATTTTGCGGCGACAGCGTTTGTTCGTGTAAGCCCCGGAAACATTTTTACCATCACCGCGAAAAATCCGGAGATCGGACAAGGGGTGAAGACTTCCCTGCCGATGATCATTGCGGAAGAACTGGATGTGGATTGGAAGGACGTGCGCATCGAGCAGGCAGATTTGGACGAGACCTTGTACGGGCCACAGCGCGCCGGGGGCAGCACGGCAATACCAATCAACTGGGATCCGCTGCGGCAAGTGGGTGCGGCATGCCGGCAGATGTTCGTGGGTGCAGCGGCGCAAACTTGGGGCGTGGCGGAAGCGGAATGCAAGACGGAGTCGGGGCGCGTGGTTCATGCGGCGACGAAGCGCTCGGCGACTTACGGCTCGCTGGCGGCAAAAGCGGCCACAATGACGGCGCCGGATTTGAAGTCGGTGAAACTGAAGGACCCGAAAGATTACAAAATCATCGGGCACACAACACCAGGCGTGGACAACGCGGCGATTGTCAGTGGAAAGCCCCTCTACAGCATCGATTTTCGCGTTCCAGGGATGCTGTGGGCGGTGTACGAAAAATGCCCCGTGTTCGGGGGAAAGTTCGTCAGCGGGAATCTGGAAGAGATCAAGAAGGAGCCGGGCGTGCGGCAGGTGTTTTCGCTCGCCGGCACCTCCGACATTCTGGGCCTGCAGCCGGGCGTTGCCGTGCTGGCGGATACGTGGTGGCAAGCGAAGACCGCGCGGGAAAAGCTTGTCATTACGTGGGACGAAGGCGCGACGGCGCAGCAAAGCAGCGCGGGCTTTCTCAAACGCGCGCAGGAGCTTTCCACACAAACGCCGGCAATGATTCTGCGCAGGGATGGCGACGCCGAGGCGGCTCTGAAATTGGCGGCAAAGGTGGTGGAAGCCGCGTACGACTATCCTTTTATTGCGCATGCGCCGATGGAGCCCCAAAACTGCCTGGCGCATTTCGACAATGGCAAGCTGGAATTCTGGTCGCCTTCGCAGACGCCGGAAAGCGGGCGCATGCTGGTGGCAAAAACGCTAGGCGTGCCGCACGACAATATCGTCGTGCACATGAAACGCGCGGGCGGCGGCTTCGGGCGGCGGCTGACGAATGACTACATGGTCGAAGCGGGCGCGATCGCCAAGCAGGCAGGCGTGCCGGTGAAGGTGCTGTGGACGCGTGAAGACGATTTTCATCACGACCACTACCGCCCGGCGGGATATCACTTCCTGAAGGGGGGCCTGGATTCCTCGGGCAAGCTGGTGGCCTGGCGGAATCATTTTGTGAGTTTTGGCGAAGGCGATAAATTCGCGCCCGCCGCGAGTATTCGTGGAAACGAATTCCCTGGCACACTGGTGGCCAATTTTTTCTTTGGCGCTTCCCTGATGCCGACAGGCATCCCGACCTACGCGCTGCGCGCGCCCGGCAGCAACGCATTTTCGTGGGTGTTTCAATCCTTTCTGGACGAGTTGGCGGCTGCCGGAGGCAAGGACCCGGTGGAATTCCGGCTGGACATCCTTGGCTTGCCGCGGGTCGTGAATCCGGAATGGAAACCCGACGGGCCGGAATTTGCGCCCGCGCGTATGGCGGGCGTCGTGAAGTTGGTGGCGGAAAAATCGGGATGGGGCAAGCCGAAAGCGGAGAAGGGCTCAGGCATGGGCGTTGCTTTTCAATTTTCGCACCGGGGATATTTCGCAGAGGTTGTGGAGCTGCGCGTGGACGAAAAGAATCGCGTTAAGGTGAATAAGGTTTGGGTGGCGGGCGACATCGGCAGCCAAATCCTCAATCCGGGCGCGGCGGTGAACGAAGCGCAAGGCGCGGTGATTGAGGGGCTAAGCTCGGTGATGAGTTACGAAATTACGATGGAAAAGGGCTGCGCGGTGCAGAGCAACTTCCACGAATACACACCGGTGCGCATGAACCAGACGCCGCCGGAGATTGAAGTGCATTTCCTGCAGACCGACAATCCGCCAACGGGATTAGGCGAACCGGCAGTGCCGCCGCTGTTGCCGGCGGTGTGTAACGCGCTGTTTGCGGCGACGGGGAAACGGATCCGGTCGCTGCCGCTAGCGAAACACGGCTATTCCTGGGCGTGAGGAGCGCAGAGATGGGCGGAATTTCCTCCTCGCTCTGAAATAAAAAGAAAAATCCGTTGTGCGAAATCTAAGTCCGTGTGTAACCTTCCGGCTAGGGTCCTACCCAGAACGCTCGAGCGAATCTCAATTTTCTGGAGGAAAAATGCGCATACCTGGAGCAGTCCTCGCAGTTTGCGGCTCTCTGCTGGCTATCACGATTCTGGCTCATCCACAAAAGAAGGAATTGACGGACGCGGAATACACCACGCAAGCCATTTCCGCTGCGCCAAACGCCATCGCGCAAGGAGCCGCCGTGGTGCGTGTCGGGAAAGATGGAAGCATGAAAACGATTCGTGAGGGGAAAAACGGGTTCACCTGCCTGATTATGGGCACCGACAAGATGTGCAACGACGCCAATAGCATGGGGTTCATCCACGCGATGATGACCAAGCAGCCGCCGCCGGACAAAGTGGGGATCTCCTACATGCTGGCCGGCGATGAAGGCGCCAGCAATACGGATCCTTTTGCCACCGGCAAAACCTCCGATAATCATTGGCTGGTCACGGGCCCGCACATCATGGTGTTCGGGCCGCCAAGCAAAACGCTGGGGTACACGGAGGCGAAGGACCCGGATCCTAATCAGCCATACATGATGTGGGCCGGGACTCCCTATGAGCACGCCATGATCCCCGTGGGCCCGGCAAAATAGGAAGCGCCGGCCCGCCTCTCATTTCTTCGGCCAACTCATTTCCGATACAATCCATCCCTTGCCCTCAGCCCTGGGGGACCGAGGTGACCGGATGAGTGGTCTGCTGCGAGAACGTGTGTGTTTTGCATGCGTATTTCGTCTTTTGTGCTGTGGGCTTTTGACGCTGGCAGTGTTTACGCTTGCGGCGCATGCGGGTGCGCAGCAGCGGCGGGAGCGCGAGCCTAATTCCGTATACGCACAGCGGCGGGCGGCGCTGGCGGCCACGGCCGACGGGCCGATTATTCTTACCGGTTTGAACGGGCGCGAAGAGGATTCGCAAAGCTATGTTTTCGCGCAGGAAGAGAATTTTTATTACCTGACGGGGCACAACGAGGAAGAGGGCGGGCTGATCCTGTTGCCGCCAGCGGACAGCAAAGCGAGACGTGATGATTTTCCGGGGCCGCGGGAAATCCTGTTTCTTCCCGCAAAAGATCCGGGCAAGGAAAAGTGGAACGGCGTGCGCATGTCGCCGAGCAATCCCGGCATCCAGGCCCGTACCGGCTTTGCGGATGTGCGCGAATTCGGACAAATGCGCGCGACCATCGAGCGGCTGGCGAAGGTTTACCCGAACCTGTACACGATTCTGCCGTTCGAAAAGGAACTTGGCGGCTATCCGCACGAAAAAGAGACCGCAGACTGGCTGAAGCTCGCCGCGCCGCAGGCCACGCTAAAGGATATCCGCGGGAACATCAGCGACCTGCGGTTAGTGAAATCGCCGACAGAAATCATGCTGCTGCGGCAGGCCATCGAACTTTCGCTGGACGCGCAGCTTGCGGCGATGAAGATGATACGGCCGGGGCTTTGGGAATACCAGGTGGCGGCGAAGATGGTGGAAGTGCATGCGATGGGCGGGTCGGAGGCGGAGGCGTACGCACCGATTGTGGGGGCGGGACCGAACTCCACGGCGTTGCACTACGACAATCTGGGACGGAAGATCCAGGACGGCGACATCGTAGTCCTGGACGTTGGCGCGCAATATTCGGGTTACGCGGCGGACATCACGCGCACGCTTCCGGCCAACGGCAAATTCACGCCGCGGCAAAGGGAGATTTACGAAATTGTGCTGGGAGCACAGAATGCCGTGCTGTCGGCATTGAAGCCGGGGGCAGACATGTGCGCAAAGGGCAAGCTAAGCTTGTTCAAGATCGCGTACGACTATATCAATTCGCATGGAAAGGATCAGCACGGCAAGGCGCTGGGACAATATTTCATCCACGGCCTGGGGCACAACATTGGGCTGGACGTGCACGATCCCGGCGATTCGTGCAAGCCTTTGAGGCCGGGGCAGGTGGTGACGGTAGAGCCGGGCATTTACATCCCCGAGGAGAATCTGGGGGTGCGCATCGAAGATGATGTGCTGATTACGGAGTCCGGGTATGAATTACTGAGCAGCAGGTTGCCGCGCGGGGCGGATGAGATCGAAAGGATCATGGCCGAACGAGCGGAGGAGAGGAAGTAGTAAAAGAAGAAGATTGCACGCAGAGAGCGCAGCGGAAGAACGCAGAGGGCACGGAGAGTTGGGCGGCACGATGCAGGGTTGGGCAGAGGTGCGAGGCCGGAGCGGGTAACTAGGGTGGAGTTATTGGATATAATCGGCTCCATGGCGGAAACAATCAGCGCAAGGCTTGTGAATGTAGTGTTGCCGGAGGCGGGCGGCAGTGAGGTACGGCTCGGGTCGCTGTGGGAAAACAACCCGGCGGTGCTTGTGTTCCTGCGGCACTATGGGTGAATTTTCTGCCGCGAGCACGTCGCACAGTTGCGCGAACGGCAAGGCGAATTCCAGCAGGCAGGAGCCAACTTGGCGGCGATCGGACTAGGGGACATGCATTTCGCAAATATGTTTCGCGAGGAAACAGGCATCACGTTTCCTTTGCTGGTGGATGCGGAGCGGAAGGCTTACAAGGCCGCGGAACTGAAATCGGCGAATTTGTTTCATTTGTTGCGGCGCGATAATGCGAAGGCCCGGGAGCGCGCCAAGGCCGGTGGGTTCCGGCAACACGGGATCGGTAAAGATCCCTTCCAGCTAGGCGCCAGCTTTGTTTTCGCGCCCGGGAATCGCGATGTGTTCGCACATATCAGCGAAACGTTTGGCGACAATGCGGATCCTAAGGCGCTGCTTGCAGCATTGAAGGGAAGCTGAACCAGTTCCTAAGCTGCCGGAACCTGAGCGTCCGGGTCGCTTCCAGCCACTAATTTCAGTGATAAGGAAACTCCATGGTACTTCGGGGCTGCATCCGCATTTTTCTCTTCTATGACGTCGGCGAAGCTTTCGCGCTGGACAAGTTGCGGGCGCTGGTTGGCCCCGGTGGAGGCCCGGCGCAACCCGATTTTCCGCGGCGCACGCCGGAATATGTTCGTTTCGAGAATCCTCCAATCATCGAACCCGGCGAGCCGCTCACATTGCGCAGCGGCGAAAAACTCCTGTGCTCCATCAAGTATTACGAATATGCCATCGTGGAGGTGCAACTGGAGGTGCCGTGCCAGGGTTCCTGGGACGAACTGCAGGCACAGACGGCGCGCTGGATGGACGCACCGGATCTCGACGTGGAAGCGCGCGCCGTGGTGAACCGGCATTTGCAGAAAACTTCCGCGGCCATCATCCGGCCGCGCGGGGAGTGGTTCCAGGAAAGCTACGTAGTGGTGGATCTTCAGCCGATGAAAACCGCGCAAGGGGCGCCCCTGACGGCGGACGCGCTCCTTTCCACCTATGGCGAAAGGATCGGCCAGTTGCTGCGCGGCGAGCAGGCGCCGCTTTCGCGCGGCTCAAACGACCGGCTGCTGCAGGGGAGCCTGTCGTACTACACGACCGATTTGCTGGTGATTGGTTTCAACGCGGCGCTGGTGTACGACCGGCCGGAAGAGTCGGCGCGGACGATTCAGATCCTGGAATACGCGAGGATGCAGCTGCTGGAGTTCCGGTATTACGACAACTTCATGACTCGCGTGCTAGCAGACGTCTACAACGACCTGGACAAGAAAAACAATGTGCTGCTTTCGCGCTGGTCGCTGCCGCGGCAAGCGAACCGCCTGAACACGATCCGCCTGGACGTGATGGATCTGACCGAGCGCATCGACAATGCCATCAAATTCGTAAGCGATAGCTTTTACGCGCTGGCGTACCGCATGGCAGCCAACCGCGCGGGCGTCCCGGAATACCGCGACCTGGTAGAGAAAAAGCTGGCCACGGCGAGGGAGCTTTACGACTTCATGATGGCGCAGTTCAACGAGACGCGGTTGTTCCTGCTGGAAGCGGCGATCACCATCCTTTGCCTGCTGGATGTGCTGTTGTTGTTGCGCGGCAGGTAATGGCCAGCCACGGGATGTTTTGGCGACTTGGCACCGTTTGGATTAGAATGATGCACCGGAACGTCCCCACCTTTGGTAACCGCCGACAACAGGATGGTGCAGCGTGATCTTCAAACAATTTTATTTGTCGTGCCTGGCACACGCTTCCTACGTGATTGGCGATGAGGAAACCGGCATCGCTGCGGTGATCGATCCGCAGCGCGACATTGACCAGTATCTGGCGTTTGCCGCGGAGCACGCGCTGCGGATCAAATATGCTTTCCTCACGCACCTGCACGCGGATTTTGTCGCCGGACATCTGGAACTGCGCGACCGCGTGGGGGCCACGATCTGCCTGGGAGCGGCGGCAAAGGCGGGATACGCGTTTATGCCCATGAGCGATGGCAACGTGATTGAATTCGGTCGCGTGCGCCTTAAAGCGATGGAAACGCCGGGACACACGCCGGAGTCGATTTCGATTTTGGTTTACGACCTGAATGTGAGCGACGAACAGCCGCACGCGGTGCTGACCGGGGATACCTTGTTCATCGGCGACGTGGGGCGGCCGGATTTGCGCGCATCGCTCGGCTGGTCGGCATCGCAATTGGGAGGCATGCTGTTTGATTCGCTGCACAAATTGCTGGGACTGCCGGACCAGAGCCTCGTTTATCCAGCGCACGGGGCGGGTTCGTTGTGCGGAAAAGCATTAAGCAAGGAGACCTTTTCCACGCTGGGGGAGCAGCGGCGAAAAAATTATGCGCTGCAACCCATGAGTAAGGAAGAGTTCATCCGCGTGGTGACGGCGGATCAGCCGGAGGCGCCCCCCTACTTCACCTATGACGCTGTACTGAACAGCCAGGAGCGGCCGACGCTCGACGAAACGCTGGCCACCAAGATGAAGCCGCTGACGGTCGATGCTCTGTTGGCGCTGCAAGGCGAAGGGGCACAGGTCCTGGACACACGGGACCCTGACGAATTTGGAGCCGCGCACCTTGTGGGCAGCGTAAACATCGGCCTGGGCGGCCAGTATGCGACCTGGGCGGGCACGGTGCTCGATCGCACCCACCCGATCGTGATCATTGCGGACCCAGGCCGGGAGAACGAAGCGGCGGTGCGGCTGGGGCGCATTGGGTTCGATCATGTGGCCGGGTATTTGGAGAACGGGCTGCTCAGCCTGACAGCGCGTCCGCAGTTGATCGTGTTCACCGAGCGGCTGAGCGCGCAGTTTGCCGCGGAGTTGCTGGCGTCAAGCGAGCCACCGCTGGTGGTGGACGTGCGCGCGCCGCGCGAGCGCGAGCAGAAACACATTGAGGGTAGCGTGAGCATGCCGCTCAACCGGCTGCTGGAAAGCCGAGCGACGCTGCCGAAGAACCGCGCGCTGCTGGTGTATTGCGCGGGCGGCTATCGGTCGTCGATCGCGGCAAGTTTGCTGCAAGGAAGCGGATTTGCGCCTGTAGGTGAAATTGCAGGCGGTATTGCGGCGTGGGAAGCAGCGAAGCTGCCGGTACGCACAGCGCAGGCGTAGAGTCTTTCGAACATCGAGTATTCAAAGAGACCTTTGTTTCGGTTTCGCCATGTTCGCCATCGGCTTGCGGATCACTATATGGGCGGCCCAAGGCGGAGGCTAACTGTCAATGTGGGTAGTTTCGTTCAGGCTGTTAGGCTGGGCGATTCGGTGAAAGACCTGACTGCTGCAACTTCATCGTCTTTAATATCGAAGACCGTTAGCAATCTTGTAATTTCCAGCACCCCCCGCAAGTCTTTTGTGGGGTTGAGGAGTTTCAGGTCTCCATTGCGCTTTCGTGCGCTTGTCAACCCACTGATAATATACGCCAAGCCAGCAGTATCAACGCGATGGACATCAGCCAGATTGACCAGAATCTTGTTGCGTCCCTTGTCCAGCAAATCGCTTACTAGCTTTCCGAGTGAGATACATTCTTCGCCCAGCACAATCCGGCCGCTGATGTCCACGATGGTGACGAGACCTACTTGTCGAGTGGTTGTAGTCATGTTCATCGCCACCCTCCTAGAACATCAAGGCCACGCCTCCAATCATAGGGACAGGAATGTAGGCCAAACCACTGGCAAAGTTTGCAGATGATGAGACGGGCTAATAACCGAAGTGGTTACTGGTCCTCGGTGCCCTGGTAGGCCTCGCGCCGTGGTAGAGTGAGATTCCCTCCCCTCCAGAACGGACCCCTCCATGACCGAAGAACGCAAGCACGCGATCCTGTTTGCTACCACCTTCCTTTGCGCTCGCAAAATCATCGACCTCACTGACGCGAAAGAGCACGAAAAGATCGGCAAGAAGCACTGGCTCGGTGTATTTGAGAAAGAGGCCCTCGAATCTGTCGAGGCGTTCACGGAAGTGTTTGCACGCTTCCACAAGCCTCCAACGGTGATCCGCGAGAGTCAATTAACGGCGAATCACTTACGTTTCCGCATCAGCCCGGACAATGACATTGCCATCGGCATGATGGTCATGGCTCGTGGAGAAGAGATGGCCGGAAGAAAGTCGTTCTGGACAAAGGCCGGGAAGGACATTTCGGCTTGCACGGCATTCGCGAGCGCGCCGCCCGCATCGGCGGCAAGCTGACGCTGCTCAGTTCGAAAAACTCCGGGACAGAAATCACGCTTCTCCTCCCCAGACGCAACATCTTCCGCAAGCCAGACGCGAGTCACCTTGGAAGAAATAAAAGCCGCCTTCAAAGGGCCCGACCGCCCCTAAAGTCCCGACTAATGCGCGAACTGGCGTTTAGAAATAAAAGCAAGGTCCAGCATAGGAACGAACTGTCCGATTCCCCTTAGCCACCGAAAACCATTATCATTGTAGTCCGCCCACCCCCGGGACCACGGCCTATGAGCTTTCAGCCCATCGAAAATTACGGTGTCATCGGCAACATGCGCTCCATTGCACTCGTCGGCATAGATGGCTCTATCGATTTTCTTTGCTACCCCGACTTCGATTCCCCCACTGTATTTGCCGCGCTCCTCGACGACAAAAATGGCGGCCGCTTTCACATCCAGCCTCAGCTTAGCAACGTCCGTGTGCGCCAGCTCTACTTGCCGGAAACCAACATTCTGGTCACACGCTTCCTTGCTGAGGAAGGCGTCGCTGAACTCACCGATTACATGCCCGTCGAAGACGACGCGGAAGATCAGAATGAAATCGTTCGAACCGTCTGCGTCATTAGGGGCCACGTCACTTTCAAAATGCTCTGCCAGCCGCGATTTAACTACGCCGCATCCGCACACCGGCTGGAGATCTCCAATGGTTGCGCCACGTTCTTCCCCGCCTGCGACACCTGCCTCCCCATGGCTCTGTACTCGAGTACTCCCCTCACGCAAAACGACAGGGACGTAATCTCTGACTTCTCCCTACATGCCGGGGAAACGACTACCTTCGTCTTCGGTGGCCTGCGCCCCGAAGGACAAGCGCCGGAAATGAACCTCGTCGGACAACGTTTCCAAGAGACGTCCCGCTTCTGGAAATCCTGGATTGCAAAATCCAGATATCGCGGTCGCTGGCGCGAGATGGTTCAACGCTCTGCCCTGACGTTGAAATTACTCATTAATCGAAAGTACGGCTCATTAATTGCCGCTCCTACCTTTTCTTTTCCCGAGAGCATCGGGGGCGTGCGCAACTGGGACTATCGGTATACCTGGTTGCGCGATGCCGCCTTCACTCTGTACGCCCTCATTCGCCTCGGTTTCGTTGAAGAAGTAGAAGCATTCATCCGCTGGGTGAAAGGCCGTCTCAGTGACGACGCCGAGCGCGGCCCTTTGCAGGTCATGTACGGAATTGACGGCAGGCAAAAGCTCGACGAATTCATTCTCGATCATCTGAGTGGCTACGAAAATTCGCGCCCCGTCCGCATTGGAAATGCCGCGTATCACCAGCTCCAGCTCGATATCTATGGCGAAATGATGGATTGCGTCTATCTCGCGAGTAAATACGGCGATCCGATCTCCTATGCCGGCTGGCAGAATGTTCAGCGCGTCTTGGCGTGGTTGACAAAGAATTGGCGTCGGCCCGACGAAGGCATTTGGGAGGTGCGCGGCGGGCACAGGGAGTTTCTGCATTCGCGTGTCATGTGCTGGGTGGCCTTCGACCGTGCCCTGCGGCTCGCGCAGAAGCGTTCGCTCTCTGGCCCTCTCAACGAATGGCAGCGCACCCGAGACGAAATCCGCAACGATATCTTCACGAACTTTTGGAGTGAACGCCTGCAATCCTTCGTGCAAGCCAGGGGCACCGAAGATTTGGACGCCTCCGCACTGATGATGCCTCTGATGCGGTTCATCAGCCCCGTCGATCCCATGTGGCTCTCCACGATGAACGCTATTGAAAAGCGGTTGATCGAAGACACCCTCGTCCGCCGCTATGAGGTCGACACACAAGTCGACGGCCTTCCGGGCAGCGAAGGCAGCTTCACGGCGTGCTCGTTCTGGTATGTCGAATGTCTCGCCCGTTCAGGTCAGTTAGAAAGAGCACAATTGTTATTCGAAAAGCTTTTGAGCTATGCCAACCATCTCGGGCTGTATTCGGAAGAGCTTGGCTCGAACGGCCAACATCTTGGCAATTT
>DATFSI010000053.1:0-4554 GCA_035262705.1 Candidatus Acidiferrum sp. | reverse complement strand
TCGTGAACCCGCTGCGACAAGTTGCGGTGGGTGGCCACCAGAACTCGGACATCAACGGTACGCGGACGCGTGGAGCCAACGCGGAGCAGCTGTCCATCCATGAGAATGCGCAGAAGCTTCGCCTGGGCGGCCAGCGACATTTCTCCCGCCTCATCGAGGAATAACGTGCCTTCGTGGGCGGCTTCGAACAGGCCCTGGCGAGTGCGATCGGCACCGGTGAAGGCGCCTTTTTCGTGGCCAAAGAGTTCGCTTTCCAGCAGAGTCTCGGTGAAGGCGGCGCAATTGACGGCTACGAAGGGCTTAGCCGAGCGCGGACTGGTGCGATGAATAGCGCGGGCGACCAGTTCCTTGCCGGTACCGGTTTCGCCGGTGATCAACACCGTCGCGTTGGTGGGAGCGACGCGCGCGATTTTTTCCCGCACTTCGCGGATGGCGGGGCTATCGCCGAAAAGGTCCGACGTGCCTTCCAGGCGCACGACGGCTTCTTTCAGCAGTTCGTTTTCGCGCAGCAGGCGAGTGCGCTCGTGAGCTCGGCGTGCGCTGGCGCGCACGACTTCCGGTTCGAAAGGTTTGGTGAGAAAGTCGAAGGCCCCGTGCCGCATGCTCTCCACAGCCAGTTCGATGCTGGCGACGGCGGTAAGGAAAACCACCGAGAGCGCGGGTTCGGCTTCGTGGGCGGCGGCCAGGACTTCCAGGCCCTCCCCGTCGGGCATTTTCTGGTCAGTGAAAACGACGTCGTAAGCGTTTTCGGCGAAACAGCGGCGCGCCGCCTGCACGCCTCCCGCTTCCCAGATGTCGTGCTGGTCCTGGCGAAGGTTGGAGGCCAGGATACGCCGCATGTGGGGCTCATCCTCGACAATCAAGATTCTTGCCATGGCTTGACCCTGTCCCTCAACGCTCAGAGTGGCCGTTCGCCAACGGAAGAGTCATCGAGAAACAGACTCGCTCCGCGTCGTTCGCTTCAACTACCAGATCGCCACCATGAGCGCGTGCAATGTTGCGTGCAATTGGCAGGCCAAGTCCGCTACCTTGCGGCTTGGTGGTAAAGAAGGGCTCAAAAATCCGAGCCACTTCGTCGGAGGCGATGGGCAGTCCCTGATTTTCGACGGTGATGGCAAGGCGATGATCAAAGCTCTGCGAATGCAGGCGGACGGTGCTGCCGGCGGGAGCGGCGTCGACGGCGTTCATAATCAAGTTCAAGAGAGCCTGCTGTACCTGTCCGGAATCCATTTTGGTCATCAGCCAGCCCGGAGTTTCAATTTGGAACTGAACTCCTTTTTGGCTGGCATGGGCGCGTGCCGCATCGGCGACATAGGCGACGGTATCGGAAACCGAAGTTAGGACCAGTTTGGGAGGCCGCGGCCGGGCATAGGCCAGAAACTCGGTGGTGAGGCGCAACAGGCGGGAAGCCTCTTCGGAGGCGATGTCGAACATCTCTTCGCGCCCGGCGCCGCTAAGGCGCTTGGCAGTGGCGATGGAGCTGGAGATCATGGCGACGGGGTTGCGAATCTCGTGGGCGATGGCGCTCGACAGGCGTCCCACGGCGGCAAGTTTCTCCTCCTGCAGTAGCCGTTCGCGAGCATGATCAAGTTCGTGAAGGTTTTGCGTCAGGCGGTTCTTCTGGGCGCGCAGATCGTTGACCAGCCGCCACACCAGTACACCGACGATGAGAAAAATCAGGGCGGACATTCCGGTTTCAAAATACTCGCCCACGTCGAGCGGGGGATGGCGCTGAAAATACTGCCAGACCCATACGAAGTTGTAGAAACCGGAGACGAAGACCACGCCCAGCACGGTAATCAGGTGAAAGCGGAAAGCAGCCTCGAGAATGGGGACGACGGTGAGGACGAAGTAGGGGCTGTCTTCGTGGTCGGTGAGGCGCGCGAGCAGAACAGCGAGCGTGAGATTCAGCAAGATCGAGGCCCAGGTCAACAGCACCAGCGCGGTAGGCGGGGGAGTTTTTTTCAGGCCCTGCAGCCAGATCAGCTCCGCCGCTTTGAGAGCAAATCCGGCGCCGAGGATCAGAATTTGCATCCTGGTGGGAGCGCCCCAATAAGAAGAGAAGAAGGCGTGGAGCAGGAGAAGTCCGGCGAGCAGGATCAAATTCAGGATGACGAAGACAGATTCCTGACGCTGGAAGGCAACCAGATCCGACACTAGCAGGGAGGAATCCGGATAGAGCTGCTTGAACACGATTGACCCTCCTGCGCCCAACCCAGGAGGCGCAGTACGCAGCGGCTACGGTCTATTTCAAACCGACCGGGTGGGGGAATCCAACTGTCGAGGTCACAGTTATCGGTGATGCGCGTCACTGACAAGGTGGTTGGCGACTTGCTCATTTGCGGAAGCGAGCAATTCCCATATTGGGCGAAAGGACACCGGCACATTGCACCCTTGGTGCGAGCGGCATCTGAGTTTTCAGCTAGACTCAAGCGTCGGCGTGACGCCAGGCCGGACTCAGACGGACAAGGGGCGTGTCCTGTTGCGCCGGGAACCAGCAAGCAGAGGAAATCCAACCTACATCCTGTTCAAATTCTGGCAGGTGCGATTCTGGTTGCTTCTGCGCTTACGCTTCCTGCCCGAGCACAGATTTCTCCCGGGCCGCTTTCGCGTCCGCACCAGTCGCTGAACGGCCTGGCCAATTGCACTTCGTGCCACAGGCTGGGAGGCGTACCAGCAACGAGTGGAGGTCGCCAACGATTATGTCCGGATTTTCGCGGGAGGGACGCCGCTCAACGATTTCCTGAAGAAGATCGGGGTGCAGTTCGGAATAATCGACGTGACGGCGGAGGCAAGTCGCCAGGCCAAACAGGCACACTTTGACACCCGGCAGTTTGCCGAGGCACGTGCTGGAACCAGTTCGAACAGAAAAAAGGTGCGCCGGCTTGAAGAACGGCGCACCATCGAGAGGCACAGGAAAACTGCTGCTCACACTTGCGATCTAGGCTGCTCTCCCCAGATCATCTTCAAATCCTTCTCTTTCGGCGGTTTGCCTGGTCGTTTCTCCCTCGAAACGGAAATCCGGACAGTGCAGGGTGCTTGCCGGGCAGGCGGAGCCGCGGTCCGCACCGGCTACTGCAAGCAGCGCTGCGAGTTCCGACGGGCTGTAAATGTAGCCAACCGTGCTGGCGCAGATCAGCCGCGCCAGGAATGGCATGTTCCGAGTCGTGAAACTCAACTGCACGCTCACCAACCTTTTCGGGCGTTGTATCACCGCCGGAACAAGGCTGCTACTGGCAGAAGTGCCAGAATCATCAAGCAAATTGGACAGGTGTCCCCGGGCGGAATCCAGATGAGCACCAAACCTGTCATTCTTGACAGTTCCCCTCGCGTCCGGGCTTTGATGGGATGGCGAATCTGCCCCCGGGTTAAGTGTGTCTGGGCAGGGGGCACGGCCGGAGGTGGGCAAATGCGGAAGCCCCAGGTCCTTCTCGCAGACGATCACACGCTCATCGTGGAGGCCTTCACCAAACTGTTGGAGCCGGAATTTGAAGTTGTGGGTACCGTGGCCGACGGACGGGCGCTGCTGGCGGCAGCGCCGCGGTTGAACCCGGACGTCATTGTCATTGATCTCGGTATGCCGTTGCTCAACGGCATGGATGCCGGGAAGGAACTCAAGCGACTGCTTCCCCATACCAAGGTGGTGGTGGTCACCATGAGCGAGGACTACGACCTGGCGGCGGAAGCGTTGCGCGATTGGGCCTCGGCTTACCTGCTCAAGAAATCCGGCGGCTCGGAACTGGTCAAGGCGATCCGCGAGGTGCTTAAGGGAAAAACCTATGTGACTGCAAAACTCGCCCAGCGCATGCTGGAGGAATTCGTGCGCGGCCGCCGTCCCGATCACGTCAAGGCCCTGACACCGCGGCAGCGAGAGGTTTTGCAACTGCTGGCCGAGGGCCGCAGGATGAAGGAGGTGGCGGCGATCCTCAACGTCGCTGCCCGGACCGTAGCGTTCCATAAATACCGTATCATGGAGGAGTACGGGCTGAAGACCAATTCCGACCTGGTCCGCTTCGCCATCCGCGAGCATATCGTCACCCGACCATAGCGGGCGAGACGGACAGACCAATTTTAACAGTTACGCAATATAGCAAACCGGCGGAGTCTCGCCCTGACACATGGGTTGTGGTATTGGAAGTCTTGCACTGTCAACATACCCAGTAGCCGAGGGCAAGCGAGGAATTGTACAAAACCAGAGCAAGGCGGAGGGCAGCGGCTCGATGTAGCGCTCGCGGCACCACGCGTCATGAACGGTAGGACGGCAGACGACCGCCAGCCTGTGCGTGAGCAAGAGAAGATGCAAGTCCTTCGCGATGCTCACGCTTTTGCGTGTGCCAATTTTGCTGCTGCCCTCCTCGAAAAGTTCCTGGATTCGATCCCGTGCGGTAAAAGGGCGTCCATGGGTTCTCAGGGGGTGGACAGCCAGACGGGATCAACGATGCCGGAGCGCGGATACTGTGCCCCCGAGCTTCGTGCGGTGCGTCGCGTAGCGTTCGGCGATGCGACGCACTTTTTTTGTCCGGCAGCGCGCAGGTTTCCACCCGCACGATCCTC
>DATFSI010000052.1:0-16230 GCA_035262705.1 Candidatus Acidiferrum sp. | reverse complement strand
CCTATACTTGCGGATCGCGCCCGAGCTGTATCTGAAACGCCTGACGGTGGGCGGCTTTGACCGCGTCTTCGAAATCAACCGCAATTTCCGCAACGAAGGCATCTCCACCCAGCACAATCCGGAATTCACCATGCTGGAGTTTTACGAGGCCTACAGCAACTATCGCGACCTGATGGATCTTAACGAGCAGCTCTTCGCGCGCCTGGCACAAGCCATCACCGGATCCACCAAGGTGAAGTACGGCGACGTGGACCTGGATTTCAGCAAAATGGAACGCCTGACTATGCGCGAGGCCATAGTGAAATACTGGCCGCAAGGCGCGGGTCTCGCACCCACTCTTGAGGAGCTGGCCGCGCCGGGCGGCGCGCAACGCGCCACCGAACGCTACAACCTCTGGGCCAAGGCAAATCACGCCGAATACGCCGCCGCCAAAGGCAAGCTCTCCGATGGCGAATGGACCGGCTTGCTCTTCGAAACCGTTGCAGAAGACAAGCTCGTGCAGCCCACCATCCTCTACGATTTCCCGCTCGAAATTTCTCCGCTTTCCAAGCAGAAACCCGAAGACCCCTCGCTTGTGGAGCGTTTTGAAATCTATGTGGCCGGGATGGAAATCGCCAACGGATTCTCCGAGCTCAACGATCCCGCGGAACAGGAACGCCGTTTCCTGGTCCAGATGGCGCAGGGCGGCGAGGAAGTCCCCAAGGAACTGGACGTGGACTATGTCCGCGCCCTCTGCCACGGCTTGCCGCCAACCGCCGGGGAGGGCATTGGCGTCGATCGTTTGACCATGCTCCTCACCGATTCCCATTCCATCCGCGACGTTATTCTCTTTCCGCTACTTCGCCGCGAGGGCCAGACCGGAGTTGATCATGCGGCGCAAGTCGGCGGGAAGGCTTAGGAGATTCCGCGCGTCATGAGCTTTGAATGGTTTGTGGCGCGGCGCTACTTGAGGTCGCCCCACCGGCCCGCCATCCTGCGCCTCATCACTTTGTTCTCCGTCCTTGGCGTGGCTGCCGGCGTGGCCACCCTGGTCATTGCTCTTTCCATGAACAGCGGTTTCCGCGAAACCCTGCAGGACCGCCTGCTCGGTGTTACCGCCCATGTTTCCCTCACCCGGCCGGGATCCAGCGCCATCCATAATTACGACCAACTCGCCGCGAAACTCCAGGAAATCCCCGGCGTCAAATCAGTCACTCCGGCGATTTACGACACCGTCCTCCTGTCCTTTGCGGGCCAGGCCCGCGGCGTAGTCACCAAGGGCGTCGAGGTGGAGCGCGAGGAAAAAAATGACGAAGCCTTGCAGAAGATCACCTCGGGGCAGCTGGACTTTTCTCCGGATGCAGACGGCATTGACGGCCTTCTCGTGGGCAAGCAGCTCGCCGATGAATGGAAACTGCAGCCCGGAGACTTCGTCACATTAACCAGTCCCCAAGGGCGCCTGACGCCGTTCGGCATGATCCCGCGCAGCCGCCGGTTCCGCGTGGCTGGTGTGTTCGAATCCGGATTCTACGATTACGACGAAAACTGGTGCTTTGTCTCTCTGCCCGCCGCGCAATCTCTGGCCGGTGCTGGAGACGTTGTCAACGTCCTGGAGTTCCGGCTCGCCAAACCTGAACTCGCTCTCCAAACGGCTCAGGCGGCGCAACAGTCCGCCGGCGCAGGATTTTCCGCGGCCACCTGGATGGAAGAGAACCGCGCGCTCTTTCGCGCTTTGAAACTCGAAAAATTGGTCACCGCAATTTTTATCGGCCTCATCACTTTTGTTGCCGGACTTAATATTCTCGTCGTGCTTTCCATGACCGTCACCGACAAAGCGCGCGACATTGCAGTGTTGCGTTCCATGGGTGCGCGCCGCGAGCACATTCGAAAAATCTTTCTTCTGCAAGGCGTCGCCATTGGGGCCACCGGAACCTTCGCCGGCCTTGTTGCGGGTTACGCTTTCGCGTGCATTGCTGGTGTCTACCACCTGATCCCTCTCGACCCGCAGATCTACGCGGTTTCTTACGTGCCTTTTCATCCCAGCTTTCTCGACGGACTGTGGATAGCCGTCGCTGCCATGGGCATCGCCATCCTGGCCACCCTTTTTCCAGCGCGTGAAGCGGCTCGCTTGTTGCCTGTGGAAATACTTCGGTTTGAGTGAAGTAAACCCCTGGTTCTGGAACCCCTTGGCAGGACGGTTTTGGCGACCAATTTGCTCGTATAAGCGCTAATACTTGGGAGGCTCGGGAAGAGCAAAGCCAAAGCTCTGCTCACCCTCGCAAAGCATTCCCTAAAGTATTGAAAGTCATGCGATTAGGAGCTGTTCCAAATCGGACAGTTTCCCGGGCTACTTGCATGGGTAGCTTGGGGAAGGAAATGGGAAAACGGTTGGGAAATTTAGTCCATTTCGTCGATTCCGACTTCGGGTGCTTTCCGACCGAATTTCCGCATCTTATCTACATGGACTTTCCACAGCCGTCTGACGAACTACCTTGCCCGGCCTCCCGCCGAAAGCGAGTATTCCTGCCATGAGTTTGCCGGCCGCTTCCCCTGCACATTCAGGCGCACAAGTGTTGTTGGAAGCGCGCGGGATTCGCAAGAATTTCCAGACCGGCGGCAAAAAGCTCGAAGTTCTTGTAGATGCAAATCTGGAATTGCGCGAAGGCGAGATGGTTGCCATCGTCGCGCCATCCGGAGCGGGGAAAAGCACGTTGCTGCACTTGTTGGGTGCGCTAGACACTCCAACAAGCGGTACAGTATACTTTGCGAATAACGCGATTGAAACGAATCAAGACGCGGCGCTGGCGGAATTTCGCAACAGAGCCGTGGGGTTTCTCTGGCAACGGCATCAACTGCTGCCTGATTTTACGGCCGCGGAGAACGTAGCGATGCCTTTGTTGGTGCGCGGAGAGCCGCACGCAGTCGCGCTGGAAACGGCGCATAAGTGGCTCGCGGAAGTCGGGCTGCAGGATCGCTCCGGACACCGCGCAGGAGAACTTTCGGGCGGGGAACAGCAGCGTGTGGCGATTGCCCGGGCGCTCGTCACCGGGCCGCGCGTGCTGCTGGCCGATGAACCGACCGGAGATTTGGACGAGCAGAATGCTTGGGCTGTGTTCGAGCTGTTGCAGCGGCTGCACCGCGCGCATCGCCTGACGTCGCTGATTGCGACGCACAACCTGGCACTTGCCGCGCGTTGCGACCGTATCGTGGGGCTGGAGCACGGCGTTCTGCGGACTCGCTCGGTGAAAGCCGATGCGACGGAGACCCCCGGGGGAGAAGCGAGCTAACGTGTTCGAACGATATACAGAAAAAGCGCGGCGCGTCATCTTTTTTGCCAGGTATGAAGCCAGCCAGTACGGAAGCCCCTACATTGAGACCGAACACCTTCTGCTCGGCTTGATGCGTGAGGACAAGGCTCTGGCAAATCGTTTCTTGCGCCAGCAAGGCTCCATCGAATCCATCCGCAAAGAGATTGAAGCGCGCATCACTATCCGCGAGCGCATTTCCACCTCCGTGGAAGTGCCTCTGAGCGCGGAGTGCAAGCGCATCCTGAACATGGCCGCCGAAGAGGCAGAACGCCTCGGCCACAAGCACGTCGGCACCGAGCATCTTCTGTTGGGAATTTTGCGGGAAGAGAAGTGCTTCGGCGCGGAAATCCTCATGGAGCGTGGTCTCCGTCTTTCCGCGTTGCGCGAAGAGCTGTCGCGCACCACCGGCGAAAAGACCACAGCCTCGCGCCCCAAGGAAACCTCACTCCTGGCTGAGTTCAGCCGCGACCTGACGCAGGCAGCGACCGAAGGCTCGCTCGATCCGCTGGTTGGCCGCGAAGGCGAAGTCGAGCGCGTCATCCAGATTCTCTGCCGCCGCACCAAGAACAATCCCGTGCTCATTGGCGAGCCGGGTGTCGGCAAGACCGCCATCGTCGAAGGTTTGGCGCAACGCATTTCTGACGGCGATGTTCCGCCGTTCCTGGCTGACAAGCGCATTCTCTCGTTGGACCTTTCCCTCATCGTCGCCGGCACGAAGTATCGCGGACAGTTCGAAGAGCGCCTCAAAACCATCATGAAGGAATTGATGGAGAGTCAGAACTCCATCGTCTTCATCGACGAGCTGCACACGCTCGTGGGAGCCGGCTCCGCCGAAGGTTCCCTGGACGCCGCCAACATCCTCAAGCCCGCGCTTTCCCGCGGCGAGATTCAGTGCATTGGAGCTACTACCCCGGGCGAATACCGCAAGTCCGTCGAAAAGGATCGTTCGCTCGAGCGCCGCTTCCAGGCCGTCAAAGTTCCCGCGCCCAACGAGGAAGAAGCCATCCAGGTCATCACCGGCGTGCGCGAGCGCTACGAAAAGTTCCATGCCGTCAGCTATACCGACGAAGCCCTGCGTTATTCCGTTTACCTTTCGAACCGTTATATTCCCGACCGGTTCCTGCCCGACAAGGCCATCGACCTGATTGACGAAGCGGGTGCCCGCGTGAAACTCCGTCAGGCTTCCGTGCCAGAAGAAGTCGCCGAGGTCCAGAAACGCGTGAAGTTCATCACCCACCGCATGGAATCTGCGATCGCCGCGCACGAATTCGAAAAGGCGCGCTTTTATTCCGAGGAAGAACGCAAGGAAAAAGAAAATCTGCGCGTTCTGCGCGAGCGCTACAAACTTGACGACGCTTCCACCGGCATCGTGACCCGTGAAGATATCGAAGAAGTCGTCTCCCGCTGGACCGGCATCGCTGTCACTTCCATCAAGGAAGACGAGCAGCAGAAACTCCTGCGCATCGAACCCGAACTTCACAAGCGCGTCATCAGCCAGGATAAGGCCATTACCGCCCTCGCTCGCGCCATCCGCCGCAGCCGCGCCGGTTTGAAATCTCCCGCGCGTCCCGTGGGCTGCTTCTTCTTCCTCGGCCCCACCGGTGTCGGCAAAACCGAAGTCGCTCGCCGGCTCGCCGAATTTCTCTTCGGCTCGGAAAAGTCCCTGGTCCGTTTCGACATGTCCGAGTTCATGGAAAAACACTCCGTCTCCAAGCTAATTGGGGCCCCTCCAGGTTATGTGGGCTATGAGGAGGGGGGGCAGTTGACGGAACGCGTGCGCCGGACGCCGTATTCGGTTATCCTACTGGACGAAATTGAGAAGGCGCATCCCGACCTCTTCAACATTTTGTTGCAAGTATTCGAGGACGGGCAGTTGACCGATGGGCTCGGGAATACCGTCGATTTCCGGAACACCATCATCATCATGACTTCCAATATTGGTGCGCGGCACTTGCAGAAGCGCACTTCCATCGGTTTCCAAGCGGGCATTGACGAAGCCAGCTTGAAGAGCATGGAAGACCTGGTATTGGGTGAAGTGAAACGCGCGTTCAATCCGGAGTTTCTCAACCGGTTGGACGAAGTAATCCTTTTCAATCCTCTGGGCGACGAGGATTTGCTCCGGATCATTGATCTGCTGGTCGGTCAATTGAACGACACGCTGATTCACCGGCAGGTCCAGGTGGTGTTGTCGCCCGAGGCGCGGCAGTGGATCCTCGAGAAAACGTGCGCGGACCGCAGTTACGGTGCGCGGCCGTTGCGCAGGGCTCTTCAGAAATATGTCGAAGACCCGCTCTCCGAGGCCCTGATTCAGGGGGGAATTACGAGGCCCGCAACATTGCAAATCTATGTTGCAGGGGAAGGCCTCGCTTTCCGGCCTGTCGGTGAGGCAACCCCGGTCGTCCACTAGCGAATCTGACGCAACGTGTGAACGCGAAGCGGTTTGGTCGAAACCGTCCCGCGTGGTACGCGCGGCCAGCCCATGCCGGGTCTGGCGGGAGAAAAACATCTTGGATTTGGGGGCGCGGCCTTGAGCCTCTCATTGGCCGCTCAACGGAGAGTCTGTGTTTTCGCGGGGAGGAACGCGGCGCGTTCTGCGCGCCCCGGTGTCTCCTTGGGAATTCTTCTGTGCCTGCTTTTTGGCTGCGCTGTTACTCCACATTTGATTCATGCCCGGGCCGCACGGTTAGAAGAAAAAAACCCTGCACCTCAAGATCGTTACCTGTTTCACGCCTTTCTGAATCTCGATTCCCTGGAAGAGAAACTCGACGAATTTCCGAATACGGCAGCGCAACCTGACGCCGCACAATCGCGCGGTGGAGCCGTCGTCGATAAAATAGAATTCGTCGGCAACCGCCGCATCCGAACAGACACCCTCAAGGCCCGCATCTTTAGCCGCGAAGGCGATCCTTACAACGAAGAAACCCTGCGCCGCGACTTTCAGGCGCTGTGGAATACGCAATTTTTTGAAGACGTGAAATTGCGGGTCGAGGACTCTCCAAGCAAGCCCAACGGCAAAGTCATCGTATTTGAAGTCCGTGAACGCCCGGTTATCCGGCGCATCCGTTACGACGGCATCCACTCGATTTCTGAATCGGACATCCTGGATCGCTTCAAGGACAAAAAAGTCGGCTTGACTGTGGAAAGCCAGTTCGACCCCACGCGCATCAAGAAGGCCGAAGTGGTTCTCAAGGACCTGCTCGCGGAGCACGGCCGGCAATTTGCCAGCGTAACCCCGCAATATGAGCGCATCGCCTCCAGCAACGCTGTCATCCTGGTCTTCAAAATTGTGGAAGGTCCCAAGGTCAAGGTCGGTCACATTCACTTCACCGGCAATCACGCTTTCAGCGACCGTAAGCTGATTCGCGCCATGCGCAACGATCGGCCTTACGCCGTCCCGTTGAAAATCATGGAAATCAACGTGATGTCCAAGACCTACGATCACGACAAGTTGATCGAGGACATCGAAGTCGGCATCCGCGGCCTGTATCAGGACAACGGTTATTTCAAAGTGGTGGTCAAGGATCCGGTTCTCGAAAACGTGGACACTACCGGATGGCGCTGGGGCATTCCCGTGGTCACCGGGCGCTCCGCCGGAAAAGCCATTAACATCACCATCCCCATCGAAGAAGGCGACAAATATTTTATGGGTGCGCTCAAAATCGCCAGCACCGACCCTGACAAATCTCTCTCTCTGGCTCCCAACGCTTTGAAGTCGGTCTTCCCGCTCAAGCAGGGCGATGTTTTTTCTACCGCCAAAATCCGCAAAGCCCTCGACGAGTACACCAAGATTTACGGCCAGTACGGCTTCATCGACTTTGTGCCCACGCCGGAAACAGACATCGATCAGGCCGCCAAGCGCATCGACGTGACCATGAAGTTCGATGAGGGCAAGCAGTATTACGTCCGCCGCATCGACTTCAGCGGCAACACCACCACTCGCGACAAGGTCATCCGCCGCCAGTTACTGATCGACGAAGGCGGCCTCTTCAACAAGCGCGCCTGGGAATTAAGTATTCTGCGCATCAACCAGCTCGACTATTTCGACAAAATCGACGCCGATAAGGCCGTCGAAATCAAGCGCAACACCAAAGCCGGGACCGTCGATCTCCTCCTCAAGCTCAAGGAAAAGGGTAAACAGTCCATTGGCTTGCAGGGTGGCGTCAGCGGCCTTGCTGGTGGCTTCATCGGACTCACCTACCAGACCAACAACTTCCTTGGCCTCGGCGAAACGCTCACTCTTTCCGGCCAGGTCGGCCAATACCAGCGCAACCTGATGTTTGGCTTCACCGAGCCGTATTTCCTGGATCGGCCGATCAGCACCGGTTTCACCGTGTTTTCCACGCTTTACAAATTCAACCAGGCGCAGCAAGCGGCCTTGCTTACCGGCCAGCAAGTCAGCATCAACCCGCAATTCATCCAAGATTACAACCAGAACAGCACCGGCTTCACCACTTTCGCGAATTACGCGCTCAAGAAGCACGTCTTCACGCATATCGGCATCACCTACGGTCTTACCCGCACCAACATCTCCACCTATAATGCGTCTTCCCAGCTTTTGTTCGAATCCCTGCGATTCGGCAGCCTGGCGGGTCCCAGCGCGCTTGACGGAATCATCGCCAGCACTATTACCGGCACCATCAGCTACAACACCATTGACAACCCCATCAACGCCACCCGCGGCAAAAGCTACTTCTACTCTTTGTCCTTCACAGGCGGGCCCATCGGCGGCAATGTCAACACCATCACCAATGTCGGCGAACTCAAGTATTTCCGTCCCGTCAATCATCGCCGCAATTCCATTGGTGTGCGTTTGCTCGGAGGTTTCACCACCGGATACGCCGGCAAGGAAGTGCCACCCTACAGCCGCTTCTATCTGGGCGGCGAAAATGACCTCCGCGGATTTGATATTCGCGCGGTTTCCCCGGTCACCTATATCCCCAATGTCGTGAACGAAAGCATCTCGATCTCGGGAAAACAGTTCCAGGTTCCGGTGCTGGTCAAAACTATTACTTTCCCTGGCGGCGATACGCAAGGCGTCATGAACTTGGAATACCGCATTCCCATCGCCGGCCCGGTCGCCATGTCCTTCTTCAACGACATTGGTACGGTCGGTATTCTGCGGAAAAGCGCGCTGCAGCTCGATCCCACAGGCGTCGACAATATCAATCAGAATTTTCCTTTGGTCAACCAGCAGGCGCAGTTGCAGATTGCCTCCGGCACAAACTGGAAGCTGCGCGATTCCGCGGGAGTCGAGTTCATCGTAAACCTGCCCATCGTTCAGGCGCCGTTCCGGATCTATTACGCGTATAACCCTCTGCGCTTGCATCACACGTTGTACGCCCCGGGCTCGCAGGTGAACGGGCCGCTGGTTGCCCTGCAATGCCAGAACTCCGGGCTGACCAATCCTTTGTTCCCGTTTGATATCAACAACTGGCAGCAGAGTTGCGACCCTGCGGTGGCCAAGGCCCTGAGTCCGGTCTTCGCTCCATCGGGGCTGAATTATTTTGAACCCAAGACGACGTTCCGGTTTACTGTCAGCCGCACCTTCTAGGCGCGTGCGGTCGGCAAAGAGTTTGTGAGAAGAGAGAGAAAGAAAGCCGCAGGGGGCCTGCGGCGAATCAACTAGGAGAATCGATCCATGAAGTGGTTGACGGGAAAAACGACGTTATTGGCAGTTGTGGGGCTGGTGCTCCTGATTTCCGGCTGCAGCAGTTCCAGTGTCAACGTCATCACGGTTTCCGTTACGCCGAGCGCGGTTCCCGTGCTTGCCGGACAGGTGCAGACCTTTACCGCAGTCGTAAGCGGCTCCACCAACACCATGGTGAGCAACTGGGACTGCAATTATATGTACACAATCCCGGCCACCGACCCGAAACAAAATGCGCAGACCATCAAAGGAACCTGCACCTCAGGCGGTATGCTCAGCGGCAATGGCGAATCCGGCTCCTTCGGCACTTGGACCATCAGCACCGCCAATGGCTCCAACGTCTTGACCTACACCGCGCCGACACTCGAGAATTTCCCCAAACCTTTCAAGCCCGTACTCACCTTTACAGCTAAGGCCGACGCCGATAACAAAAAGACCGGAACCGCTACGGTGGGTCTCGATTCCGGCATCCGGGTTTCCATTAGTCCCACTACCGCTACCGTTCCCGTCGGCATTATGCCGCCGGTTCAGCAGACCTTCCAAGTTACCTTCCAGAACTCCCCGCCACTCAACGTGCAGTACAAGCTGGTGCAGCCCAACTCCGCCTCCAGCAATACGTTCAATCAAGTCGCGCAGCCGCAGTCAGACACTTGCTCCCCCACTTGCGGAACGATGGACGCTAACAACAACGGCATCTATACGCCACCGGCCACCTTGCCAACCGATACCACTCCTCCCGGCAGCAAAAGCACCGCAGCAACCACTGTCATCCTGGTGGCCTGGTCTGCCTCTGACCAGACTGAATTTCAGACCGCTACCATCATTTTGGTCAATGCCACCACCAACCCCGCCACTTTTACCGGCATCTTTCCGGACACCGTTGCCGCGGGTGGCGTCCTCCAGGACATCTTCCTGAGCGCCAAGAACCTGCTGAATACCGCCCAGATCTTTTTTATTGCCCCGACCTCTTCGGATTTCGCAAGCGCCAAACTCACCCAACTCAACAATAGTTCCCAGGTATTCAATGCTCCCATCTCGACCGCTTACTGCACGCCTGCGACCAAGGGAACTAATGGAGCGACGGCGACTGTGACTTGCGACGCCTCGATCCTTGCGCGCGTTCGCTTGCAAGCCGCCCAATTGGCACAGCCGGAACCAGACCCGGTTCACCCGGCCTGGATTATGATTGCTAACCTGCCGGGTACCAAGCCCGCTCAACCACCGGCTAATTGCGCGTTCTTTCCAAACGGTACTTATTCTGTCGCTTGCCCGTTGCACATTCTCAATGCCAGCCCCGGATTGGTTGGCGCTGTTCCCGATAGCATTCAACAAGCCGCCAGCGGAGCGACTTCGGTGCCTATAAATGTGGACGGTGGCTATTTCGGACCCACTGGCACTTCGGCACAGTTACAGTTCGCCGGCCAAAACGTGAACCCTCCTGTGAATTCAGGTTCCGGGCCCAGGCAGATCAAAGGCTCAACCAATAGTTTCCAGTTGCCGCCCCCCGGCCTCTATGAGATCAGCGTTAGCGCCACCCCGCCGGCTGGCGCGCCGCCCCTTTTTCCCACCGCCATTACCAACGCCGCGGTTCAGCCCAACTTTGCGAATTTCACTCCCAACCCCACAAACTCGCCTTCCCCCACTTGCATCGATCCATCGATCGCCTCGCCTCCCACACATTTGTCTGGTGCATTCCCGAATTGTGTTCTCCTGCCCGGCGGAGGGAACCCCGCGCCCAGTGATATCACGCTTGATTCTATAAACCAGTTCGCGGTCATCGCCGAGCAGGGCCCCGGCCAGATTCAGCTTGTCGATCTGTCCGGAAGCGCCCCGGCTCTTTCCGGCGGGCCGATCGCCGTCGGCACGGCAAACTCCCAGCCCACCAGTGTGGCCCTGGATGCGCAGCTCAATCTCACCGTCAACGGAAATAACGGTGGCGACCTTCTGGCCGTGCTGGCCAGCGGTGATAACAAGGTCTACCTCTATGGAGTTTCTCCACCGAAGAACGGCCTCGCTCTTTCCGGCTTGCTCAAATCCTTTGCCATCGACCTGCCCACATTGTTGGGACTCCCGGCGTCAACATCCACCTTGGGCACGCCCTTCTCCATCGGCATTGATCCCGGCACGCACCTCGGAATGATCGCCTACGCGAACACTAACGTCGGTTTCATCGTGGATGTGAATCCCAACCTCGATGGCAAGGATACGCATATTTGCTTCCTCGCGGGACAGGTCCCGCCTTGCGCCATTGCTCCCGTGTCCGTAGTCACCGGCAGCACTCCGAAAGTCATCATGTCCCCTAACGCGCCGTTGGCTTACGTCACTCCTGGCGGCGGCACGAGCAGCACCTCTGTTGTCGATCTCTTGCAGCAGGGGACGACCGTCCAGATCGCTCCCTTCGTCTCCGGCGGCACCAGCGGTGCCGTGCGCACCGCCGGCATCACCAAGATCATCACCACCACCAACAACGGCATCAACCCGGTCCTCGGTGGCACGGTCATCATCTCCGGCCTCAAGGCCACAAAATCCTGCTCCAACTTCAACGGCACTTTCCAGATCCTTCCGGGAACCGTTACTCCGTTTACCTTTTCCTACTCCCAGCCGGATCAGATCAACTGCGACGACATTGAGAGCAACCCCGCCAATATGCTCGGCACCGTCCAATACGGCGTGCCGTTTTTTTCCTTCGGTACCTTGTCGCAGGTTTCCGGCGCGGCCATCAACTCCATCACCCACTCATTCGGCTTCGCCAATTACAACAACTCCTCCGGCCAGATTGGTTTCATCAGTACTCTGGATCAGTCGCAAACTTCCTTGACGCTCACCACCGGCAGTTGCGCAAATTCGAGTTGCACGACAACCGGCGCGCCGGAAATCGGATTTCGCTCCGTATCCTTTGATCCCTTCACCAACGTGCTGATGGCTTACGCGCCTACGGCGAATCCCAATCCCAACGAGGACGGAAATAAGGTCTCGTTCATCAATCCCGGGGGCCCCACGACAGGCGGCTCTTTCGCTGCTCCCACGCGCATCATTGCGGCCATTCCCGTCGGCCAGATTGGCCAGGGTTCTTACACCCCCTCCGGGCAGACTACTGCCGTGCCTGTGTACGGCCCGATGGTTTACGACCCCAAGTCCAAATTCATCCTCGTGGCCAATGCCGGCAGCAACAGCCTCTCGTACATGAGTCTGGATTCGGGGGGCAACTTCCAGAAAGCCCACATCCAGGATTTGCAATTGCCCAATCCTGCTTGTCAGAACGTTGCCGATGCCTCCACCTGCTACGGCGTGCCGGTTATCCAGCCGCCACTCAGCACCGGGGCGCCGTCCCATGCACCGGGCGTCTGCAGCCCGGGTGATCCTAAGCAGCCCTGTATGCCCCAGGCCGTTCAAATGGGCAGGACGGCCACCGTGCGCATCCTCGGCCAGGGATTCAGCACCGTCACGACTCCCGTTGCCAGGCTCGATGGACGGGCTTCCTTCCTCCTCCCGGGAATGGCCAATGCGCAACCTCTCCCCATCACCGTCGTCAGCGACTCGGAAGTAGATGTCACCATTCCCGCTGCTCTTCTCTTCGCCCCGCACGATTATGCGGTCGACCTCCAGTCCGGTTCCGGTGGCCTGCCCACAAACTCCATCGGCCTCCACGTCGTCGGTCTTCTGGATATGGCCAGCGGCGGCATGAATGGATGCATGCCAACCTCAAGTTTCCCGCAAGGTCCGGAAGCGGTCGCCATCGACCAGAGCCGCCACATTGCCCTCGTCACCAATTTCGCCTGTAACAGCGTCTCAGTGATTACTCTCAACCCGGGCGGCTTTATGACCTCGGGCGGCACCGTTGTCCCGTATGGAGCAATCATCGGTAGCGTTGCCGTGGGCAAAAACCCCTTGGGGATCGCCGTGATTCCGCGCATGGGCTATGCCGTCGTTGCCAACAACGGCGATACACCGAACGGCACCGCCATGATCATTGACTACGCCAACCAGCAAACACCCGACAATCCCAAGCTAGTCAACTGGCAGGTCACTTCGGGAACCACTACCACCACGGCCACCAGCATCGCGGTGGGCCTCTCGCCCGTCGGTGTGGCTATCGACCAGGATCGTGCCTTGGCGCTCATCGGCAACAATGGTTCCAATACCCTCACTTCAATCGACCTGACCGTTCTCCTTCCCGATGATCCCGCGGGAGGCGGCGGGCACGTCCGAAGCGCGCCGCCCGCCACGCCGGTCGCTTTAAGTGGACCGCCGACGGCGATCGCCGTCGATCCGAACCGCTCGGTCGCTGCGGTAACCAACCTGCAGAATTCCGGAAGCGTCACGGCTGTCGCGGCCGGCATTGATGTCGTGAGCCTTGCCACTACCCCGCCGGTAAAGACTTCGACGGGTTCCGCTTCTTCACTCAGCGCAAGTCTTACCGGAATTGTTTATGACCCCGGAGACCCCAACAATACGACCTCGACCACGACGGGGCTCTTCTACGCCGCCTCAACGCAGGCCAACTCCGTCTTCTCCTTCAACCCGGATACCGGTTCAGTCACCAGCGTGCAGGTGGGCATCAATCCTTTTTCGCTCGGCTACAATTTTCAGACCGGAACCTTGCTGACCGTCAATTCCACTTCCAACAGCAGCTCCGTCGTGGACATTCTGAATTTCCGTACTCGGCAGACGCTGGGGATTACCAGCATGTCGCAGTTCGCTGTCGACGTCGACACCTTCAGCAACGTCGCCGTCATTGCGGATCAGAACAACAATCGCCTGATCTTCCTGGAGATGCCGAAGTAGGGGAAATCCCGCCGATGCCGCTGCGCGGCCATTTGCGGGCGAGTGAGCGACTCGGCTATACTGTTCGCTTTGCGCGGCGCCGATTTGGCAACTGGGCGCGGGCCGATGCGATTTGAAAAGGTTTTGACCGGTCAGCGGTGAACAAAGGCATGCCGACCCCTGAGGGATTGGCAGAGCCTGAGACGATAACTAAGGAGAATACTGTGAATTCCAGAAATACGTTTCGTGTGGCTGCGGCGGCGACTTTGTGCCTTCTCGGCACGGCTGCCGTTTTCGGACAGGCAGCAGCGGCGCCCGCGGCCGGCAAAATCGCCGTGCTTAATGTGCGCCAGGCCATTGTGACCACTGCGGAAGGCAAGCAGGCTTCCGCCGAACTCCAGTCGCAATTTGCCTCTCGGCAGAACGAATTGGAGGGCCTCAACAAGCAGATTAACGACCTTCGGCAGCAGCTCGCTGCGAACCAGACCACCTGGAGCGACGAACAGAAAGCCAAGGCGCAGACCCAGGGCCAACGCCTGGCCGCGCAGCTCGACCGCAAGAACAATGAGCTCCAGGAAGACGTGAACGCCGCACAAGCGGATGTCGTCGACCGCATCGGCCGCAAAATGATGGACGTGCTCGACCGCTACGCGCGCGAAAACGGCTTCACCGCGGTGTTCGATTCCTCAGCGCAGAATTCGCCCATCATCTATGCTTCGAACAGCATTGACGTGACCCAGGACATCATCCGCCTCTACGATCAGCAGTATCCGATTAAGGCTGGATCGTCGGCCCCGGCCACCAAGCCTGCCGCCAAGCCGGCCGCTCCCGCCAAGCCGTAACCCAAGCTTCTGCAAAACAAACACAAAGGCCGCCGCAAGGCGGCCTTTTTCTTTGGTCTACGCGATGGTGTGCAGCAAAGATGCCCGCTCGCTGCCTTGTGCAAAAGGAAAGAGAGGCGGAGGTGCCCCAGGTTCGTTTTGAACCTGGGTCTTCAGATTATTCTTTCCCTCCCCGGTTTCGAAGATCTCGATGGTTCCCAGCGCAGGATCATTCAACACCAAGACCTTGATCGGTCACGGGTTACGGCCGCTAACCCCACCGGTACCTTGCATTTACCTTTCCCCGGGAATATACTGCTACTTCGCTCTGAATCGGGTCGCACCATGGAGTGGGCGCAAGCCCACTTTTTTGTTGCCGCCGGCGGTGCTGAGCTTTCGACCGGCTTAGGCCGTGGAGTCTTTAGGTGAATTTGGAAAAAATCCGCGACGCCGCCGAACGCGTGGCTCGTTCGGAAGGCCTGGAAGTCGTGGATGTCGAATGGAAGATCGGCAAGCAAAGGTTTCTCCGGGTGTACATCGACCGTGTGCCCCCCGTGAAACCCACAGGGGCGATTGAGGGAGAGGAAGCGTTAAACCCTTTCCCAAATATCAGTCACGCCGATTGCGAGCGCGTGAGCCAGCAGCTCAGCGTCATTCTCGACGTGGAAGAGTTGATTCCGGGGCCGGGTTATACCCTGGAAGTTAGCTCGCCGGGATTGGACCGCGCGCTGAAAAAGGCCGCGGAGTTCGAACGTTTTGCCGGCCGTCTGGCCAAGATCTCGACTAGCGAACCGATTGGTGAGGCCAAGTTTTTCGAAGGGCGCTTGAAAGGTTTTGCGGACGGGAAAGTCCGCATGGAATTGAAAGGAAAAGACGCGCGAGTCGTCGAGATACCTCTCGAAACGATTCGCAAGGCGAACCTGGTAGTGGAAATTTAGGGAAGAGAAATGGCGAATCTGCTTTATCAACAAATCGAGATGTTGAGCCGGGAAAAGCACATTGAACCGGAAGTGGTAATTTCCGCCATCGAAGACGCCATGGTGGTGGCGGCTCGCAAGTTCTATAAGTCCGAAGAGGACCTGCGCGGAAAGTTCAATCACGAAACCGGCCAGGTGGACGTGTACGCGGTGCACACCGTCGTCGAGGAAGTCACTGACTCGAAACGCGAAATCAGCCTGGCCGACGCGAAGAAGAAGAATCCCGGCGCGGAAATCGGCACGGAAATCATCAGCCCCAAACCCACCGAAGTGCTGGGCCGCATCGCTGCGCAAACTGCCAAGCAGGTGATCCTGCAGAAGGTGCGCGAAGCCGAGCGCGACACGATTTACAACGAATATCACAACCGCGCCGGGGAACTCGTCACGGTGATCGTGAAGCGCGCCGAAGGACCCGATTTGATTGTGGACATGGGCCGCACCGAAGCGCGTCTGCCGAAGCGGGAACAGTCGAAGCTCGAGACCTATAATATCGGCGAGCGGCTCCGCGTGGTGATCAAAGCAGTAGACCGCGCGGCCAAGGGGCCGCAAGTGATCGTTTCGCGAGCGGACGCCTCCCTGGTGCAGCGCTTGTTTGAAATGGAAGTGCCGGAAATTTACGACGGCACGGTGCAGATTCGCGCAGCCGCGCGTGAAGCCGGCGAGCGTACCAAGGTCGCTGTCGCCAGCCGCGATAAAGATGTGGATCCTGTGGGCGCCTGCGTGGGCATGAAGGG
>DATFSI010000051.1:0-6070 GCA_035262705.1 Candidatus Acidiferrum sp. | reverse complement strand
CGCCTTCCACGGCCAAGAACAGCAGAAATTCAACGCCGCCGAATATTTTATTGACCGCCACCTCTCCGAAGGCCGCGGCCACCGCATCGCCATCGAATGTGGCGACACACGCGCCTCCTATGCGCAGCTCCACGAGCGCGTAAACCGCTTCGGCTCCGGCCTGCGCAACACCCTCGGAGTGCGCATGGAAGAGCGTGTCCTGCTCCTGCTTCCGGACATTCCCGAGTTCGCTTACTGCTTCTTCGGCGCCATCAAGATCGGAGCCGTGCCCGTTCCCCTCAACACCCTGCTGCGCTCCAACGAATACGAATACCTGCTCAACGACACGCGCGCCCGCGTCGCCGTGGTCGGCGACTCGCTCTCTCATCTCATCCTACAAATCCCGCACGAGCATCTGCCTTTCCTGGAGCACGTGCTCGTCGTCGGCGCAGCCCCTCCCGGCACAATTACTTTCGCTGATTTCCTCGGCGCCGCCAGCTCGCAACTCGCCGCCGCGCCCACCTGTAAAGATGACACCGCCTTCTGGCTCTACTCCTCCGGCAGCA
This sequence comes from Candidatus Acidiferrum sp., assembly GCA_035262705.1. Classification (GTDB taxonomy): domain Bacteria; phylum Acidobacteriota; class Terriglobia; order Acidiferrales; family UBA7541; genus Acidiferrum. The sequence goes on along the minus strand of DATFSI010000051.1, from coordinate 5,525 downwards.
CCGGCTTCCCCAAAGGCTGCATCCACCTGCAGCACGACATGGTTGTAGCCACCGAACGCTACGCCGCCCAAATCCTGAAAATCTCGGAATCCGACCGTTTCTTCAGCGCTGCGAAATTATTCTTTGCCTACGGCCTCGGCAACGCCTTGTATTTCCCCCTCGCCGTCGGCGGTACTTCCATCCTCTGTCCCGGCCCCCCCTCGCCGCAAAACGTTTACTCCATCATCGAGCACCATCGCCCCACGCTTTTCTTCTCCATGCCTTCGAATTTCGCCGCGCTGCTCGAGCACCGTCGCGAAAACAGTGAATTCGATCTCTCCAGCATCCGTCTCGCTGTTTCCGCGGGCGAAGCCCTCCCTGCCATCCTCTGCGACCGCTTCACGAAACGCTTCGGCTTCGATGTCCTCGACGGCATCGGCTCCACGGAAGCCCTGCACATCTTCATCTCCAATTCGCCCGGAGACGTGCGTCATGGCTCCAGCGGCCGCCTCATACCCGGCTATGAAGCGAAAATCCTCGACGAGCACGGCCATCGTGTCCCACAAGGCGAAATCGGAACGCTGTGGCTCAAAAGCGATGCTTCATGTTCCGCCTACTGGAACCGCCACGAGCGCTCCAAGCAAACCATCCATGGCGACTGGCTTTGCACCGGCGATCAGTTTTATCAGGATAAGGACGGATACTACTGGTTCACCGGCCGCACCGACGACATGCTCAAGGTCAGTGGCGTCTGGGTCAGCCCGGTGGAGATTGAAAACGTCCTGCTCGAACACGAAGCCGTCGCTGAAGTCGCCGTCGTCGTGCATCAGGACCAGCACGGCCTCGCCAAGCCTGTCGCCTGGGTCGTGCTCCGTGCGGGCTTTAGCGGTGATTCCGCGCTCACCACCGCTCTTCTCGATTTCGTCGTTGCCCGCCTTCCCACTTACAAGCGCCCGCGCAAATTCGAATTCGTCTCCGAACTCCCCCGCACCGCCACCGGCAAAATCCGGCGCTTCAAGCTCCGTCAATCCTCCGCCGACACCTGAGGCGTCTCGCGGCAAGCGGCACCTCGGTACTTTTTGGACCGCGTTCCGGAAATTTCTGGCATTCCTTTTTCTTCGAGAGCCTACAATCTCTCCGATTAACCCAATGTGGACCTATATTCTCGGACCCTTTCTTGCCCTTCTTCCCGAACCCTGGCGTGAAGTTTTTGGTTTTCAACGAAACACGCAGCCTGCTCGCGCCGCCACACTGAGCAGCCTTCTCGAATCCCTCGGCGCCATTGTCAGCTCTGCCTACTGGTACATGTACGCGATGACAAAATGGGCGGATCGCGCTGTGAATGCCGCCGCTGATGGCAAGCTCGGGCCCGTTACCGATCAACAGATCTCCGGCCTTGCTCTTTCGCTCTGGGTAGCTCATCCGTTCACGTGGCTGCTCGCTTTTTTCATTTTGGAAGGCGTGGTCCGCCTTTGCGCTGCCGCCTTCACCGGCAGCGTTTATGGAACTCTGCCTCTGGCGCTGTTCGACAAGATATTCTTCGCGCCGTTTCGAACTCAGCGTCCCGGGCTCGCGGCTGACGCCGGCCTTCGCGGCGACGCTACCTCCTTCTGGAGTGCGTTCTGGGAGCGCCTGATGATCGCGCGTACCCCGCAAGTGCCCGATCAGTTGCACTTTCAAAAATCAGGCGGCGAGGAAATTCTGGAAATCCTGAGTTCTCGGCGCAAAGACGAGTGGACGCCGCCTCGCGTAGTTCGCTACGAGCAGACTTACTATCGTTTGGAATCCTCGGGCATTCTAAGTGGTCCCCGTCCGTTCCGCTACACGCTTCGCCGCTTGTCCACCGGCGTGCCGGGGCGCTCGGTTCTTATCTACGCACCTATGGAAGTGCTTGTCGTCCAATAGTCCACCGGATGGATTTGCGGCGGTCACTTAGTTTGCGCTCACAGTAGCTTGGGTGAGCGACTTCTTCCTCTGCTCCACCTGATCCGCTTCCGTGACACGGCCCAGTTCCCGCAGCGCTTTGGCTCGCAATGTCAGCAGCGGGACCAGCGCCTGGCTGTTTTCCCCATAGGCTCGCTCCATCACCGGCGTTAGCTCGCTGGCGCACATCGCGGCCTTGGCGGGCTGTCCCATTCCATCGTAGATCGTGCACAGCATCTGTTTGCTCGAAACGATGATCATTGCTTGCGGGCCGGAAAGCTGCTGATGGATCTCGACCGCCTTCGTTATGTACGGCTCCGCCTTCGTATACTGCTTTTGCGAGAAATAAACGTAGCCCAGCGCCATCAGCGCAAGGGAATAGCTGAAGCTGTTCGTTCCCGCGTTTTTCTCGGCCATCTCCAGATTCTGTTGCGCGTAGGTCTCCGCGCGTCCTTTGTCGCCTTGCTCCAGGTTCAACCGCGTCAGGGCTTCCAGCACCTGCCCCACCTGCGGAGCGCCCGGTCCATAGACCTCCTCGGCCGTTTTCAACGATCGTTCGTACGCCGTCTGCGCATCTGGATAGTCCTTGCGCAATGCATATAGCGAACCAAGATAGCCCAGCGCCAGGACCAGGCGGCCTTCCGGCCGAAGCTGCTCGCCTAGCCTCACCGCTTCCGAGTAGTTTCTTTCCGCTTCGGCAAACCGCTTCTCTTTGTAGTCCTCGCCGCCCGCCTCCATCGCCGCATCCAGCTTCCCGGAAATCCCCTTGCTGGTTTCCTTGGATTCCAACCGTGCTTCCAAAGCCGCCGCCTCTTGGCCTTTTCCCCCCGCTCTCAGCTCCGACAAATATTGTTTCAAGCGCATCTGCGCCACCTGGTAAGCTCCCGGCGCGTCCACGAAAGTCTTCGGCCCATGGCTGCCCATCATGCCTGCCTGTACGATTTTCACGGCGGCCCGGTAATGCTCCATCGCGTTCGGCCAATCGCCTTGCTTCTCTTCCAGCTTGGCCAAATCCAGAAGCGCGTAGATATTTTCTTTATCGAGCAGAAGTGTTTCCTGATACTCGCTCTTTGCCTCCTTCAACTTTCCCGAAGCCTCCAGTGCTTTTCCATATTGCTCATGGACCAGCGCGTTCCCCGGTTCCAGGTCTTTGGCGGCTTTCAGTTCCTGCTGTGCCTTGGCACCTTGTTTCATCGCGAGCAATATGCGCGCTGCACAAATCCGCGTTTCTACCGAATCCGGATCCATCTCTTCGGACTGTTGGTATTCTTTCAACGCGAGTTCGCTCTTCCCTTGTACTTCATAAATTTGTCCGAGCGCCAGGTAAGTCATTGCATTCCCCGGGTCCAGTCTCACCGCGATTTGCGCCTCTTTTTGGGCCGCTTCGAAATCATTCGTTTTGTACAAGGCCATCGACAAGCACAAATGGCAAACCGCCGATTCCGGGGCTATAGCCTCCAATTCCCGGAGTTCCGCCACAGCATCTGCGTTCCTGTCCTGATGAATTAATATGGAACCTAGGTTTTGCCGTATCAGGAAATTCTTGGGATCCAGCTTTTTGGCTTCGCGTAATTCCCGGATCGCGTCGTTTGCTTCATTCTTCGCGTCGTACGCAAGCGCCAGATTCAACCGCACCGTAGCCTCGTTTGGGTTCAGCGCCAGCCCTTTCTTGAATTCGGCGATCGCTCCATCGTAATCCTTCTTGTCGTAGAGCAGGATGCCCAGATCGGCGTGCACATTTTCGTAGTCCGGCTTGAGGCGCAATGCTTCCTGGTACTCTTTCTCCGCCGCGTCGTATTTCCGCATGCTCTCCAGCGCCAGGCCCGCATTCTTGTGCGCTTCGGCGTTGTTGGGAGTCGCTTCCAGCGCTATCTTGGCCGCCCGAAGAGATTCTTCCGCGTTGTCCATCCGATAGAAAACAAAGCTTAGCTTTGTCTGCGCTTCCGGAAAGTCCTTGTCTTCTTTCACGATCTCCATGTATACCGCCGCCGCTTTCTCCCATTCCTCCTGCTGGCGCAGCGCTTCGCCCATCACGAATCCGGCTTCCAGTTTGTCCGCGCCCGCCTGCAGCGCGGCATTCAGCTCCGTTTCCGCGTCCACATACTTCTTTTCCTTGATCAACTTCCCGGCAAGGCTCAAGTGGGCCCACACCCGCGTTTCTCCCTTCGCGTCGCTGCCCGCGCTTACCTTCGCCTTTTGTAGACCTTTCATCACGCCCGCGCTCGCCCCAGCCCGCTGCAGCAGCCTCTGGTATTCCTCGCTCGGCTGGAACGCCAATCCCCGCGACTCAACCCGCGCCGCAATATTTTCGGGCAGGGCATTCCCTGCAACCAATGCCAGTAGTCTAGCCGCCTCCAACGGTCTTCCACTCTCCTGAGGCACAGCTTCGCCCAACGCTGCCCCTGCAGACAAGAAAAGTCCGCACGCGCACACGCAAAACATGGCCCTGGCCTTCAACATGGTCGCCTCCCCGAGGTACCTGCTGAGTCTAGTAAGTCCCCAGCTAAGGCGATACCGGCCGAAGGGACAGTTGTACTGCTCTTGCCAACGGCCTGCGTCCTGCCTATTTTCGATTTCGCTCGATGAAAACGATGACCACGACAATTGCGGCTATTAGGAGAACAAAGGGAACAAAAACCGCTTCGCCACGATGATTCCGGTAGAACAACGCTCCCCGGCTCACCGGGCGAATTGCCAGACCAAGGATCACCAGGAACAAAACAAAAGCGCTCAGGAATCTCCTCCATCTGGACTGTTTGGCGGGCGATTTGGATTTTCCGCGGCTCATGAATCTGCGCAACAAGCGGTTCCGCTACTTCACAACCTTCATGGGTATAGGATACTTGTCTCCGTCCGCCGCCAGCGACTTCGTCAATCGTGTCACCGTCCGGTACTCGAGAACATCGCCCGGGATCAGGCCCTTTACCGCCGCATGCCTTTCGCGAATGTGGCTGTAGAAAGGCGCCTGCCCCGTGATTTCGGCCACCATGTCCTCGAAGTTCTCCGGCCGGGGTCTCTACGACTGTGCCGTTCGCCTTTCGCACGCGAATGTAGTCACCCAACTGGCTTCCTCTCCGACACGATCCCCGCTTGACGAACGATGCCTCGCCGACCTATGGTTCGCTTAGTGGCACTATGCACCTCGCCGCATGTTGCCGCTGCGGCACGTAAGCTCCGACAAGCCGTGGAGGTGACCCGCCTTCTTCGTTCCCGATTCTTTCCATTAGGCATCCATCCGTCCGCGCATTTTCTGTCTTCCGCGCCTGCGGGCTGGATCTCGAAAGGAGAGTTCCGATGAGGCGATATGTGGCCGGACTACTAATGACGTTCGCTTTTGCTTGTGCGGCCTATCTGGTGTCCTGCGCCAGACCCTACCATCAGGAAACCGAGCGCTACGTTTTTGTCTCCACCAACATCAATCTGCCTTACTGGAAACAAGCAGAGGCCGGCTTCCTCGACGCCGCCCAGTCTCTCGGCGTCAAGGCCGAACTCGTCGGCCCGGAAACCTACGACCCGTTCGGCGAAATTACCGTCTTCCGCAAGGTAGTCGACCAGAATCCCACCGGCATCTGCCTTTCCGCCGCGAAGCCCGAACTGTTCACGGAAGAAATTGAGAAGGCCGT
>DATFSI010000050.1:0-26399 GCA_035262705.1 Candidatus Acidiferrum sp. | reverse complement strand
CAAATCCGCTACACTCCTACTCAATGAACCGCTCGTTCTATTCTTACGCGTGGCGATTTACCTACCGCACTCATCTGCGAGGGGCCGCCGTCTAGTTCGAGCGCACCAGGAATTTTGGCCCACTCGCAAAGAGTGGGCTTTTTTATTTTCAGGCGGCAAAAAACACGAAAGGGAACTGCGCCCTAATGATCATCTCCATGAAACTCCATTCCACCCGCGAAGAAATCGACCAGGTGACCGCCATCGTCCACCACTTTGGCTACAAGGTGCATTCCATCGAAGGCGAAGAGCGCGTGGTCATCGGCGTCGTCGGCGTCGGCGATGTCACCGCCTGCATGGAATCGGTCGAAGCCTTGCCGCAGGTCGAAAATGTGGTGCGTATCACCGCGCCTTACAAATTTGTGAGCAAGGAGTTTCGCCCCGGTAAAACACGCATCAAGGTCAATGGCACCGAGATTGGCGGCGATGAGTTCGTAGTGATGGCCGGGCCCTGCTCCGTGGAAAGCGAGGAGCAGATCATGCGCTCCGCGGAAGCCGTGGCTAAAGCCGGCGCGAAGCTGCTGCGCGGAGGTGCCTTCAAACCGCGCACCTCGCCCTACGATTTTCAAGGCATGGAGGAAGAAGGCCTGAAGCTGTTGCAAAAAGCCAAGAAAGCCAGCGGCCTGGCCATCGTCACCGAAGTTATGGGCGACCGTGACGTGGACCTCGTCGCCAGCTACGCCGATCTGCTGCAGGTCGGCGCGCGCAATATGCAGAACTTCATGCTGCTGAAGGCCCTCGGCAGATGCGGAAAACCCGTGCTACTGAAGCGCGGCCTCAGCAGCAGTATCAAGGAACTCCTGATGAGCGCCGAATACGTCACCGCGCATGGGAACCCCGATGTGGTTCTCTGCGAACGCGGCATCCGCACATTTGAAACCGCCACGCGCAATACCTGCGACATCTCCGCGATTCCCGTGCTCAACGAACTCACCCACCTGCCCGTGATACTTGATCCCAGCCACGCCACCGGGAAGCGCAGCCTAGTGCCGCCCGTCGCGCGAGCAGGCGTAGCCATCGGCGCCGACGGCCTCCTCATCGAAACGCATCCCGCGCCCGAGAAAGCCATCAGCGACGGCGCACAGTCCCTCGACCTCGCGCAATTTGCCAAACTGATGGAAGACCTGCAACCCTACGTCGCCCTGTGGCGAGCTAGCCGCCAGAAAGCCGCCCCAGCCACGGCCTCCGCGCGTTGAACACAACTCGCTCAGAGGGCACGCTGATCAATCTTCCCTATGCCCTGTTCTACCGGTGAATTTACGGAAGCGCGCAAAAGGGCAGAGACCCTCAATCCGCAACCCAACAAAGCCATGGAATTACTCAATATAGAGGAGCCCAATTCCAACGATTGGTACGGCTTTGGCCGGATCGCGGAGCAGCATGGCGAACTGACCTCGGCCCAGCAAGACTACGCGAAGGCGACCCCGCCCGGTGCCTCCTTTCGATCCCCGGCTCGTTCTACAGGTTGCTATTAACGGCCCGGAAGGAGACCCCCAGGCAATTCTTCAAAAATAGGAAATCCCTATCCGCTCGTCCAGTGGCCGGGCGATCGAGGTGCCTGCACGTGCGACCAGTAGGCGCGCGCGCTGCGAGGCGCTACGATTCCCGCGACTGACGAAATGCTCACTAACGCCCAAAAGTGAGGTCGCCGTGTATTGCGAGTATTGCGGACTCAAGATGTTCCCGGAGCACCCAGTTTGCTCGCGCTGCGGCAAATCGCCGTCGCACGAGTGGATTCAGTTCACCAGTTTGATGGTCATCTTCCTAGCGGTGTGCGCCAACGCCATCACCGGATGGTTTCTGCTGCCGCGCGTGGCCACCAACCATCCGGGCGGCTGGCTGTTTCGCGGGTGGCTGTGGGTGGACAGGGAAGCTTCGATCTATGGATGGATGCCCATGGCCGCGGGGCTGCTGGCATGGGAATTCTATGTGTGGCGCAAAGTCCGCAAAGCAAAACCCATTACCAAGGTACGCAGCTGGTTGAGCCGCAAAATACTGACCTTCGTGCTGGCCGCGGGTTTTGCGCCTATCCTGCCCTGGTGGATACCCGCGGGGCAGCCTTCGGAAAAAACAATGGCCGTGCTGGCCCGCTATCCGGGATTGCCCTGCGCGGTGTCCTGGGTGGCCATTCTCATCGTGGCCATCGTGTTGTGCTGCAGGGCGGAAACGCGCAACCTGCTCCTGGGCAGTGGCAAGACCTTGTCGCTGGTGAGCCTTGTCGCGCTGACCGTTTTCCTGGCACTCACTCTTGTGGGCTGGTCGCTGACGTAGCGGCCAGCTTCCCCGGCAAGGCCGGGCAGGCAGACAGCGGCCCTACCAGAACTTAGGAGCAGATAATGTCCGCCGGCGTTGGTGATATAGGTACGCCCAGGTGGCCTGGGGTTCCGGCTTTTGTGCGCTACCCGGGCCGCTTTACACCCCAAGGCAAGCGCCTTATGCTGATTTCATGAGCGACACACGTTTTGGTTTTGCCACCGTCGAAGAGGCTGTCGAAGATATCCGCCAGGGGCGCATGATTGTGCTCGTCGACGACGAAGACCGCGAAAACGAAGGCGACCTGACCATGGCCGCCGAAAAGATTACGCCGGAGGCCATCAACTTCATGGCCAAATTCGGCCGCGGGTTGATTTGCCTGGCGCTCACGGAGCAGCGCTGCGACGAACTGAATCTTCCGCTGATGTCGCCCATCAACACTTCCACGCACGGAACCGCGTTCACCGAAGCGATTGACGCGAAGCTCGGCGTCACCACCGGCATCAGCGCTTCCGACCGCGCCATCACCATCTTGACGGCGATCGATTCCAAGACGCGTCCCCAGGACCTGGCGCGCCCCGGCCACATGTTCCCACTGCGCGCGCGCAATGGCGGCGTGCTGGTACGCGCCGGGCAGACGGAAGCCAGCGTGGACCTGGCGCGTATCGCCGGGCTGAATCCGTCGGGGGTGATTTGCGAGGTCATGAGTGAGGACGGCACGATGTCGCGCGTGCCGCAATTGAGCGAGTTTTGCCGCGAGCATGGAATGAAGATGCTCACGGTCGCGGACCTGATCCGCTACCGGATGCAGCATGAGCGCTACGTACGGCGGGTGGCGGAAGCCGTGCTCCCTACGCGCTACGGTGAATTCAAGATGATTGCGTATGCCAGCGACGTGGACCACGACCAGCACATCGCGTTAGTTCGCGGCGAACCGGAGGGCCCGACGCCGGCGCTGGTGCGGGTGCATTCGCACTGTTTGACTGGAGATGTTTTTGGGTCCATGTCCTGCGATTGCACGGATTTGATTGCCAAGTCGCTGGAAAAAATCGCCCAGGAAGACCGCGGCGTGTTTTTGTATCTGCATCACACCGGCCGGGGCTTTTCCATTGATGCGCCGGAAGCGCCCGGCAAGCTACCGCAGATTCATTTTCATTCGCGAGGTCAACTTGACCGCGAGCCGGCGCGCCAGCGGCTGGTGCAGCATGAAAGCGGCATCGGCGCGCAAATCCTGATTGACTTGGGGCTGAAGGATATTCGCGTCATCACCAACCACCCGAAGAAAGTGGTGGCGCTCGAAGGCTATGGCATCCGCATTGCGGACCAGGTGCCGCTGAATTTGTCGACGCCGAAGCCTACCCACCAGCATTTCTAGCCTTGTAAGCAAGATGTGTCGCCCCTCCCCGGGCTTGCGCAGTTTTTGGGATTGCACCCAGGGCCGACTGACGCCCTGGGCTACATGCCCTCGCCCCTACGGCCCGTGGGAAGAAGCAGAATCGTTGTGGGCTAGAGCGAAGCGATACAGGGAACTACGGTTCTTCGCTGGCGGCGGGAGGCGAGGCGGGTTTCCGGATTGCCGGGAGACTTTTGCGGCGGGGGCTTCGCGTGTGCGGAGGCTTGTTCTGGTGATGTGGACTGCTTCTTTGCCGGCGCTTTGCCTACGGTCAGATACTCCCGCATTTTCTCCAGACGCTTTGGCCCGATGCCCTTGATGGCCAGGAGATCATTTACGCTCTTGAATGCGCCGTAGGCTTTCCGGGTATCGAGGATTTTCTTCGCCGTAGCCGGACCGATGCCGGGGACTTCTTCAAGTTCCAACGCGTTCGCGGTATTGATATTGATGGGATGCGTGGGAGGTTTTTTCTTGGCAAGGGCAGTCGAAAACGGGCAAATCCAGACGGCCAGCAGGGAAGCGCACCACGCAGCGGAATGCTTGCGCCGAAACATGCCGGGATAATGCCAAAATAATACTGATAAATCAATGACCGTGGGCGATTAGAGCTTGTTGCCCTGGGCGTCGTAGATTTCCAAGTCGCCGAAGAGGGCGGCTTGGTCTTCGATTTGCACACGGTCGCCAACCACCACGATTTGCATGTTCGCGGAGTCGCAATATTTGCGCGCGCAGGCCATCAATTCGGCGGAAGTGATGGCGCGTACCTTGTCGCGGTAGGTCTCGAGATAATCGGCCGGCAGTTCGTTCAGTTCCACTGTGGAAAATTGTGAGAGCAGTCCATCCTGCGAAGCCAACCCCAACGAAAAAATGCCAGTGAGATAGTTCTGCGCGTCACTTAATTCCGCTTCGGGGACCGGCACGGAGCGCAGCTTGTCGATTTCATAGAAAATTTCCGTCAGCGAAGCGGCCACTACATCGTTGCGCACCGCCGCCGACACGGAAAAATAGCCGTGGTGGCGCAGCGCGTTCACGCTGCTCCGGGGGCTGTAGGTGTAGCCTTTGTCTTCGCGAATATTCATGATGAGCCGCGAATTGAACGCGCCGCCGTAAAGACTGTTCGTCAGGCCCAGGCGGATCCAGTCGGGATGCTTGCGTGTAATGGCGTGGCACCCGGCGAGGATCTGTGTCTGCACGGAACCGGGATTGTGCACGAGGTAGACGCGGCGGCCGCGCGGCTTCGGTGGGGCAGGGAATTCCTTCGGGCGTGCCTGCCTGCCGGACCAGTTTCCGAACGTTTTTTCAATTAGCTTCAGCATCGCCTGAGGTTCGAAGTCACCGACCAGCATTAACAAGGCATTTTCCGGAGCATAAATTTCGCGGTAAACGCCCTGCAGGTCCTCACGCTTGTACGCGGTCACCTGGGCTTCGCTCGGAGAGACCAACGCATAGGGATGCGCGCCGAACAAAACCTTGCGCAAACGCTCGCCCGCCAGGAAACCCGGTGAAGTGCGCTCCAGCTTCACCTCTTCCAATTTTTGGCGGCGCTCGCGTTCTAATTCGCCTTCCGAGAAAGACGCTTCGCGCGCCAGTTCATTCACAAGTTGCAACAGCGGCTCGGCGAATTCGCTTAGGCCCGCGAAGCCGATGGCACTGGTGTCCTGACCCGAACTGCTGCCCAGGTCCGCGCCCAGCCGGCGCAGGTCCTCTTCGATTTGGCGGCTAGCGCGTTGCGCTGTGCCGGTGCGCACCAGGGTCGCGGTCATTTCCGCCAGGCCCGTCGAGCGATCCGAAACCTGGGCGTTGCCCGCGCGGAAATAAAGTTCGCCGTGGAATTTGGGGATGGAATGCGCTTCGGCGAGCACTACTTCCAGGCCATTCGCCAGTCGCGCTCGCGTTCGTTTCGGCCAGGTGACCGCGCGTTCCGCGGCCAGTGCGGGAACTCCCTTGGCTATTTCTGTCGCTTGCGTTGCCATTACGCCGCCTCCTTCTTGCCCGCCACGGGCGCGCGGAAGACGATGGCGCGATTTTCCGGTACCAGATATTTCTTGGCCACGCGCTGAATGTCCTCCCGTTTGACCCCCAGGAAACCATCTAGTATCGAATTCACCAGCTGCGGATCGTTGTCAAACAGCGTGAAGCATGCCAGCAGGTGCATCAGGCCATAGCGCGGCATATAGCCGCCCCGTCCGCCCTCCAGCGTCGAATAGTAGTCCGAGCGCCATTTCACCTTGATCTGTTGCAGCTCGTCTTCGGTGATGCCGTTGTCCTGTACTTCCCGCAAAATCGTGTCGAACGCCGCCAGCGTGGCTTCATGGGAATATTCCGGCTTGTGCAGGATACGCGTGGTCATCTGCGAAGGCCCGTTGGTGCCAAAAATGTCGTCCACGCCGCCTTCCGCCTCGACGGCGATTTGCCTCTCGAGCACCAAATCGCGGTAAACCCGCCCCGCGCGCCCGCCATGCAGTGCCTGGTCGAGCAACGCCGTGGCGTACCAATCGGGTGTGCGCCGCGTGGGCATCACGTAGGCAATCGCCATCGCCGGGAGAGTTCCGAACTTTTCCTCCACATGGCCGCGGCGCTCTTCGGTTTGCGGTGGTTCGCTGGGATCGGCAAACGACGGCGCGGCGCTTGTTGGAATCGGGGAAAAATATTTCTCGGCCAGAGCGAAACCGTCCTGCGGCGTCACATCGCCCAGCATCAGGAGCACGGCATTGTTCGGCACGTAGTAGGTCTTAAAGAATTTTTGCACATCGGCGAGATTCGCCGCGTCGAGATCGTGAAAATCGCCGTAAAAGTTGTGCGCGTTAGCCCAATTGCGGAAGGCCACGGGCGGCATATCGAGCCAGGGAAAGCCGCCGTAGGGCTGGTTGAGCACGTTCACCCGGACTTCTTCCTTTACTACGTCGCGCTGGTTGCGCAGGTTTTCGTCGTCAACCTTCAGGGCGCGCATACGGTCGGCTTCGAGCCACAGCACACGCTCGAGACCGTTCGACGGCACCGCTTCGTAATAATTCGTCACGTCGTACATGGTGGAGCCGTTTAGCACGCCGCCGCTCGAATTGATCAGCTTGATGTGCTGCATCTTGGGTGCGTTCTCCGAGCCCTGAAACATCATGTGCTCGAAAAGATGGGCGAAGCCGCTGCGTCCCTGCGGCTCCAGGCGGAAACCGATCATGTAGTACACGCCGACGGTGACGACCGGCGCGGTGGCGTCCGCCGCGAGCACGACCCGCAAGCCGTTTTTTAAAGTGTTGTGGTGAATGGGAATGTGCAATGAACTCACGCTGAGCCCCCTTTGGATTTGGCCAATGCCGTGATGTGCCTGGGAAGCGTCTCGAGCTTTTCGAGCACCGCCGCCGGATCGCTGGCCAGCACGTGCGCAGATAGCCGGCTGACCGCTTGATACGCTTCCAGAAATTCAGGCTGACACTGCGCGAGCGCCTCTTCGTGGGCGGCCACCACGCGGTAATCGCCGCGGGAAAGCGGACCGGTCCACGCCTTGTGTGCGCCCAATGTTTCGTAATGCTCCAGAACCTGCCGCGTCAGTGAGAGCAGTGCCTCTAAAGCTTCGCGCTGGGTCAGGCCCGCCGTCTTCAACATCTGCACGCCGGTCTCTTCCATGGCCAGCACCAAGCCGGCAGCAAACGCGCCTGCGGCGTGATACAGCGGCTTTTTCTCCGCCGAAATGTTCACCGGCACGCCGCCCAACGAACGCGCAATGCCGCGCGCCATGCGCACCGCTGGAAGTTCGCCTTCGATCGCGAAAATCTTTCCTTCGAGCGGCGGAACACTCAAGCCGTTGAAGGTCTGCAGCGGATGCATGGAGCCGGCAAACGCGCCACAATCCCGCACTGCTTGCAAGGCGCCAGCATCGCACGCGCCGCTGGTGTGCAGCACGATTTTTCCGCGAAGTTGTCCCCCGCCCACGCGCGCCAGCTCCGCCGCGGCTTCTGGAATGGTGTCGTCGGCCACGGTCACCAGGATGGTTTTCGCCGCCAGCGCATGGCGCGTGATGCCCGCGAAGGCGCGTCCCGCGCGGATGAATTTCACGGCCTTGCCCGCGGAAGCCTCCGAACGCGTCGCTACCACAAGGATGTTCCACCCGCGCTCGTGCAACGCGCGACCCAGAGCGCGTCCTACGCGCCCCGCTCCCACAATGGCCAGGCTCTTCTGCATCCATGCTAGGATACCCTGAGGCTGGCATTCGACTCCAATCCGCATGCATCTCTTCTGGCTCTCTCTGTTCGCACTACCCGCTCTTTTCTGGGTCACCTACGGCTTAAAAGTAGCGTATGGCGCGTCGCGCTTGCCGTGGCTCAAAGACTATTCGCCGGCCGAGGACACCGATTGCCCGCGGATTTCGTTGCTCTTTGCCGCCCGCGACGAAGAGCAGAAACTCCCCGGCGCGCTGGCCACGCTGGTGGCACAGGACTATCCGCAATTGGAAATTGTCGCTGTGGACGATCGTTCGAGCGACGCGACGTCGCGCATCCTGGATGAGTTTGCCGCCAGCCATTCGCAACTCCGTGTTGTTCACGTGAGCGAATTGCCCTCCGGCTGGCTCGGCAAGCCTCATGCATTGCAGAAAGCGTATGAGGCTTCGTCGGGCGATTGGCTCTTGTTCACCGACGCCGATGTCAGGTATCAGCCGCACGCGCTACGCAAGGTGATCGCGCTGGTACGCGACCGCGGCCTCGATCATATTTCGCTTCTGGGCGATGTGGATCGCAGTGGTTTCTGGGACACCGTGCTGATTACCTTTTTTGGAATGAGTTTTCAGCTGGCCACGGACTTGTATCAGGTCAGCAACCCAGCTTCTCGGTCCTATGTGGGAGTCGGCGCGTTTCAAATGATGAAGCGCAGTGCCTATGAAGCCGCGGGCACACACCGCCGGTTGGCGATGGAAGTGATCGACGACATGAAGCTGGGCAAGCTGGTGAAGCAGGCGGGATTCCGCTCCGGCGCGGCCGTGGCGCAGGATGCCGTCTCGGTCGAATGGCACCTGGGATTGAGGAATCTGATGCGCGGGTTAGAAAAGAATTTTTTCGCCGCGGCAGGATTCAACCTGGGAATGGTTGGGCTACAGATTGCGACGCTATTGCTGTTTAACGTTGCGCCGTTTTTTGGATTGGCGTTTGGCAGCGGCTGGATTCGCCTGCTCGCGGCGGTTTCCGTTTTGATTTCGCTGTGCTTCCACTTAGGTGGAGATATGGTGATGCGCGTTCCGGCGCTCTATTGCCTTACGCTGCCGCTGGGCGCCACGGTGTTTTGCTTCATCCTGGTGCGTTCCACGATGCTCACTTTGAAGCAGGGCGGCATCTATTGGCGCGGCACGTTCTATAAGCTCGAAGATTTGCGCCGCGGCCTGGTTTGAACGGTTCCGGGGAGTTACGAGGCTGCTTGCGCGTTGGCGGTTTCGTCTTTGCCAAAAACGCCGGCGACATCCTGCTGCTTGAGAGATTTGATGCGGTCGCGGATCTGGGCGGCCTTTTCGAATTCGAATTTCTTGGCCGCTTCGCGCATCTGTGTTTCGAGTTGCTTCAACAATTCGGCGAGCTGCGCCTCGTTCTTGATATTCGAAACGGCCGCGTCCAGCCCGGCGGTGTCGAGCGGCACGGTGACGTAATCCGCCTCCACTATGTGCGCCAGCTCCATGTCCACGCCCTTAACGATGGATTGCGGCGTGATGTTGTTTTCCTTGTTGTAGGCTATTTGCTTCGCGCGGCGGCGGTTTGTTTCGCTGATCGCTTCGTTCATCGAATCGGTACGGCGGTCTGCGTAAAGCATGGCTCGGCCTTCGACGTGCCTTGCGCAACGGCCGATGGTCTGAATCAGCGAAGTGGTGCTGCGAAGGAAGCCTTCCTTGTCGGCATCGAGAACGGCTACGAGCGAAACCTCCGGCAGGTCCAACCCTTCGCGCAGGAGATTTATGCCGATCAGCACGTCGAATTCGCCGCGCCGCAAGTCGCGAAGGATCTTGATACGGTCGAGCGTTTCCACTTCGGAATGCAGGTAGCGGCAACGCACGCCAATCTCCGAAAAATATTCGCTGAGATCTTCGGCCATGCGCTTGGTGAGAGTGGTTACCAGCACGCGCTCGTTTTTGGTCGAGCGCAGGCGAATCTCCTCGAGCAGGTCATCCACCTGGCCTTTCACGGGGCGCACTTCCACTTCCGGATCGACCAGTCCCGTGGGGCGAATCACTTGTTCCACAAACACGCCGCCGGATTTCGTTAGCTCGTACGGTCCGGGTGTTGCAGAAACATAGATGACCTGGTTCACGCGGTGCTCGAACTCCTCAAACGTCAGCGGCCGGTTGTCCAGCGCCGACGGCATGCGGAAGCCGTAATCCACCAGCGTTTGCTTGCGGGAACGGTCGCCGTGAAACATGCCGCGCACCTGCGGCACAGTGACGTGGCATTCGTCCACGAACAGCAAATAATCCTGCGGCACATAATCGAGCAGTGTCGGTGGCGCTTCGCCCGGCAGCCGCCCGCTCAGGTGTCGCGAATAATTTTCCACACCGTGGCAATAGCCGATGGTGCGCATCATCTCCATGTCGAACATGGTGCGCTGCACCAGGCGCTGCGCTTCCACGAACTTCCCTTGCTTCTCTAGTTCTTTCTTCCACCAGTCCAGCTCTTCCTGGATGGTGACGATGGCGCGGTCGCGCTGCTCCTGCGGCATCACGTAGTGCGTCTTCGGATAAATCGGCACGCGCGTCAACTCTTCGTGCCCCGCGCGGATTTCTCCGGTCAGCGGATCGATTTGGCGAATCTTGTCAATCTGGTCGCCCCACATCTCGATGCGGTAGGCGTTATCCTCGTAGGTAGGATAAATTTCGATGATGTCGCCGCGCACGCGAAACGTGCCGCGCCGCAGGTCTTCGCCGCGCTCATAAAGGATGTCCACGAATCGCCGTAGGAGTGCCTCGCGCGACGTCTGCTGCCCGCGCTCTAGCATCACCAGCATGCCGTAGTAGGCTTCGGGCGAGCCGATGCCGTAAATGCAGCTTACTGATGCCACGATCACCACGTCGCGACGTTCGAAAAGCGAACGAGTGGCGCTCATGCGCAGCTTATCGAGTTCGTCGTTGATGGTGGCTTCTTTTTCGATGTAGATGTCCGCGGCGGGTACGTAGGCTTCCGGCTGGTAATAATCGTAGTAGCTGACGAAATATTCGACCGCGTTTTCGGGGAAGAAGCCCTTGAACTCGTGATAGAGCTGCGCGGCCAGCGTTTTGTTGTGCGCCAGTACCAGGGCCGGACGGTTGGCGTTTTCAATCACCTTGGCCATCGTGAAGGTTTTCCCGGAGCCGGTGACGCCGAGCAGCACCTGGTGCTTGTCTCCGGCCTCCAACCCGCGCGAAAGCTGGTCGATGGCCGCGGGCTGGTCGCCGCGAGGCTGATAGTTGCTGCGCAGCTTGAAATTCATGGTCGGGGTCTCCTGCGGGTTTCCTGAGTCGCACCGAAACGTCCATTATACCGCGAGAGGCAAGCGGAGCTTCTATGGACGTGACGCCGCCGCGGCCGGCGGGACAAAGAGCGTTTCCAGGTGGCTGATGGCGTCAATCGTGTAGTGCACGCCGTTGGTGCCATCGCTTTTCATCACCGTGACGTCCATGTTTTGGCGCACGTCCTCGTTGGCGCGCAACACTAGTCCAGTCCGGTGCGAAATGTACGTGATGACCTGATTCTCGCCTTTGGCGGTGCCAGAGGTTCTTAATTCGTGCAGACGGTATTCCTCCGGTGTGGAATCCTTGGTGGAGGATTTTTGCTTCAGCGTGGATTGGGTGAGAAAAACGGCGCAGGTTTCTCCCGGGAAGACCGGGCACTTATCGTCATGGGCGTAGGTGACTTCGCGTTCCCAGACCAGATCCGCAATCAGTGAATCGCTCAACTCCGGCTCTTCGAGTTTCCACTTTTCGCCGGGCTTCAGCGTTTTGTGCGGCAACGTCCACCCAAACGCAAAGCGCGCCGCCCAGAATTCCCAAAGCATGCGCTGCTCCGGCGACAAATCCTCCAGGCCGTTCACGCGCCCGAGTTGCCCGCCATTTACAATATCGAACGATACTTTTGAAACGGGCGTAGCGAAGCGGGGATTTTGTGTTTCCTCGCCCGGCAGAAGCTCGGCTTGCGCAGATACCCATTGCGTTTTCCCGGTGCGCACTTCCTGCACTGTAAGGCGAACCTGATTGGAGAGATTCCCCTCTAACTCCTGAGGCCCGCCAATGCTGGCGATGCGGCTCTCCGTCTTCACCTTGCGATCCAGCCGCCCGTGGATTTCGTAGAGCAGCGTTTGGCCGCGCTGCAATTTTGGCAAAAATACGGCACGAGAATCGCCGTAAAGGATGGCCGCACAGAGTACTAAAAGCGCGAGAAGGAAGACAAAGTGCCGCCCCTTGCGCCGGGCGATAGGAATCCTCGAATGCGCCGGCTGGGTCATTCCTGCTTTTTGGCTTGCGTCACCGGCGCCACTTGCACATGCGCAACGGGAGCTTCCAGGGGGCCGGTGAGTTGAAACGTGCGCGGCGCCGCGGCGGACTTGCCGGCGTACTTCTCGTCCGCGGCCGCGGCGAATGTCAGGTCCAGATTCTGCTGGAAGCCGAAATTGCCGTTCACGTGTACTTTCGCGTGCGTATTCTCAAGCGTCAGCGAATCGAAGCGCAGGGCGTGCTCTTTTATCGTGAATTCTCCTTCGCCCGTGGCCCAACGCGAGCTTCCGGTATGCATCGTTCCGCCGTCGAGGCTTGCGGGGACGTCCCAGCCGTGAAGTTCCACCGTTTTCAGGCGCACCTCGCCGCCACCATAGAGGTGATCTAGCAACTCCTCGCGGCCGATGCCGGAGGTCGTCAGGCGCAGTTTGCCAGAGGCCGTGCCGCTCCAGCGCTCATCCCATTTCGGCGACCAGGGAAACTCCGCAAGGTTGGCGCGGTCAAGGTCCACGGAAATTTTGTATTGCGGCGGCAACGAAAAAACAGCGCTCACGCTTCCCCGTGTCGTGCCGCCCGCCCAGTCAGCGCTTGCATCTTTCACGTCCAGATGCAGATCGTGGAACGCCACATGTGCGCTGGCATGTCCCAGTTTCACTTTTTCAATCGTCAGCGAGTCCGCCGTAAAATCGCCCTCGGCGGAAATGCGGCGCAGGAGTTCACTGGGCTTCGCGTCGGAATCAGACTTGCCCAGCAGGGAAGGGAGCAGCCGCTGCAGCCAATTGGGCCGCGCGCGCGGGCCGAACCATAGGTCCAAGTCCGTGGCGTCCAGATGATCGGCGTGCAGCTGGAATTTCCAGCCCTTGTCCACGGAATCGTCAGACGAAGGCGCGTCGCTGATTGTGCCTGACCACGCAGCGCCAAACGCTTCCGCGCGCGTAATCGCTGCGTTGCGATGGCCATTTTTCCACTCCACGCGACCGTCATCGACCCGCACCGGAAGATTCAAGCCGGCCACTTGAAGTTGCGCCCGGACAAAGGTCAGCGAGCCGTTCCACCGTCCGTTGGCGACGCCGTGATCCCAGTCGCGAGCCACGAATCCCGAAGAGCCGCCGGTGAGTTCCCATCCGTGATTCAGCTCTTTTCCAAACGCCGCGGCGGCCTTGAAAAAGTCAGCGGCATCTTCCAACTTACCGCTGAAATGCAAAGAACCTTTGCCGGCGGCGAAATCGTCGCGAAAGCGCAGCTCGAATTGACCGGCACTGCTGGAAATCGAAGCACCTTTTGCCGCCGCCTTTTCCGCCTTCACCGATGTGTCCTTAGTTGCCGCCGGCAAGGTGAGCTGCACGGGCCGCAACTCGAACATGTTGCTTTGCGCTCCGCCTTGTACCGCGCCAATGCGCAGGGGCTTGGCAAAGCCGGGCAGGCGAAGCTCGCCACCATCGCTCGAAATCTGGGCGTCTTCCCAAAACAGTGGCATGCCGCGCAAGGCGAAACGCGCCTTAAAAAACTGTTTTGCCGCCACGCTTTCGGCCACATCAGGTTGAAACGCGCGGTACCACGCCAGCAAGTCCTGCGCCTGAACGCCCGCGTTCTCCACGCGCAGGCTCCATTCGGACATTCCTGCGGTCTTCAGCGCAGCCGCTCCTTTGAAATGCGATTGCGGCAGGTCCAGTGTGACGCTCTCCGCGCGCGCTTCCCCGTCCAGTACATCCCAAACGCCTCTCAAGTTCAGGCTTACTCCGGGATTGTCATCGCGTTCCGTGAGATCCCAGCGATGGATGCGCGTCGCGCGGGCGTGTGCCGAAAACTTCCAAGCACCCGGATTGAGTTGCTCACCGGCATCGGGTTTGCCCACGCTGGCGGTGCCGTCCAACGCAAATTCGCCGCGCACGCCGGAGTCGTTGCCGGTCATCATGCGAAATAAATCGGCAATGGAAACCTTGCCCCAGTGCACCTGGATTTCCGCGGGCTGCAAACGCGCCGACGTGCCGGCCACTTCGCCGCGCACCTGCAACGTGCCCGTGGATTGCAACGCGACGCCGCTGCGCCAAGGCACCGCTTCCAGATGCAATTGCCAGCGGCCGGGCGCCATCTGTTCGACGCTGCCGGAAACTTCGGTGAACGCAAAGGGGCGTTTCTCGTCGCCGGTCTTGAAATTGATGCGCCCTTCATCAAACTCAATTTTTTGCAGATGATTGCCGGCATCGGCGGGGCGCTGCGGGCCGTAAGCGACACCCGCTGAAACGGCGGCACGTTGCGCCGCGGGCGGCAGCCAGCCCTCCAGGTTCCAGCGCCCTTGTTCATTGCGCACCAGGATCAGGCTGGGCCGCGAAAGGGATATGGTGCCGAAATCAAAATGACCGCGCAGCAGTCCGAGCCATCGCACGCTAGCGGTCAGGCGGTCCGCGCGCAAAAAGTATTCATGGCCAAACGAGGGATCCTCCTCGATACTGACGCCCTCCATGTCCACGCGCGGGAAAGGGAGAATCTGCATGGAAAAACCTCGCGCCTGCACGGGCCGCCCGAACGATCTTTCCAAATGTGCCAGGAGATACGCACGCATTCGCCGGGTCTGCATCACGAAAGGCAAACCCAACTGCGCGAGCAGCAATAGGATCACGACCGCCGCAATCCATTTTCCGTATGTGCGTATTCGTGCCATGCCGTTGCAGTTTCTCAAAACCGCCGACGAAAGAATAGGGTCATGAGGAGGTCAAAACCCTAGTGCACCGTGCGAAGCATGCGGCTCCAGCGCGTGCGCGCGGGCAGATGCAGCAGGGTATCGAAAACGCCCACCACCCTCTGCACGAAGGAAGAATCAGCGTAATCGCTGGTGTTCGCGTCGACGGACCAATAAATCAAAAACGGCCGCCCCATGATGGCGTCGCGGTCCACAAAGCCCCAATAGCGGCTGTCCGAGCTGTGGTCGCGATTGTCGCCCATAGCGAAATATTTGCCCGCGGGGATCACCAATTCGTCGCCTTGAATGTAAGTGCGGATTTCGTGCGCCCACTCCACCTGCACGGGCGGGATAAACAACTGGTTGCCCGGCGGCGGAAACGTGTAATTCATGGGATCGTAACCGGCGGCGGGATCGTGCACCACGTAAGGTTCACTGAGCGGCTTGCCGTTGACATAGACCTGCTGATCCACAATTTTCAGGTGATCTCCGGGCAGGCCGATGATGCGCTTCACGAAATGTGGATGGTCCTGGTAGGGATACTTGAACACGATAATGTCGCCACGCTGCAGATCGCGGTAAGGCAGATATTTGTCGTACCAGTGGCCGCGCCCGCCGAAGACGAATTTATTTACCAGTAGGTGATCGCCAACAAGGAGAGTGTTTTCCATCGAGGGTGAGGGGATCTTGAAGGCCTGAACGACAAAGGTGGTCCCGAACAGCGCCAGGATCACCGTGACCAGTAGCGATTCCAGATACTCGGAAAGCGTCGTGCCGCTCTCGTGCGTCGCTTCCTCCGCTTGAGGTTGAGGCGGCGCCGGGGTTTCCACTGCATCCGCCACAGAAGGTTCGGGAGCGAGCAATTCATCCGGCATTCGGTCTCACCTCTTCTCCGAGTTTGCTGTCCGTGAGTTGCAGCTTTTCCAGAGCGCTGCGGGCGGCCTTTTGTTCCGCCTCTTTCTTGGTAGTGCCTTCGGCGCTTGACATGCATTCGCCCTTCACCCACACCTCCACGCGGAACGTCTTCTGGTGGTCGGGACCGGTTTCGCCGGCCAAGCGGTATTCGGCGGTCTGTTCCCCGCGGGCCTGCAAAAATTCCTGCAACGCACTTTTGCGGTCGGACTCGGAAATGCGCGCGCCGTCTTCCAGCGCTTGTTCGAAAACCGTGCGCGTCAGCAGGTTGCGCACCGGAACCAGGCCGCCGTCGAGATACATCGCCGCGACAATGGCTTCGAAGGCATCGGCCAGCAGCGCGGGCTTCTCGCGTCCACCGGTCTTTTCCTCGCCGCGCCCCAGGCGCAAGTGTTCGCCGAGTTGCAGACGCCGCGCCGCCGTTTCCAAAGAATGCGCGTTCACGATACGGGCGCGGCTTTTCGAAAGCTGCCCCTCGCTCCACTCTGGAAAATTCAGCAGCAGATACTCACTGGTGAGCAACTCCAGAACCGCGTCGCCGAGAAACTCAAGGCGCTCGTTGTCCTGCACGATGGAAGCGCTGAAGGCAATATCTTCGCCCCGGGCGGTGCGCAATTCAGGAACCGACGAGCTGTGCGTCAGGGCGCGCTCCAGCAGGAGCGGGTCGCGAAACACGTACCCGAGACGTTCCATTAGCCGGTCATCGTCACCGCTGGTCATCGTATCCGTTCCGTGTGCCGCGGCACACATCCGTTACTTCGGTGCGCTCAATTGCGTTGTGCCGAGTTTCTTGGCTTCTTCGGCGCTCGTTTTGCACGTCCCCTGCATTCCGCCGGGAATTGCCGCGCACTTGGTGAATGCTGCCACCGCATCGTCATAGTGCGAGGTCTGTTGATCCGATACGCCAAGGAGGTAGAAGTTCACCGGATCGGGTGTGGGGTCGAGCTTCACAGCCTGCTCGAAGTTGGGAATGGCTTCCGCAAATTTCTTGCGGCGGAAAGCCACCAGTCCCAGTCCGCTATAAGCCATCGCGGAAGTCTGATCCTTGGCCTTCATGAAGTTTTCATCGCTCAGGTCCGCGGGTTTCTGCAGCGTGGGCATAAGTTCCAGGGCTTTCTTCGAGAATTGCTCGGCCTTATCGAGGCGCTGCTGTGGATTGGGAGTGTTTGCGTTCATCGCGCGCGGCAGCACGGAACCTACGATGGCCAGCGTCTGTGCGTCGTTGGGCTGCAGTGCGAGTTCCTTGTCGCCGGCCGCCTCCAGCTTGTCCACCTGGCCCTGCACAAAATATCCACGGACCAGCAGGCTGTAAACTTCTGCGCGGTAGCGGCTCTGCGGGTACTTTTGCAGAAATGCCTCGCCGGCTTGATTTTTCTTGTCGACGTCGGTCGCCGGCATGTCGCGGAACGCCTTCATGGCGGCGTCCTCTTCGGCGTTCGTCGGGGGAGCCGCGCTGTCCAGAGTCAGCGGCGTCGTGGTATCTGCCGGCTTGGTTTGTTGCTGTTGTTGCTGCTGCCTTTTGCTGGGATCCAGGGTCGGCGAAGCGTCCTGCGCTGCACCGCGCGCGCTGCCCAGCACCCCTGTTCCCGCCAGGATCATTCCCAGTAAAATGGCTGACTTTTTCATATCCGAGTTCCTCTTTCTACGGCCTCTCCACCGGCTTGCGCAGATTCAGATCCCCAAGTTCCTTGGTGGCCGCCTGCTGCGCCTTGGCCGGCGCCCCTTGTACCGCGAGTGCCGCCTGATATTCCGACTTCGACTGCTCCAATTGCCCCTCTTCATCCAAAACTCGGGCCAGGAAAACGTGCGACCACGCCAGCACCATCGGGTCGTCGCTGGCGGCGTGCTCTCCGCTGGTCAGCCGTCTGAAAACTTCCTTGGCACGGGACGCGTCGTGATCGAGCAAGGCCACCAGCCCGAGCCCATACCACGCGCGCGGCTGGTCCGGATATTTCGCCAGTACCGCTTGGAAGGCGGCCTCGGCGCCGCGGGGGTTACGATCGGCGATCAGCCGCTCGCCGGCGGTAAGCTGCGCGATGATGTCGGGATCGCTGGGTACCGCCGCGGAAGCCGGTTGCGATTTAGGCATCACGTTTGCTTCGCCTCCAAGGGCATTCGCGGCTTCGGCGGTGTCCGCGGCGGCATATTTCACGCCGGCGGCGCGCGTCGCTTCCGTTTTGGCGTCGATGCCGCGCACCAGTTCGGGGAAATAGTTGCGCATGGAGGGCTCGCTCTTTTCGAAAGGAGCCAGGCCATCATAGAGTGGCCGCACCAAGGTATAGCCGTCCGTGTCGTTGCGCATCAGCGCGGCGTCACGTTCCCCGGGAGAGAGCCGCCGTAGCCTCAGTTCCACAGCCCGCACCGTGCATTCGGCAAACCACGAAGGGAAGTCATCCCGCAAGTCTGGAGCGAGGCGCGGTGCCTTGGCGGCGATTTCATACACGGGTCTCTTCACTGCGATGACGTGGGGGTACATCAAGGGCAGCGGATCCAGCAGAAAGTGCAGAAACGCGTGGCGAACCACGTCCGTGGGAATCTCTTCATTCCCGCTCAGCAAAATGGCGTAATGGTCGCCGAAGTTGCGCACGCTGGTGATGCGGCCCACTAGCGGCTCAACCAGGATGGAAAAGGTGCGTGCCTGCGCCGGATCGGTGACTTCGCGCAAATAGGAATCGGCCACCAGCACGATGCGAGAAATCGGCTCGTGCAGTCGTTCGATTTCCTGGTTGTATACCGGCTGCACCTGGCGCCAGAGTTGTCCAATGTTCTGTTCCGTGTAGTAGTTGGAAAGAACCTCGCTGAAGCCTTCAAGGACCAGAACATCGGGAGGAAGTTCGTCGCGCCGCGGGATCGGCTGGAATTTAGGCGCCGGGCCGCTGACGATGCCGAACCAGACGTAGCGCGAGAGCATCTCGCCGGTGTCGCGGGATTCGTGGCGGCGGTAGAACTCGCGCACCGCATCTACAGCCGGGCCCTGCTGGCGGCGCAGGCGCTCACGCATCTGCGCGCGGAAGGCCGACCAGTGATCGGAGCTGACGTCGCTTTCAAAGCTGGAGGCGTAGAGCGCGCACATAGTGGCGAACATGGCCTCGTTGCCGTCGACGGTGATGTTGGTCGCGGGGACCTCATGAGGGCGCGCGGGAGCACGCGGGGGTGCCTGCGCAGGGGTCTGTGCGGCCCATACAGCAAGCGCGAGCACAGCAATGGTAGCTTTTTCTGAAAACCTAAAACTCATCTGGTCCTGGCGCGTAAGGCAGTCTTCCTCTCCTGTGGATGCGGTACGGCCGGCTCATGAGTCCTGGATGGCAGTATCCCGTATGGATACGGACATTCACGAATCGCGGTGACGCAGCCTTTTTTCAATGTACAAGCGCTCCCTGGCGGAGTCAAGGAATCAGACCCCGCAGTGCGACTAACTCCTTCTCTAAGTAGATGAAAGACAGGTGCATTAGCGTTGTCCGATATCCAAGCGGGAGCGCTTAATGGGTCCGCATCCGATGCGACCACCTTTCCATCGGAACTGAACTGTACAAAACCCATCCGTCCAAATCTATCGGTGTGCCAGCCTCCACCGATTTGTGTCACCGAACTCGAGGGCGTGATTTTGGCTGTGACCGGCGTTTGGCGAGAACAACGCCGGAAGAAAGAGAATAACAGTGCGGAATCTCCCATGAGCCCGTGAGACGCGATACATAATATTTATAGACAGAAGTGATCCCAGCGCTCGATTGCCGCGATGCTGCTCAAGTCCCGATAAACGGTGCCCAACTGGAAGCTGACCTACTACCCGGAAACGCATTCACTTGCGTAGGCGGGAAGGGTTCTGTTAGGAATGAAGAGAGTCTCGCCCCGGAAGGACGTCATCATGGCACGCAAACTGTTTTCTGTAGCGGCAGTGTATTCGGTGGCTCTGGCAGCGTGTTTATCCGGCACGACGAATGTTGCGGCGCAACTCGTGGGAGACGAAGGTGCTCCCAAGCCGCAAGAACTGGCCAAATCCCCGGAGGTAAAGCCTGCGGCGCAGGCGGCCACGCCTGCTTCCGCGACTGCAAACTCGGGCAAAGTCGTGGAAAGCAAAAGCTTTACCTTGTCTGGCAGTACGGTTTGGACCGACACGGGCATCTCGCTTGAACCCGGTCAGCGCATTGTGATCGCCGCGGAAGGCTCGCTGCGCTATTCCGACGCCAAAGCGGACAACGGCCCCGAAGGTCTGGCGCGCAATTTCAAGGATCTGATCCGCATCCTGCCGGAAAACGGCTCCGGGCGCGGCGCGCTGATCGGCAGAATCGGCGATGTCGATATCGCACAACCATTTGCGATTGGCGCCAAGAAGGAAATCGTCGCTCCCGTGGAAGGGAAGCTGGCCTTAGGCATCAATCAGGCGACTTCCGACACGGGAACCGGCTCCTACAAAGTGAAAGTGGACGTTTTTGCGGCCGACGCGGCCACTGCGCGCGAAGTGGCCAAGGAAGTCTCCAGCATCCCCGGAATTGATAACTCGCTGTTCGAAAAAATTCCCCGCCGCATCGGCGACAAGGAAGGCAATCCCGGCGACATGGTGAACTTCCTGATCCTCGGCGACGAGGATCAAATGAAAAATGCGTTTACGACGGCGGGCTGGGTGAAGGTGGACGCCGACGTAAAAGGCACGATTCTCGCCGGCTTTATCGCCAGCATGTCCAAGGAATCCTACCTGACCATGCCCATGAGCCTGCTGTATCTGTTTGGCCGCCCGCAGGATTACGGGTGGGCGCACGCCGAACCCATCAAGGTGGTGGCTTCGCGCAATCACCTGCGCATTTGGAAAGCACCGTTCACGGTGAATGGCCGCATGGTGTGGGTTGGCGCGGCCACGCACGACATCGGTTTCGAGAAGGACCAGCGCAACAACGGGCTAACCCACAAAATCGATCCTGACATCGATCTGGAGAAAGACTACGTGCAGAAGACGCTGTGCAGCACGGGGCTCGTTGCGGAGTTCACGCACTTTTTGCCGAAGAATCCGTTGCAGGAAGCGAAAACCGCGACGGGTGGTACCTTCCATTCCAATGGGCAGGTCCTGATACTGAAGCTCGCCGAATCAGCGAAAACCTCGACCGCCTCCAACACGGGACGATAGTTTTTGTCTGGATCTATTCGCGTAGGAGTCTGCGCGGCAGCAGAGCCGTCTTGCCGTAGTGCTCGCCTTCCAGAATGCGCAATTCGCACCAGCCCTCGCACCCGTCGGCGGAAAGCACGCGCACCGGCTTTCCCACTTCAATCAGCAGAAGCCGCGAATCGGCGATCATCATGGAGACGCCGACATCGTCGTTGAGCGCAACCAGGCGCTCCCACTCCTCGCGCTCCTTTTCATTCGCGGGCGCCATCACGCATTCCATCTCACTTTCCGCGCAGACGTGAAAAATCTTTCCCGCAATGTCCGGGTGCTTTGCGGGTTTCGCGGCCGGCCTTCCGGCTTCACGGGAAAACGAGCCGCTGAAGCGATAGCCCTTCTTCGGCAGCGTTTCGATGTATTTGGGCCTCGCGGAATTGTCGCCGAGCGCCTGGCGGAGCTTCTTGATTGCCGTGTTCAAGCCGTGCTCGAAGTCCACAAACGTGTCCGCCGGCCAAAGGCGTGACTTCAGTTCTTCGCGCGCCACTACTTCGCCGGGATTTTCGAGCAGGGCTCCTAGCACTTCGAGCGGCAGTTGTTGCACTTGGATCTTCTTTTTGCCCTTGTAAAGCTCTCCGGCGCGCAGGTCTAGGGTGAACGGGCCGAAGGCGACACGTCCAGCCTTGTCCGATTTGGAAGGTGTGGCCATAAGTTCTTGGTTTTCGGCACTATAGCAAACTGCGGTGGCATTGCGTAGAGGAGGCAGGAAACAACTACGCCGACAAAGCCAATGAAGCCTTGTAAAAAGTTCGCCATGCTGCATAACCTTTCCTTTTTCAATGGGTTACAGGCAGGCTGGAGTTCATGCAAAGTCTACCCTCGGTTCACCTTCCGGGTATTGTTCTTTTCTGATTTCTGCGTGAAAGTGCGAACTGTTTGTGAGCCGATTCTTCATTGCTCGAGGCTCGGAGACGCAAGAGGCCCCGGATACCATGGATAGCACCACACGAACCGATCTTACGCAGGCATCTGATTCCAGAAGAACCCTCCGAATGACCTCCACGAAAGAGGTGCGTGCCTTGCTCAGCGATTTGAGCCTGCGCCCGTTGAGCCAACGCGCATTTTTGTGCCGCTTGCTGAAGAGCGCCGCTGCTGGGCACGCAGCCGCCAAGGACTCCGCCGTCTACCCCGCTGACACTCACCACACATCCACGTCCTAACCCCACCACCCAGCCGGGCGCCTTGCCGGCGCTTATGTTGGGACCCCTGAACCAGACGAAGCCCGGGCGACAACCCGGGCTTCGCTCTTTCTGGAAGCTTGCCGGAATTCTTAGACCGCCTTGGTTTGCGACGGGGCGGAGGCGGAGTCCTCCGGCAGGGGATAGAGGCGCTGGAACTCTGGGTCATCGTGCAGGAGCGCCAGGTCGGGATCGCGGCGGGCCCACACGGAGTCTTTAAATCCGGCTTCCCAGGCTTTCTTGATGGTTTCGAGCGCCTCGCGTTTGCGCTTTAGAATTGCGTAGGTGCACGCGGCGTTGTACAGGATAGAAGCCTCATTTGCCCGCAGGGTGATGGCCATGTTTAACTCGCGAATGGCGTCGTCCACGCGGTTCAGTTCCGCATAATCGGTGGCCATCAGCACGCGCGCACGCGCGTCCTCCGGAACCTGTTTCAGGTGATTCTCCAGGGCGGCGATGCGGCGTATCAGTAGGTTGCGGTGCCCTTCTTTTTTACCAAGGGCGCCCAGCGAATTGATGATCGGGACGTAGACGTTGTAGTCTTCGCCGCTGACTTCCAGCGCCGTCTCCATCACGTCCACCACTTCCTGGCAACGCCCGGCGGAAAACAGCGCGCGGCAGAGCAGGTAATAGGCGCCTTCGCAGTCGCGCTTGCGCTCGATGGCCTTTTGCACCATGCGCACGGCCTCGTCGTGCAGTTCCGTCGCGTAGAGCACCCATGCCTGGCTGACCATTACTTCCGGCAAATCCCAGCGCAGCGCCACAGCTTTCCCGGAGGCGTTGCGCGCGCGTTCCACCCAGATGGCGTCGCGGCTGTAGTTGCAGTAAAACATCGCGCAAGCATTGGCGCAGGCAGCATAGGCCAGCGCGAAGCTCGGATCGATAGCCACAGCGTTTTCGAACATCTGCAAGGCAAATTCCAGGTCCTGGCGCGTCTGACGGCGCGCGTATCGTTTTCCGCGCAGGTACAGGTCGTAAGCTTGCAGGCTTTCCGTCGGCTTGCTGGCCAGCTCTTCGAGTTCCTGCGGCGAAAGCGTGACGCGCAGCGCTTCGGCAATCTTGCGCGCGATTTCGTCTTGCATTTCGAAGACGTCTTTCATTTCGCGGTCATAACGCTCCGACCATAGCGGAAAATCGGTGTGTGTGTCCACCAATTGCGTGGTGATGCGCAGACGGTTGCCCGCGCGCCGGAGCGTTCCGGTCAACACATAAGACGCATTCAGAACATACCCGATCTGCGAGGGCGTCACCGGCTTGTCGCGATAGGCCAGCACCGTGGGGCGCGAAAAGGTGTTCAAGCCGCGGATTTTCGAAAGCTCGGTGATGATGTCTTCGGTAATGCCGTCCCGCAGGTATTCGTCTTCCTTTGCGCCGCTGAGATTTTCGAAATACAGCACGGCTACGGACTTCACGTTGGAACGCGGAATCCCGGATTTGGAGTCGGAAAGTTCCGCCGCGCGCTTCGTTCCTGAATCCAGGTTGCGCTTTAGGCGGTGGAGATCCGTCTTGAGCTCTGTCGCCGACTGGCAACGCAGGGAGCGGTCTTTTTCCAGCATCTTCGACAGGATGCGCCCAAACTCCGCCGGCAGCTGCGGGTTGATCTGGTCTACTGGTTCCGGATCGCGATTGAGGATGGCGTCGAAAATTACCGCGCTGGTGTCGCCGGAGAATGGGAGCACGCCGCCGGCCATTTGATACAGCACGGTGCCTAAAGAAAACAGGTCCGTTCGCGCATCCACCAACTGGCCGCGCGCTTGCTCCGGTGACATATACGACGCCGTGCCCATGGCCACCCCCGGCGAGGTGAGCTGGTGTTGCGGTTCAAACTTTGTGGAAATCGCTTCGTCGGGGCGCAATTCGTCCGGTTCGAGCTTCACCAGACCGAAGTCCAGAATCTTCACCTGCCCGCGCTCGGTGATGAAAATGTTCGCGGGTTTGATATCGCGGTGAACGATGCCTTTCGCGTGCGCGGATTCCAGCGCATCGGCAATCTGCGTGGCGATGGGCAACAGCTTGTCCATGCTGAAAGTCACGCGGCCCAACATGTGCGCCAGGGTTTGCCCCTCCAGCAGTTCCATCACCAGGAAGTTTTGCCCATTCACCTGTTCGATGGCGTGAATGGTGCAAATATTCGGATGGTTCAAGGCCGAGGCGGCGCGCGCCTCCCGCTGAAAGCGTTCGATGAGCTGTGTGTTCTGCGCAAGCTGTTCGGGCAGGAACTTCAGGGCCACACGGCGACCCAGGCGGGTGTCTTCGGCTTCATACACCACACCCATGCCTCCGCTCGCGATCCTGCGCGCGATGTTGTAGTGGGACAGGGTTTGGCCGGTCCTGGATTCGCGTTCCGACATGCTGAATTGATACTAAGCAACGCCCCGGGGGCGGTCAAGAAGCCTGCGCGCCAGGCGTTTGGTATCCGCAGTCGTTGGCCCGCCGTGGACTTACCTGAGAGTGGAAATCAGCGCGCGGAACAATGTAGCCCCGAGCAGGGCCGCCCCGGGAATGGTAAGTACCCAGGCCCAGACAATGCGTCCTGTGACACCCCAGCGAACGGCGGTCAGGCGGTGTGAGGCGCCCACGCCTACGATCGCACCGGTGATGGTATGGGTGGTGCTGACGGGAATGCCGAAAATGGCGTTCGCGACGATAGTCAAACCGCCGGCCGTCTCCGCGGCGAACCCCCCAAACGGAGTCAGTTTCGTGATGCGCTGTCCCATGGTCTTGATGATGCGCCACCCGCCCGCCATTGTGCCGCCAGCCATGGCCAGGTGGCAGCAGATAATCACCCAGAAGGGGACCTTGAAACCCCTCAAGAGTCCTCCGGCAACCATCACGGTTGTGATAATGCCCATCCCCTTCTGCGAATCGTTGGTGCCGTGGCCCAGGCTGAACAGGGCCGCCGAAAAAAGCTGCAACCGCCGGAACCACTGGTCCACTTTATACGGCCGCTGCCGCCGCACAATCCAACTGGTTAGCAAGGTAATCAGAATCGCCAAAGCCATGCCGATCACTGGCGACAGGAAAATGAACAACACCGGCTTGGTCCAGCCACCAAGGATCAACGCGCGAAAGCCCACGTGGGCCACTGCCGCGCCTCCGTAGCCTCCCATCAGCGCGTGCGAGGAACTCGTTGGTAATCCCATCATCAGGGTAAACAGGTTCCAGCCGATGGCGCCCAGCAAACCAGCCAGCAACACTTTTTCGTTCACCAGTTCGATGTGTACCATGCCGCTGCCGATGGTTTTGGCCACCGCAGTGCCGAATACGAAGGCAGCGATGAAGTTCCAGAAAGCCGCCCACAGCACGGCACGAAACGGCGTGAGCACCCGGGTGGAGACGACCGTGGCGATGGAGTTGGCGGCGTCGTGCCAGCCGTTTGAAAACTCAAAGGCCAAGGTCAGGAAGATCGTGATGACAACGAGTGCGAATTGGCTCACGGAATCAGGCGTTCTTCAGGATGACGCTTTCAATCACGTTGGAAACGTCTTCACATTTGTCCACTGCGGTTTCCATCACTTCGAAAATCTCTTTCCACTTGATGATCTGCACCGGGTCTTTTTCTTCTTCGAACAGCTGGGCGATCAACGTGCGACAAAGCCGGTCGCTTTCGTTCTCCAGTCGGTTGATTTCGATGACGTGCTGAAGCGCTCTATCGGGCGACCTCATGGCGTGAACGGCGCGGGAAAGTTCCGCGGTGGCGGCGGCAAGAACCTTGGAAAGCTCCAGGGTGCCGGGTCGCACGTGGTCGACGCGATAAAGAACGAAGCGGCTGGCGGCGGCGTCAATCAGGTCGATGACGTCATCCATGGTGCCGCAAAGCTCGTGCATATCCTCGCGATCGAAAGGTGTAATGAAGGTCTGGTTAAGCTTGCGGAAAATCTGGTGGGTAATCTCGTCGCCCTGGTGCTCAATGGCCTTTACACATTGCACCTGCTCCGGCACGCCTGTGTAATGCTCCAGCATCGCGGTGAACGTGTTGGCCCCGCTAACGACATTTTCCGCTTGTTTGCGGAACAAGGCAGAAAAATCACCGTCCTTCGGAAGGAATCTCTGCAAAAATCCGGACATGTTCTTGGCTCCCCCCTGAGGAGCCAAAGGTGTGGCGCGAGAAGTGTAGCGAAGTAGCGAAAAGCGGGCAAGGATACGCGCGACCCCCAGCCATTGTCGCGGGCCGTATGCGCGTGCTAGGGTAGGCGGCCATGAAATGCAAAATATTGTATTTGCTGGTATTGCTCATGTCTTTCTGGCCCGCAATGAACCTCTACGCCGCCGACAGCAAGCAGTGCAGGGAACGCCGCGAGCGGGCGGCGAAAGCCTTTCCGGACGGCGTCCTGCTGCTGCATTCGAAGGCGGAAACC
>DATFSI010000049.1:0-3985 GCA_035262705.1 Candidatus Acidiferrum sp. | reverse complement strand
TAGACCACGGATCACGCTACTACGAACTTCAACAGCGCACACGAGACATCAGGCGTCTCAAGCTCAAAGCCGCCACTTTAGGGTTCCAACTAGTCCAATCTACCGCCGCCTAAAACACGTCGAGTTTCTGGAGAGAACGGGATAACCACCGAAGTGGGTACTAGGGCCCACATTCCGATTTTCAACGCCGTACGCTTATTTCTTGGTCTCGATGGAGCGGAGAAAGGCGACGACGGACGCCGCGTCTTCTTTGTTAAACCGATAAGGCGGCATGGGGGGCGCGGCGAACTTGCCCGAGACATTCTTTCCGGTGGTGAAAAACGTGATGGCCTGCGCGTCGGTGAAACCAGGCAAGCCGGCAATGGGCGGAGCAAACTCACCCCAATTTGGCATTGGAACGCTCGGCTTGAACATGATTCGGGCACCCTGGAGAGCTTTTGCCTCAATGGGCTGTCCCTTGTCGTCCCTCGGCGTATGACAATCGCCGCAAATGCTGACTTGCTCAACGAGGTAACGGCCGCGTTCCAGCTGCGCTTTGCCGGCTTCGGATTGCGGTTGTGGCCTGGCACTGGAAAGAGCGTCGCAAAAGACGGTGAAAACCACAGCGAGCACAACATAGAACAACTTCCCTGCCGATAACATTTCCAAGTCTGCTTGGTTGTGTCTCCGTCTCATGTCGATTCTCCTTTTTGGGGGCGGAATTCGGATGTGCTCTGATGCCTCCGTTTGGCCGAAACTTGACTACCTGCGGATTACAGATGTCGTACACTCGGCACTCACGCTCTAGAACGATGCCCTTGTTGCCGAGCGTCTGCTTCAGATCGAGCACGTTCAGGACGCCAAATTTGCGGCGCCGGACTGCTTTACGAAAGTCCTGATCCAACTCGTCCAGCGATTTCGATGAAGTAACGGACATAATCATAATCAACCTCCACGGGTCATTAGCGTGGCACATCATCTTTATAGTTGTGCAGCCCGGGCGGAAGCGCGACCCCGACGCGTCGGCGGGAGAACTGCCCGTTTTTGAAAAGATTGCCGAGGATCACTTCAGCCGCATCTTCGTATGAGATGGTCAACTCGGGCACTTTTTGCTTGAAAGCAAACGCCAAGGCCAGTCTGGGCAGAACGTAAGTGTAGGCAGGTCGTGCCATCGGCCATTCGTCGGCAGACAAACGCAAATCTTTCGTTGGCTTGGCATTCTCAGACGCGATCATCGGGCCGGGACACAACATTGACCAGTCCAATTGGCTGCTCCGAAGTGCTTTGAGGTTGGTACGGTGTGCCTCGTAAACCTTCGGGACCTTGGGTAAGTCGACGGCCATCATGTGCGTGCCGGGCACGTCAAGAACCGCCGCGCCGCCGAATTGCCAGAGTCGACCGCCTTCGCCGAGACTTGCAATTGCCGAATCGACCACAGTCTGTACAAGCTGAGTGAAGGCGGAACTGTCCGTCACAGTCCCGGCTGCATTGATAGCGACATCGTGTCCGACCATCACCCTAGCGATGTCCGCTGGTTTGCTTATGTCACCAACAGACACATGCAAGTTTGGCGGAATGGGTTTGTCAACGAGACTTAGGAGTTTCGCCTCGTCTCGTACAAACGCGGTCACTTCGTGATCCCGCTGAAGCGCCAGTCTTAGAATGCGTCGGCCGCTATTGCCAGTTGCGCCAAGGAGGAAGATTTTCACAACCGCAGGTCCTCTGCCGTTTTTGTGCCGTTTGGTTGTGCCATAGGTTTCCCCCTTTGGTTTTTCAGTCGCGCATCGCGGCCCACATCGCCCGCAACCTCGAGCTGGCATGCTCAGACAATAGACTGGTCCGTGCGCACTGGCCTGGCGGGGATTGTTTTCGTCTCGCCCGAAAAGCGAGGTCCGTCCGGAGAGACACAGAGACTAGCACAACTTGATTGTCCAGACCACCAGGTCCATCGGAGTACGGGAGGCGAATACGTACCCATTACGTTTCTCCGCGAAGGAGGATTGGGCGTGGTCACCACCATTCAGAATCAGCAAGACAAGCGGCTTGGATTTTTGTGGTTGCAATTTGTTGAGCGGATTGCGAAGCCCTCCGATATTTCCCAGCGGGCGCTATCGAATGATAGCCTGAATCGTCGATGAGCCTTTGGAAAACAATCAGGAAGAGATTGCCAGGTGGGAACGCTAAAGCCGAAGTTAGCACGAATCTAGGTGCGAAGCTGAAAAGAATATGACGGGGTAACCTCCAAGTTCGTACCGGAACGCCCCTCTCCGATTTGACTTTGTCAGGAGGTAGGCACAAAAACTCACCTGGCGGAGCAACGTCGCTTAAGAGATGGCAGTCCCGAACAGCTTGCCGACAGCCGCGGTAGCCGCCATGGCGAGTGCGCCCCAGAACGCGACCCGCAGACCACCGACCCATGGGGACGCTCCGCCGGCCCGAGCAGCGAGTGCGCCGAGGACACCCAGGCAGATGAGCGACGCTCCAGAAATTAGCAACGAAAGGTGGCTCAGCGGCGCCAGGATGACCACGAGCATGGGTAAAATTTCTCGCAAAGAAAAGGTTGCTGCTGACGCCAATGCCGCTTGGAGAGGACGCGCAATCGACTGTTCCGTGATGCCAAGTTCGTCGCGTGCGTGAGCAGCAAGTGCGTCGTGGGCCATCAATTGAAGTGCGACGGTCCGGGCAAGTCCGGGCTCAAGACCGCGCTGCACATAAATGGAAGTCAGTTCTTTTTCTTCGGCTGACCGCTGCGTCGCCAACTCCGTTCGCTCAATGGCTAGGTCGGCCTTCTCCGTGTCTGCTTGAGAACTCACTGACACATATTCACCTGCCGCCATAGAGAGCGCACCGGCCACGAGACCAGCGGCGCCCGCAAGCAATATCTGGTAGCGCGAAGAACCTGCGGCGGCAACTCCAACTACGAGGCTTGCGGTTGACAGAATGCCGTCGTCTGCGCCCAGGACGGCCGCGCGCAACCATCCGATCCTCGCACTGCGATGGCGTTCAGGAGGCTGCATACGGTACTCCTTTTTTCCTCGCGCAGCAGGAAGTATGCCAGGAAGTAAGCAAGGAAGCGGATCAGGTCGTCAGCGACCGGCGCCCAGTACCGCGCATAAGGAGAGTTCCCGCATTCTAGGTTTTTTCGCTGTTTCCAACGAGCTGCCCAGTGCCTGATTAACGCTGCCGGTAAGGTCGGTACTGAAACCTGGACCAGGATCGGTTGTTTCCCGCCTAATCAGTTCCAGCTATTCACGGCACCCCAGATTGTCGGTGGTTCTCCAGGAAGTGGCTTCGCGTTTTCATCCTCGCGTTCTCTGACTTCCCTTGGCGGCGGTAAGAAAACTGTTTCCCGGTTCTTAGTTCTGCCTTTTCCCCTCAACTTTTCCGCGAGTGGCGCCCAACAATCAACGCAGATGTCGTATTCCTTCCCCTCAATTTCCTTTTGCAGACAATTTTTTGTTAGACCGCAGAGGTCACAGATAATCATTGGTCCCCCGATCCACGCGAACGAGCAAATCTAATTTTACGCTTCGCTGATCGATCCTAGTCAGCGAACTTCAATTTCGAGAAGGGAACCTGGTCGCGGTAGGGACGACCATCACTGAGACCGGCCAGCCCCAGCGGCGAAGCGGGATGTTTGGATCACTGCCCGGCCGCACGAGCCAGTTCTCGCCAAGTGACAAGCTTGATGTTCTCTTCCCGAAGGAGTTCGCGAAATCCCTGGCTTCTAAAGAAGTCGAAATCGCGCTGGCGCCAGGCGGCGCCCCAAGTGTCGCGTTCAAGTGTGGCGGCCTTCATTTCCTCATCAGCGAAGGCTAGGTGGATGACGAATTCAGTAACGCCAGGCTGGAGATTCTGGAGAGCGGTCCGATAGAAATCAGTCCACTTCTCCGGTGGGACGGTAGGACTGATGGTAATGGTGTGGTCGAGGACAATATCAGTGGGAGCCAAACTGGATTCAAGGTAGAGATGGTCTGCGAACCAATCTCGCGTGACGAAAACCGGT
>DATFSI010000048.1:0-14348 GCA_035262705.1 Candidatus Acidiferrum sp. | reverse complement strand
GCCAGAATCAGATTGATGATGCCCGGGCCAAGAAATGCCACAAAAGCAATCGCCAGCAGAATGCCGGGAAACGAGAGAAAGGCATTCATGATGATGACGTTGAAAAATCGGTCGGTAAATCCGCCGTAGTAACCAGCGATTGAGCCAAAGATCAATCCCAGGAGCAGCGATCCGGCAACCACGCTGCTGCCCACCAGCATGGAGATGCGGGCGCCATAAACGATTCGCGAGAGCACATCGCGTCCCAACTCGTCTGTCCCAAACCAGTGGACGGCATTCGGAGATTGCAGCCGCGAAGGTAGATCGATGGCTGCCGGGTCCTTGGGTGCAATCCACGGAGCGAATACTGCAAACAGAACAAACACGCTCACCATCACCATGCCGGCCATTGCCAGACGGTTGCGTCGTCCGAGCGCAGTGGCGGTGGTCCAGGTGGTGCTTAAGTTCATTCGTCAAGATGATAAGCCAAGGTGAGCACAAAGCGCGCACCGATCTCGCTGCCGATTTACCTCCATCAACAGCCGAGAAAGTCATATCCTGTCTTCGGTCTCCTGACTCCTGGCTTCAGTGCTTTTTCTTGCCCGGCACCTGGAGATTATTCGTCACGGAGAATACGCCCGGAACCTGGTTGGCGCGGATATTAGCAATATTTCTGTCGCCGATATTGTCCACAGCTCCCTCCAGCGTCACGTGCCCGTGGTCCACAATGATGTGAATGGGACGGTTGGATCCGACTCCATAGCGCTGCAGTGCCGGATAGCCATAGATCGCCCTGAAAAGCTCTAGCCTCAAGCGATCATCAAACGGCGAAGGTGGAAGCACCTCAATCTGATTGTTGATCCTCTCCACGCCTTCAATCTTTTTGATTGCATGTTCCGCATCAGACTTTAACGTGGCGTGTACAACGCGTCCGAGCAGAGTCACATTGTAGCCGTCGAGCTTGAAGCCAATGATGTCAAACTCGTTGTAGTAGGGAAGCATGAGAATCTCATGTGTGATCTGTTTCTGCACCCGCTGAGTGAACCTGGGTGAGGGCTGTGAATTCTTCTGGCCCGATGCTGGTGGCAACAGAAAAGCGGAAACCAGGACTATCAATGTAGAGGCTGATTTGAGGAACATCTTCTCTTTCAAACAACTGACAATCTTTAGTTTATCTTGAATCCATGCGACTTTCCTGCGGGTTCCACCCTATTGACTGATTCGCTACGCTCACGTCTGCCTGAAGGCCCACGATCCGCCGCGGCGGATCGCTAGACGCTGATACGGCGGCGTCATACAGCTTTCGCTGTATTGACGCAGCCAGCAACCCTGGATCATACTTCAACTATGCTGACGTCGCTGTTTGGACGGTGCATAAGCGTGTCTGCGGTTGTGTGCGTCCTGTTGATGTTTCTGTTTCCGCTTCCACAGGGTAATTTTCAGTCGACCCACGGCCCGGTCACCGCTCTTCGCTCCATGCGAGCCTTCTTTCTCCTGGTTTTTTCCATGATGAGAGCTGCGCTCGCGCTTCTGGCCATTCTCTTTGCCACACGTCTGTTCAAGTCAGGCTGCTTTTTATCTGGCTGGACCGCACGAACTGATATTCCCGACTTCAATCTCGAATTGAGTGTCCTGCGCTGCTGAGGTTTTGCGCCTTAGACAAAGGGTCCATTGAAACCACTTAACTTTTTGATTGAGGAGATTTTATGAACATCGATAGATTCTGCGCCTTTCTACTTGCTTTTGCCTTCGCCACCATCATGACCGGTTGTCATCCCGTTAAGCCTGTCGTCAAAAATGATACGCAGCCGCCGAAAATAAACCCGCCATCCCCTTCAGCAACCTTGAAGGTTACCCCGGAAACAATAGATAAAGGCCAACCGGCTGAGCTGAGCTGGACCACCAGTAACGCGACTACCGTCGCCATCGATGGCCTGGGCACAGTGGCCGCATCCGGCTCAAAGAAAATTACGCCCGCGAGTTCCACCACGTATCACTTGACCGCTCAGGGCGATGGCGGCAGCACTGAAGCCAACGCTCGCGTTACCGTCAATATTCCTCCAACTGACACCACTTCTCATCTCACCGATCAGCAGTTGTTTGAGCAGAACATCAAGGACATCTTCTTCAGCTATGACAACTTTGATATTCGGCCGGACGAGACCCAGATCGCGAACGCCAACGCTGATTTTCTCGCCAGGCATCCCAACATCAAGTTCACCATTGAAGGACACTGTGATGAACGCGGATCTGAAGTCTACAACATGGGTCTGGGCGAAAACCGCGCCTCAACTGTAAGGCAGACGCTCATCGATCACGGTGTGAGCCCCGATCGCATCAAGGTCATCAGCTTCGGCAAAGAAAAACCGTTCTGCACCACGGCAGAAGATGAGTCCTGCTGGCAGCAGAACCGCAGAGCGCATTTTGTGTTCAGTAATTAGTACTTAGTGTGTAGTAGTTCGCAAACCGACCGGCCCCGGCGATCGTTTTGCCGGGGTTTTTTATTGCTGGCAGGTCATAAACGGGACTCGCATTTCTTTGCTCCCCTCGGAAACAGTGCCGCATCCAATATGATAGGCTTAGTGCTGACGCACTCATTCTGAAGGACTTACATTGATCGGGAAATTAGCTGCCAAGGTATTTGGCACCGCGAACGAACGCGAACTCAAACGGATTCGTCCGTTCGTCGACCAGATTAACGCACTCGAACCGGAGATGAAACAACTCTCTGACGAGCAGCTTCGCGTCAAAACCCAGGAGTTCCGTGCCCGTATCCGCGAGCGTCTCGACGGCATTGAGGATGACAGGGAGCGCGTTGAAGCCCGCAAAGAAGTCCTGGATGAGATCCTGCCTGAGGCGTTCGCTGTTTCCCGTGAAGCGGGCCGGCGTGTGCTGAACATGCGCCATTTCGACGTTCAGCTCATCGGCGGCATTGTTCTCCATCAAGGCAAAATCTCCGAGATGAAGACCGGCGAAGGTAAAACCCTCGTCGCAACTCTGCCCGTTTATCTGAACGCGCTCGCCGGCGAAGGCGTGCATGTGGTCACAGTCAACGACTACCTGGCCAAACGCGACTCGGAGTGGATGGGCAAGCTCTATCGCTTCCTCGGACTGAGCGTGGGCGTAATCGTGCACGAGCTGGATGACGATGAGCGCACTGAGGCTTACGCCGCGGACGTCACCTACGGCACGAACAACGAATTTGGCTTCGATTATCTGCGCGACAACATGAAGTACGACCTGGCGAGTTGCGTGCAACGCGGGCACCAGTTCGCGATTGTGGACGAAGTCGACTCGATCCTGATTGATGAAGCGCGCACGCCGCTGATTATTTCCGGGCCGTCGGAAGAGTCCACGGACAAATATTTCAAGATCGACAAGATTATTCCCAAGCTGATTCAGGACATTGACTACACGCTGGACGAGAAGCATCGTACCGCCACGCTGACGGAAGAAGGCGTGAGCAAGTGCGAACGGCTGCTGGGCCTGGGGAATCTGTACGATCCCGCCCACATGGAGACGATCCACCACGTTTACCAGGGCCTGCGCGCACACACGCTTTACAAGCGCGATGTGGACTACGTGGTGAAAGACGGCGAAGTGATTATCGTCGACGAGTTCACCGGCCGCCAGATGCCGGGGCGGCGCTGGTCGGATGGCTTGCATCAGGCTGTGGAAGCCAAAGAAAGCGTGAAGATCGAACGGGAAAACCAGACGCTGGCGACGATCACCTTCCAGAATTATTTCCGCATGTACAAAAAACTGGCCGGCATGACCGGCACGGCAGAGACCGAAGCGGCGGAGTTCGGCAAGATTTACAGCCTGGACGTGGTGGTGATTCCTACAAATCGCACGCTGATCCGCATCGAGAATCCAGACGTGGTTTATCGCACCGAGCGGGAAAAGTTCGAAGCGGTGGTGAATGGCATCCTGCAGGAAAGCAATTCGCTGGCCAACGGCATCCGGCATTATCACGAGCGCGGGCAGCCCGTGCTGGTGGGCACGATTTCGATCGAGAAGTCGGAAGCAATCGCGGACCTGCTGAAAAAAGCGGGGATTCCGCACCAGGTGCTGAACGCGAAGCAGCACGAACGCGAATCGCGCATCGTGGCGCAGGCGGGCCGCAAGGGCGCGGTGACCGTGGCCACGAACATGGCCGGGCGCGGCACGGACATCCTGCTGGGCGGGAATCCCGAGTCCATGACACGGGAATATTTCCTGAAGAACAAGCTGGCCATGCCGTATGCGGCGGCGCCTTCCGTGATTGGCGGCGAAAGCTCGAACGGCGACACGCCGGTGCAGATGGTGCTGTTCCAGCACGAAGGCAAGATTTTTCAGGTGCCCAAGGATCAATGGGACCCCATGTATCAACAGTTCGCGGACCAATGCAAAGCGGAGCACGACGAAGTGGTGACGCTCGGCGGTTTGCACATCCTCGGCACAGAGCGCCACGAGGCACGGCGCATTGACAACCAGTTGCGTGGGCGCGCGGGACGCCAAGGCGACCCGGGGTCGTCGCGATTCTTTCTGTCGCTCGAAGACGACCTGATGCGCATTTTCGGCGGTGAGCGCGTGAAGCAGATGATGTTCCGCTTAGGCATGACCGAGGGCGTGCCGATTGAGTCGAAGTTGATTTCGAACCGCATCGAGAACGCGCAGAAATCAGTGGAAGCGCAAAACTTCGATGCGCGCAAACACCTGCTTGAATACGACGATGTGATGAACAAGCAGCGCGAGACGATTTACGCGATTCGCCGCTCGGCGCTGGAAGGAAAAGACCAGCGCGATTACGTGCTGGGCATTGCGGAAGACGTGGCGCGCGAAATCGTGGACACCTATTGCCCGCGCGAGCAGCATCCCGGGCAGTGGAACACCGCGGCGCTGCTGGCGGAGAGCAATAGCCAGTTCGGGATTGACGCCAAGGCCGCGGGCGCGGATCCGACGGCGATGAACCACGACGACTTGGCGGAAACGCTGGTGGACGCTGTGAAAGCCCGCTACGCGGAGAAGGAAAAGCAGTTCAGCCCTGACCTACTGCGCTGGCTCGAGCGGCGCATCATTCTGGACGTAGTGGACACGCAGTGGAAGGACCACCTGCTGTCGCTCGACCACTTGAAAGAAGGCATCGGGCTGCGCGGTTACGGGCAGAAGGATCCCCTGGTCGAGTTCAAGAAGGAAGCGTTCATCCTGTTTGAAGACATGATGGCGCGCATTGACAACGAGACGATCCGGTATCTGTACCACGTGCAGATCCAGCAGGGAGAAGCGCCCCCGTCGCAAGCTGCAGCCCCGAGCGCGCCTTCTGCGGCTCCCCCGCGACAGCAAATGGCGGGCGCCGCCGCCGCGGTGGCTAGCGCCGCTGCTCGTGCGGAAGAAGCGCCGCAGCGTTTGCCGGATTTTGCGCGGGCGCTCGAACGCAAGCAGGAGCGCCAGCAGAAGGACCTACAATATCAGACCGGACCGGCGCAGGCCGAAGCGCCGAAGCCGGTACGTGCGGGCGCGAAAGTGGGACGGAATGATCCTTGTCCCTGCGGATCGGGGAAGAAGTACAAGAAATGCCATGGCGCGTGAAGACGAAGTAATGAAGTAAAGAAGCACGAAGTAATGACAGAAGTCGAAAATCGTCTGAACTCGAAGGATTTGACTGACGGTTAACGGCTTATGACTTATGGCTTACGGTTTATGGCGCAAAACCAAGAAGTAACGACTACCGACTAACGATTTTACTTACACTTCGCACGCAAAGGAAAGACACGCCCATGCCACCAGGAGCCATGCCGGGACAACAGCAGATGCCGCAGCGCCAGCCGATACCAGGGGTGAAAAACCTGGTGGCGGTGGCCAGCGGAAAAGGCGGCGTTGGCAAAACGACCGTGGCGGTGAACCTGGCGCTAGCACTGGCGAAGCTGGGGCACAAGGTCGGCTTGCTAGACGCGGACGTCTACGGCCCGAACGTGCCGATCATGCTGGGCACCACGCAGGAGCCGCTGGCCACCGCGTCTCAGCGCATCATTCCGGTGGAAGCGCAGGGCGTGAAGATGATTTCGATGGGCCTGCTGAATCCGGGTGACAAGCCGGTGATCTGGCGCGGGCCGATGCTGCACAGTGTGATCACGCAGTTTTTGCGCAGCGTAGAGTGGGGCGAACTGGATTACCTGGTGATCGATTTGCCGCCGGGAACGGGCGACGTCCAGTTGACACTGATCCAGACGGTGGCGGTGACGGGCGCGGTGGTGGTGACGACGCCGTCGACGGTGGCGCTAGCCGATGTGCGCAAGGCGATTGAGATGTTCCGCCAGGTGAACGTGGAAGTGCTTGGTGTGGTGGAGAACATGAGCACGTTTGCGTGTCCGCATTGCGGGAAGCCCGTGGATATTTTCGGGCACGGTGAAGGCACGAAGACCGCGATCGAATACAGTGTGCCGGTGCTCGGCGAGGTTGAGATTGATCCGCGCATCCGGCTGGGCGGAGACACCGGAAAGCCCGTGGCGGCGCAGGGCGAGACGGCGCCCGCGGCGCAGAGCTTGTACAAGGTGGCCAAGGCGGTGACTGCGCGGCTCGACGCGATTGGCGGCACGCTGGGCGGGCCATCGGTCGAAATTGATTAGATTTTTGTAGCTTAGGCCCTCAGGCCCGAGGGTTTTCACGCGCCCGGGCATCGTTTGGCGATGCAAGAAAAAGCCTACCCCTGAAGGGTGAGCTACAATCCTTCCTGAAACATATTCGAGATACAATTCGCGTTTCAGCATCTGAGGTTGATTGGATGAGTGTCTCGATCGGGACCGACGAAAGCCCCCGCTTCAGAAAGCGTCAGGAAGATACTCTGCAAACAGCCGCCCGGGAACGCCGGGGAGATTGGGCACTTCTCGGCGGGCTCGGCTTCCTGATTTTCCTTGCGCACATGCTAGTCAGCGGGCGATACGGCTATTTTGTGGACGAGCTGTATTACATCGCGTGCAGCCATCATCTGGCGTGGGGCTACGTGGATCAGCCGCCGCTAATCGCGGTGATTACGTGGCTGGAGCGCACGACGCTGGGCGAGTCGCTACCCGCGCTGCATTTTCTTCCTGCGGTCGCCGCCGGTCTGCGCGTGGTGCTGACCGGGCTGATCGCCCGGGAACTGGGCGCGAGGCGCTTTGGAATGGCGCTGGCGTGCGTATGCGTGATGGTGGCGCCGATTTATCTGGGGCTCGATTCGCTACTCACGATGAATACGTTCGAGACGCTCTTCTGGATGGGAGCTGCGCTGATTACCTTGAAGATTTTTAACGCCGATTCCTTAAATGAGGAAGAGAAAAGCGCGGGTCTAAAGACCCGCCACGGCAAAAGGCAAAGGCTCTGGATCTGGTTTGGCGTGGTTTGCGGCATAGGCCTGCTGAACAAGCACTCCATGCTGTTTTTTGGGTTTGGGTTGTTTGTAGGATTGCTGTTGACCAGACAGAGAAGACAATTTGCTTCCCCGTGGATCTGGCTGGGCGGACTGATTGCGCTGCTGATTTTCTTGCCCAATTTGCTGTGGGAGATTCATCGCGGATTTCCGACCATCGAGCTGTTGCGCAACGTGCAGGCCAGCGGACGCAATACGGAAGTTGGCCCGCTTCATTTTCTGATGATGCAGGCGCTGATGATCTTTCATCCGCTGTCGGTGCTGGTGTGGATTGCGGGCCTGGTGGAATTGCTGCGCGACCGCGAAGGAAAAGGCTGGCGCGTGCTGGGCATCACCTGGCTGGTGATTATGACGTGCATGCTGACGATGCACGGGCGCGTGTACTACCCCGCACCGGGATATCCGATGTTGTTTGCCGCGGGCGGCCTGGCGTTTGAGCGATGGCTGGCGGGATGGAAGGGGGCGGCGTGGCTCAAGCCGACCTGGCTGACGCTGCTTGCGGTAACGGGAATTTTGATTGCGCCGTTCGCGTATTTCCCGCTGCTGACTGTGGATCAATACATCGCTTACTCGAAATTCATGCACTTTGGGCCGCCGCGCATCGAGAATGCGCGGCTGGGCCCGCTGCCGCAGCTTTATGCCGACCAGTTTGGATGGAAGGAAATGGCGCAGGTGGTGGCGGACGCGTATCACAAGCTGCCGCCGGAGGAGCAAAAGTCCTGCGCGATTTTCGGGCAGAATTACGGACAAGCGGGCGCGATTGATTTCTTTGGGGCGAAACTGGGCTTGCCGCCGGCGATTGCCACACACCAGAACTATTTTTACTGGGGACCACGCGGGTACACGGGCGAGTGCATGATCATTCTGGACGAAACGCCGGAGCGGTTGGGCGAGTTGTTCGCGAGCGTAGAGAAAGTAGGGACGGTGTACCATCCGTTGTCGATGCCCTATCAGCACTTCGGTGTGTATTTGTGCAAGCGGCCGAAGTTTGGGACCTTGCAGGAGCTTTGGCCGAAGATCAAGCGTTGGGGTTGAGCAGACCTTCTTCAGGGGCTAGAGCCCAAAACTCCGCCCACGTGCGCGGGGATTGGATTCGCTGGCGGAGTTTGCGCCGGACAATTTTATTTTTTCGGTCAGGCAGGCGCGGCAGAGGCAACCGGCGTAAGGGTCGCTGGGCATTGGTATGCGAGGGAGTTCCTCGCACCAGCAATGCTTCTCGGTATGGCACGTGAACGCGGCGTTGCAATTGGCGCAGCGCTTTTCCATGCACTGAGTATCGCGCAGCGTGCGCCGGTTCGAAAGAGCGGAGACGTTCCAGGGACTCTGTGGCACAGACACTCTTGTCTGTGCGGCCTAAAATTGTGGCGAAGGATCGGGTGCGCAGGCAGGAGTGCCTGTGGCA
Organism: Candidatus Acidiferrum sp.; assembly: GCA_035262705.1. Lineage (GTDB taxonomy): Bacteria > Acidobacteriota > Terriglobia > Acidiferrales > UBA7541 > Acidiferrum. The sequence continues at coordinate 5,580 of DATFSI010000048.1, read as the reverse complement.
GCTTCCTTGTCAGCGGGCGCGGGCGGGTGATATCGTTGGATATTCGCTGGCGACACGCGAATCGGCTGACTTGCGCTGCCGCCAAGCGCGACGGACGCGCCCGGAAAGGCGGCGTAAAGTCGCGCCTATAGGGCAAGCCCTTCGCTACGCTCAGGGCGGCGGGAGAACGTATTTCTTGCTCCTGCAATCACTTACGGGAAATTCGCATCCTTGACGCGCACACCGGATATCCGTCCATACAAAGGTAAATTTCCGCAGATTGCGGCGTCGGCGTATATCGATCCGGCGGCCGTGGTGATGGGCGACGTGGTGATCGGCGAGGAATCGAGCGTGTGGCCGATGTGCGTCGTGCGCGGCGACGTGCACTACATCCGCATCGGGCGGCGCACGAATATCCAGGACGGCTGCGTGCTACACGTAATGAAAGACCAGTATCCGCTGGTCTTGGGCGATGAAGTGACCGTGGGGCATTCGGTGACGCTGCACGGGTGCACCATTCATTCGCATGTGTTGATCGGGATGGGCTGCATCCTTCTGAACGGCGCGGTGATCGGAGAAGGAAGCATCGTCGCGGCGGGAACGCTCATTACCGAGAGAACGGTTATCCCTTCTGGCAGCCTCGTCATGGGGGCACCTGGAAAAGTGAAGCGGCAACTTACGGAAGAGGATCTACATTCCATTGGACAGTATGCGGCACGGTACTCGGGATACAGAGACACCTATCGCGGAGAAGCAGCAGCACGTGGGGAACGCATTGATTGGAGCGGTTTGCAATAGAAGTTTCCGACTTAGAAGGCGGCCGCGACAAAGGCAAGAAGGCGGCGTAAAGCCGCCCCTACATTAAAGAGGACGGCCGGGGCGATTCGGACGCGCATGGCGGAAAAGAAAAGATTCCAGGCGATTAAGGGCACGCGGGATTTGCTGCCGCCGGACACGGAGTTGTGGAACCGCGTGGAGCAGACGGCGCGCGAAGTGTTTGGCACGTTTGGCTTCGGGGAGATTCGCCCGCCGATATTTGAGCCGACGGAATTGTTTGCGCGTTCGATTGGCGTTGATACCGACGTGGTGTCAAAAGAGATGTACTCATTCTTTGATAGGCCAATTGATCTTGCCCCACCACACACGTTTTACGACACGGGAAGATACATAAAGGATTTGAAGGACCTTCTGGCTCGTGGCGAAATTCCGAACGATGAAAAAAATCGAGAAATCATCCAGCAGCTTTCGGAAAGATGGGAAGAATTCGAGAAACTTCCGCCGGATCAGCCACTTGAAGGCGAAGCAAAGGCGTCATTATTCAGGATTTTGGGATTCCGTGACCGGGTACGGCTGGGGCCGGAAATTACACTTCGGCCGGAGGCGACGGCGAGCGTGTGCCGGGCGTACATCGAGCATGGGATGCATGCTTGGCCGCAGCCGGTAAAGCTGTATTACCTGGGGCCGATGTTCCGGCGGGAACGTCCGCAGAAGGCAAGATATCGACAGTTTTATCAGATTGGTGCGGAAGTTTTAGAGACGGTTCAGCCGGGGCAGGGTGGCGCAAATGATATTTCCAAGGATGCGGCGGTTGACGCGGAAGTCATCGAGATGGTGATGGCGTTTTTTGCAAGCTTAGGACTGGAGGGCGTGCAACTGGAGATTAATTCGATCGGGCACGCGGCCGACAATTGCAGGCGCGGATATGTGAAGAATTTGCAGGCGGCCCTGGAAAAAGTGAAAGACAAGCTGGGGCCGGACAGCCAGCGACGGATTGAGACGAATCCACTGCGGGTGCTCGATTCGAAGCTGGAGAGCGAGCAGGCGATCATCGCGGGGCTGCCGAAGATTTCCGAGCAGTTGTGCGACGACTGCGAGAAGGAGTACGCGGAAGTAAAGCGGCAGCTGGAACTGCGCGGCGCCAAGTACACAGAGAATTGGCGGCTGGTGCGCGGACTCGACTATTACATGCGCACGACGTTTGAAATTACCGCGAAGGGATTGGGCTCGCAGAATGCGGTGTGCGGCGGCGGGCGGTATGATGGGCTGGTGGAATTGCTGGGCGGGTTGCCGACGAAGGGCATTGGCTTTGCGATTGGCGAGGACCGGCTGATTTTATCGCTGCAGGAGGCGGGCAAGGGCGGCGCGGCGGCGGGCCGCGACGTGTTTGTCGCGTGGATGGGAGAGAAGGCACAGGCCGCGGCGATTGCGGCGACGCGGCGATTGCGCGCCGCCGGATTTCGTGTGGAGTTGCCGCCGGTGGAACAGAAATTCGGTAAGGCGCTGGGGCAGGCGGACAAGCTGGGCGCGCGGTACGCATTGATTCTGGGCGAGGATGAAGTGGCAACGGGGCAGTGGACGGTGAAGACGTTGGCGAATGGTTCGCAGGCGAAGATGAGCGAAGCGGAGTTTTTGGAGAAGTTGAAGAACGAAGTAAAGAAGTAAAGATGGATTTGTGGCACAGACACTCTTGTCTGTGCAGGTTAAAGTGGTGGCAAGGATCGGGTGCACAGGCAGGAGTGCCTGTGCCACAGGAGAAGAAGAGGTGCTGGACTTTTTGGGGAATTTGCAGAGGACACATTTTTGCGGGGCGCTGCGCGTATCAGATGCGGGACGCGACGCCGTGATAATGGGCTGGGTGGCGCGGCGGCGCGATTTGGGGAATTTGCTGTTCCTGGACGTGCGCGACCGTGCCGGCATCGTGCAGGTGGTGTTCAACAAGGAGACGCAACCTGCAGCGCACGCGAAGGCCGAGCACGCGCGCAGCGAGTTTGTGGTGGCAGTAGAAGGAAAAGTCACGCAGCGGCAGAAGGCGAATCCGGACATTCCCACAGGCGAGGTGGAGCTGGTGGCGACGAAGCTGCACATCCTGAACAACGCGAAGACGCCGCCATTCGCGATTGAAGATGAAATCAACGCGTCCGAAGAAACGCGGCTGAAATTTCGGTACCTGGATTTGCGGCGGCCAAAGCCGCACCGCAACCTGGCGCTGCGTCACAAAATTATTCTGGAAATCCGCAAGGTGATGGACGAGATGGGATTCATCGAGGTGGAAACTCCGATGCTCACGCGGTCGACGCCAGAGGGCGCGCGCGACTACCTGGTGCCCAGCCGCGTGCATCACGGGAATTTTTACGCGTTGCCGCAATCGCCGCAGATTTTCAAGCAAATCCTGATGATTGGCGGGCTCGACCGCTATTTCCAGATCGTGAAGTGTTTCCGTGACGAGGATTTGCGCGCGGACCGGCAGCCGGAGTTCACGCAGCTGGACCTGGAGATGTCTTTTCCGCGGCAGGAAGACATTTTCAATGTGATTGAAAATGTTATGGTACGGGCGTGCGCGGTTGCAGGAATCAAGGTGGAGTCGCCGTTTCCGCACATGCTCTACAAGGACGCGATCCGCAAGTATGGCAGTGACAAGCCGGACGTGCGCTTTGAGATGGAGTTACATGAAGTGACGTCATGCTTTCCCGAGGAAGCGAAGCAGAAGCTGCAGATCTGCGGAAGCGTGTTTGCGTTCGCCGCGCCGGTGGCGGCGGGCTATTCGCGGAGGCAACTCGACGAGTTGACAGAAAAAGCGAAGGCGCTTGGCGCCCGCGGCGCGTATTTCGTGAAGCTTACGTCTGAAGGAACAACGTCCACAGTCGAAAAGCTGATCGGCGCTGAGAACATGAAAAAAATGGCCGAGGCTTGCGGCGCCGGCGCTGGCGACCTGGTGGTGGCCGTGTCAGCGAAGGAAGAGATCAAGGGCACGGAAGCGGCGGCGCTGATCGCGGGACAACTGCGGTTGCAGATGGGCGAAGCGCTGGGCTTGATCGACAGGACGCAGTGGAAATTTCTATGGCTGACGGGATTCCCGCTGTTTGAATGGAGCGAGACAGACAAGACCTGGGTGAGCGCACAGCATCCGTTCACGGGCATTGTGGACGAGGACCTAGAGAAGCTCGAGACGGCGCCGTGGGAGGTGCGGTCGAAGGGCTACGACCTGGTGCTGAACGGCGTCGAGCTGGGATCGGGGAGCATCCGAATCCACCGGCAGGATATTCAAGAGCGGTTGTTCCGGGCGCTGGGTTTGAGTGAAGAGCAGTTGCGGCGGCGCTTTGGATTTTTCCTGGATGCCCTGACGTATGGCACGCCTCCGCACGGCGGAATTGCGCTGGGACTGGACCGCGTGACCATGCTGCTGGCGGGCGAGAAATCCATCCGCGAGGTGATTGCGTTCGCGAAAACAACCGCCGCGGTGGATTTGATGGCGGAATCGCCGAGCGAGGTGGACGAGGCGCAGCTGGAGCAGCTGGGAATTGCGATAAGGAAGCAACGAAGCAAAGAAGCGGCGAAGCAATGAGGTGATGAAGTAAAGAAATAAAATGTACAAGATCGCCACGGATATCATTCGTTTGTATCGGCGATCGCGCAAAGAGCAAGGCTCGACCAACGAAGCTCTACAAGGAAAGATCCATTTGAGCTAAAGGGCATGAGCAGAATACGCATATTGGCGGAGGCGGTGGCGAACCGGATTGCCGCCGGGGAGGTGGTGGAGCGGCCTGCTTCTGTGGTGAAGGAACTGCTCGAGAACGCGCTCGACGCGGGCGCGAATTCCGTGCGCATCGAAACAGAGATGGGCGGAAAACGCATGATCCGCGTGATTGACGATGGCCACGGCATGACGCATGACGATGCGCTGCTGGCTTTCGAACGGCATGCGACGAGCAAGCTACGCACGGCGGACGATTTGATGACGATCTCGACGCTGGGATTTCGCGGGGAGGCGCTGCCGTCGATCGCGTCGGTGTCGCGGCTGCTGCTGGAAACGCGCGACACAAACGAGGAGGAAGGAACGCGCGTGGAATTTGCCGGTGGGAAGTTGATTGGCGTGAAGCCGGCGGGATTACCAGCGGGAACGACGGTTAGCGTGGCTGATTTGTTTTACAGCGTGCCGGCGCGGCGTAAGTTTTTGAAATCAGACTCGACGGAGCTGGGGCACATCGCCTCGCTGGTGACGCATTACGCGCTGGCGAATCCCACGAAGCAATTTATTCTGACCGTGCCGACGCAGGAGATTGTGAACTGCCCGCCGACGGAAAAGCTGGCCGACCGGGTTTATCAACTGTTTGGCCGACAGGCGCTGGCTGAGCTAGTGGAAATCCCCAGTGTTCCCGGAGCGTTTCGCGGGGCCATCACCGAGTCGGAGAGGGAAGCGGGCGAAGAAGCGGCGACGCTGACGGTGAGCGGGTTCACTTCGCGGCCGGAGATTCAGCGGCCGAATCGCAACGGGATTTACGTGTTTGTGAACCGGAGGCTGGTGCGCGACCGGCTGATCCTGCACGCGATTCATGAGGCGTACCGCAATATTCTGCCGCCCACGGTGTTTCCGGCGACGCTGCTGTTTCTGGAGATGCCCTACGACGAGGTGGATGTGAATGTGCACCCAGCCAAGATCGAGGTGCGATTCCGTCGGTCGCAGCTTGTGCATGATTTCACGCGCGATGCGATCCGACAGGCATTGATGAACGCGCGGCCGATTGCGAGCTTTGCAACGGCGGCGGTGGCGGCGGGGTTGGCGCCGAGTCCGACGGCCCCAGCAGGTTCGTTTGTGGCCGGCGG
>DATFSI010000047.1:0-24400 GCA_035262705.1 Candidatus Acidiferrum sp. | reverse complement strand
ATCCGTGATCTTAGGATGGTACATCCTCCGTAATCGGTTTCTGCCGGGCCGCAAGAGTATGGTGCCTTACAGTATCCAGTGGCTGATGCGGCTAAAACCCGCGTGGTTCCGCCACGACCTGCTCACACTGTTCGACTTGCTCGAGCAAAAGAAGATCAAGCCGTTGATCGCGCAGCGGTTACCTCTCTGCCAAGCGGGGCACGCACACGAATTACTGGGAAGCGGAGGCGTGATCGGTAAGATCGTGCTGATACCGAACGGGTAGAAACGCTGATAACTCCAGAGGACGCACGGTAACTCGCCGAATACTGGGCCGATCGCGGTAACCTCGTTCAGTGAATCGAAGCTCTTTGTGTGCGGCGATCGATGGCGAGGTATTGGGATCACCGGCAGAAGCGGCCTTTGCACGGGTGTGAAACGCTTCTCAAGAATCGCTTTTCCGCATATCTCGAGTGTCTTGCAATGGCAGTTGGCTTTTAACCGATTGCGCAGCGCCTGCATAGTCGCTATCTCTTCCGCAAGTGCATGCACTTCTGCAGCGATCCACGAAGACATGGCAGTTTCATGTCCTTTTGCAACAATCGATATACTAGGTTCATGAAAATACCGCCTCTGCCAATGTCCGTTACGGACTGGAGTCAAGTAACTCCTTCGGAGCACCCTGGCGACAAAGGACGTGCACTCTGGAAGACTCGCACATTTGACGATATCCGTGTCCGAATGGTCGAGTACTCCCCGGGATATGTCGCCGATCACTGGTGTTCCAAAGGGCATGTCATTCTTTGTCTAAGCGGGTTCCTCGACATTGAATTGGGAGATGGGTCCCGGCTCTGCCTTGGGCCAGGCCAGTCGTACCATGTAGGTGATGGCGAGCCGCCCCACCGCTCGTCGGCGCCGGAAGGCGCAAACCTGTTCATTGTGGACTAGCTTCTGCACTTCTCCGGTTGGCGTTCATCGGGACTTGGGGTTTCACCTGGGTTTTGTGGAATGGTCAACCAAGGTCTCTGCTGCAACCAACTGCGAATATGTGATCGAAGTCATCGGCAGTATCGAAAGGAATCTCTGGAACAACTCGCAGTACGAACTCAAGGCCTTGCGTCGGGAATCGCTGACGAAATATTTGAAGAAATCTTCATCAATTCTTCAAATCAAAACTGTCAAAAGTGGGGCAGTTGAAACGAATACTCGCCTTCGCTCATCCTTACTGTGGGGAAGGGAGGTGCCACTGAGTTCATTCATTAACGCTAGGAGACGTTCGCCGTACGCAAAACTAGCAATTGTGACAGGACCGAAAAGAGGGTCCCGGTGTTTCAGTTCAGGTGTTTTCTTTTGTTTAGAAGCCTGAATCCCTTAGGGATTGGAGTTCAGCCGTGGAGAGATCTTTGAACGAAAAGCCGTTCCGTTAATTTCGTTTAGCCACGGAGATGCCTTCAGGTTCCGCCAATTCCAAAGAAGAGATCTGCCCTTTTGAATCCTTTTTGAATTCGACGCTGTAGCCGCTCATGCCGGATACTTCGAACTGCAGATCTTTGACGGGAGTCAGGCGATAAGCCGGCTGGCCGGGGAGGATGAGATAAAGATCGTCACCGCGAAGGGCGACCTGGATGGGAGTGCTTCCCAGGGTGTAGGCACCCGACAGCGGCAGCAAGGCGCCTGGTGCGAGCTTGTTGGGCAGGCGACGAAATTCTATTTCTTTCACTCCGGGTTGAAGCGGGGCCGAGACCGTGGCGACCGTTCCTTCGGTGCTCAACCCAAACTGGAACTTCGTGCCTGCCAAAGGAGAATCGCTGTCTTCGGGCACTTTAAATACGTCGTAGTCAAGATGCTTGAGCGGAGCAGATAACTTGTTCAGAGCCAGAGTGAAATCCTGCCCGGCGGGACGAATCTCCACGACTCCATACCCTGGGTTTTCGTAGCGGCCCAAATAATCACTCGGATTGTGTGAAGCGCGGGCTTGCGCAGATCCAGTTTCCGCATTCTTCTCTCGAACCTGACCAGGAGGCTCCGCTTGCTTATCTTTGTTGGAAAGCTTCTCAAAACGATCGCTCCAATCGATCGGCGACATTCCCAGCACATGATCGAAGATGTTGTAGGCCACAATCTCGGGCACTTTGTGGGAACCCAGGGTGTTGGTCAAAACAATTACGCCGAGATCATCGTCCGGCAGCATTGCGATCAGCGCATAAAACCCGTCGATGCCGCCATTGTGCCAAATGTAGCGATGTCCTCTGTAAGAGGCGGCAACCCAGCCCATGGCGTAGCTCATCTGACCCAATTCGCGGAACTGAGCGGGCATTGGCATGGCCGTTTGAGGGGAATGCATCAGCTCCAAATTGGCTTCCGAAACGATTTGCCGGCCAGCGAACTTTCCTTTGGCCAGCTGCATAATCACGTAATTCGAAAGGTCTTCTACATTGGAATTGATGGAACCGGCAGGGCCGATCGCGTCCAGAGGATGGAAATCGATTTGCTTCACGACGCCGCTGTTTTCTTCTTTCTTATACGGCAGCGAATAATCGGGGCAGTGCTGACTATCGCTTACGGAAAAGTTTGTGTTTTGCATTTGCAGTGGTACTAAGATGCGCCGGCGAACAAAATCTTCCCAGGTAGTGCCATCAATTTTGCCGACAAGATAGCCGGCAGTGGCAACCAACAGGTTGTTATATTGATAGCCGCTGCGGAAGTCGCGATCCGAGTCAAGATACCGCAGCCGGCGGACCAGGTCTGCACGGCTGAAATCAGAGGTGTACCATACCAAGTCGTGACGCGCGAAACCCACGCGATGAGTGATTAGATCGCGGGGAGTCATGCGATCGCTGGCCACCGGATCGCGCATTTCAAACTCCGGCAGATAGTTTCTTGCCGGTTTATCCCAATCCAGCTTTCCTTCGTCGTTGAGGATGCCCATAGCGAGCGCGGTGAACGACTTCGAGGTTGAGCCGATGGCAAAAATGGTTTTCGAGGTCACGGGCAAATTGTGCTGGACATCCCGCAGGCCAAAGCCTTCCACGCAAACCATCTTTCCGCCTCGTACAACAGCGATGGAGAGCCCAGGCAGCTTTGCCTTTTGCATCTCCGATTTAATTAAAGAGCCGATATCGCCCAGACCGGTGTTTATCGCTACCGTGCTGCAAGGCTCGGCAGCTGCGCGTTTTGCGGGGACAAAAACAAGCGAAATTACCAACAAGCAGACGGCTCTTCGATTCATTGATGTGCTCCCTGAGGTTGCGCAGATCGAATCTGATCGAAATCCAAATTCAAGATGGGATATTTCCGCCAATCTTTATAATCGAAGTGCCACCACTCGAACTCATAAACATCGAATCCTTCCTGCTCCATCGCGGACCGGAGCAGGTCGCGTTGCCAGCGTTGCAACGAAGTTCCCCCAGGGTAGCCCGCATAGGAGCGCTCAGACATTTCGTCGTAAACGCCGACCATTTCAATTGGTTTTCCAGTAGCAAGATCATACAGGCTTAGGTCCACAGCGCATCCCCGGTTATGGCGGGAACCCTGGCTGGGGTCGGCGACGAAGATTCGCTTGTCGTCCGGTGTTGCTTCCCAGAACATCTTGGTGACATACCAGGGACGGTAGGCATCGTGAACGAGCAGGCCGTAACCGGACTTATGGAGAGACCGGCTCACTGCTGCGAGCGCCTCCGCAGCCGGATGTTGCAGAAACGCGCGAGCGGAGTTGTACACGGGAGTTCCCAGAAAGTTGTTGCTGGAGGCGTAGCGGACATCGAGCTTTATGGTCGGGTCAAGCGAGGTCACGTCGACCAGATCCGGCTCGAGAAGGTTGCCCGTTTCTGCTGGCGGGTGATCTGTCAAAGCCTCTTTGCGCAAGTCGGGGATATTCTTTACCGGCTGAATGCGAAAAACTCCGCCGGTTACTCCGCCAATCGGCCGCCGCTTGAAGATCACACCACTGACCCGGACTTGGGTGGCTTCGCCGTGGCCGTCACGGGTGAAAACGGCTTTTTCCCCGTCATACAAGCCTCGCTTGGGAAAAGCAAAGGCATCGCCGGAGATTTCCGTCAGCGAATCGTATTCAATCCACTCGATCAAAACGCAGAGGCGGCCGCCCTTTTCAAAAACATACAAAATGTCGTGGTCCCAGCCGTATTCGCCAACTAAACCCTTCCATTTTTCCGGAATGGGAGGCGGTTTGTTTACCGAAACGCGCTGGAAGGTTTTTTCTCCAATACGGATCGCATTTTCGAGGGGCACAATTCTGGTGCCATAACCGAGCATTCCATCGAGAATAAGTTCGTTGCCAATTTGGCGGACTTCCACTTGGTGGCTACGCGCCGCTGTGAGCGCGCCATTCAGGTAAGTGAGATCAATACCGTCCTCGCCTTCACCGTATCGTCCCGCGAGGGTTCGGCCCAAATCCGGAGGTACAGGAGCCGTGGCGGGTGGCAACGCCAAAAGTTTTCCCTGACGGCGATCCAGTATGAGACGGAGGGCTTCCTCTGCAATGCGATCGGTAACCGCATTGGCCACATCTTTCGTGGCAACCACCACGACGCCGAGTTTGTCGTCCGGCAACATCTTAAGTGAAGTCGCAAATCCGTAGATGGCGCCGCCATGTCCTATCATCCTGTGCTGATTGAACTCTTCGAGTTGAAAACCCAATCCAAAACCAGCTTCGGCCGACAAGGGCGACTGAGGCTTCCACATTGATTCGAGCGTTTCCGGCTTGAGGACCTGCCTGTTCTTGCCTCGACCGCCGGCCAGAAGAGAGCTGACGAATTGTCCGAGATCGTTGACGGTCGAGTACATGCTGCCGGCCGGAGCCATTCCCAGCTGAAAGGTCGGAGCATCGAAGACGCGGCCGTCATAAGTCCACATCTGAGCTTTGGCGACATCGCGGATGAGGCCGGGCTCGGGCTCAAAGGAGCTGTGTTGCATTCCGAAGGGGAGCAACACAGCACCCTTCAGGTACTTGCCGAAAGGGCTGCCGCTTTTTTTCTCCAAAACATAGCCAACAACGGCGATTGCCGCGTTGGAATACTTGACGTGGGTTCCCGGCGCATAAACAAGCTCGGTTTCATGCAAACTTTGCACCGTTTGCGTAAGAGACGGTTCATTGGTTTCAAAGTAGTTGCCCACAGGCGGTTCGCGCAGGAGACCCGATTGATGCGACATCAGTTCCCGCAATGTGATGGGAGTTCCAAAGGGATTTTTGGGATGAAAATCGGGAAGATAAGTAATGATTGGAGCATCCAGGTTCAACTCCCCGCGTTCAACAAGCTGCATGATGCCGATGTCGGTAAACAGCTTGGAAACGGAGCCGATGCGATACACGGTCTCTGCGGTAGCCGGTATTTTGGCCTTCGGGTCCGCAAAACCAAAACCAGAGGCCCAAACCATCTGCTGATCATCTATGATGGCGATGGATAGGCCGGGCAACTGTTTGTCGGCCATTTGCTGCTCGATGAAAGGCTTGAGAACCGCGACGACGTCGGCATAGTCCGAGCGGGGCGGAGTAACCAGCTGCGCTCTAGCCCGCCCGAAACCAAGCAGGGTACTCAACAGCGAAACGACGAGAACGCATCGAGAGAAATGTTTTTGAGTAGCCGTTTGCCCGGACAAGTGCATTTTATTTGCTCCAGAGAGTTGAACAACTTACCTGTTCGCGTTCCAGTGATTGCTGCGAACGGTGAGGCGATTGATCGCTTCCCGCCGCACCTGGTAACCGAGCCCCGGGGTTTGCGGAACCTGGATGGTGCCTTGGCGAGTCACCTCAACTTCGGGTTCGATGATGTCTTCGTCCCAGTAGCGCCGGCTGGCGGAAACATCTCCAGGTAATGTGAATCCGGGAAGCGTGGACATAGCGATGTTGTGGGCACGGCCAACTCCTGATTCGAGCATACCTCCGGACCATACCGGCACGGAGCGGGCCCTGCATATGTCATGAACCTGAACCGCTTCCGTGTGTCCGCCAACGCGTCCAAGTTTGACGTTCACGATGCGGCATGCGCCCAATTCGATTGCCGTGAGAGCATGGCGAGAGTTGCTGATACACTCGTCCAGGCAGATCGCTGTCGAGAGCGAGCGCTGAAGTTTTGCGTGAGCGTGAATATCATCCCAATAGAGAGGTTGTTCGATCATCAGCAAGTTGAAGGCCTCAAGATTTTTGAGATAATCGGCATCTTCTGGCCGGTAGGCAGAGTTCGCATCCACGGAAAGCCGGATTTCAGGGAAGTTGCTGCGAACAGCACGAACGAATTCGATGTCCTTGCCGGGCTTGATTTTCAGCTTGATTCGCTGGTAGCCGCTAAGAAGCTCTTCCTCGACCTTCTGGACGAGAGAAGAGGGGGTGTCCCGAATGCCTAGCGACACGCCACAAGAAATCTGCTCGAGCATGCCGCCTAGGAGCTTGGAAAGAGGAAGGGACTTCTGTTGAGCTTCCACGTCCCAGATTGCGTTTTCGACACCGGCTTTTGCCATCTGGTGACCGCGGATACAGTCCATGAGCCCTGGAACCTCACTGGCAGCGGCCAATGTTTTGCCGATCAGCGAGGGAGCAACAAAATCCGAAATGATGTGCCAGGCGGTGTCGGTGGTTTCCGCGTTATAGGACGGGGTTTCACCCGCGGTGACCTCGCCCCAGCCGCTGACCCCATCGGCAATAACTTCAACCAAAAGAATCCTGCGATCCCGCATGACACCGAAGCTGGTCTCAAACGGCGCCTTCAGGCGCATGTGAATTTCGCGCAGCGTGATGGTTTCAATCTTCATAGAGATCCTGCTAATTCGCGTCTCGCGCGCATTTGATGCCGTCCACTTTTAAAAGCCGGGCCGCACAATGTCAATAAGAAAATGCAATAAATGATGTTTTGCTTTGACAATATGCAATATGTGTTGTAACCATATCCCATTCCAAAAAGGTTCGCCGAATCGCTGGCAACGCGAACGGTCTGCCTCCGCAAGAGTTCACTCCGAGGCAGGCGCGGGTTTCAAGGGGAGGAACACTTCGTTATGAAGATTAATAGCCGTGCGGCAATCTTTCTTGGCTTCCTACTGGCTTTCAGCCCTGGGCTCGCGCAAGCGCAAAAGGAAGCCGGCGCGAAAGACCTTCCAGTAAAGAGTTACTTTGGCGAGCATATCCGCATGAGGGACGGCGTTTTGTTGGCCGCGGACGTCTATCGACCCGACACCACCGGCAAAGTCGATTGCATTGTCAATCGTACCCCTTATCTTAAAAACAGCCAGAGCGCGCTGAAGTTGGGACGTTATTTTGCGAGCCACGGCTATGCCTTTGTTGTCGTGGATGTGCGCGGGCGCGGCGATTCTGAAGGCGAGTTTGTTCCCTATAGGAATGAAGGCAAAGACGGCTACGATGCCATCGAGTGGTGCGCGACGCAGCCATGGTCAACAGGAAGGGTTGGAACGATCGGGGGTTCCTATAACGGAAAAAACCAATGGCTTGCCGCCGTGGAGCAGCCACCCCATTTAGTGACGATGATCGCGTTGGTCAGTCCATCCGACCCGTTCGTGGAATTTCCAACAGGCGAACCTTCGCCGATGGAAGCCAGTTGGTATTACCTGACGTCAGGCCATGTCTTGCAGAACATGGAAGCCGTGGATTGGAACGCGGTGAACAATCATCTGCCGCTGCTTACTGCTGATGAAGCCACGGGCCGGCGGATTCCCGCCTGGAAGGAACAATTCGCCCATGCCCAATTGGATGGCTTCTGGGAGCCCGAAGAGTATCAGACCAGATATTCGCGGGTACAGGTTCCCGTGCTGCACATCTCAGGGTGGTACGACGACGAGCAGGTAGGGACGCCCCTGAATTACATCGGAATGACAACCAAAGCGCCGCTCGAAGTACGTGGGAACCAGAAGCTGATCATGGGTCCGTGGCCACATGCGGTGAATTCCACCTCGAAACTCGGCGAAGTGGACTTTGGCCCGAGCGCGACTATCGACATGAACAATGTGTGGCTTCGTTGGTTCGACGCCTGGTTGAAGGGAGTGGACAATGGCGTTAGGGCCGAGCCTCCCGTTCACATTTTTTTGATGGGAGCGAACCAGTGGATGGACGAAAAAGAATGGCCCCTTGCCAAGACTCACTACGCTGAATTTTATTTTCATGGAACTGGCCGCTCGAACACTCTCTATGGCGACGGCAAACTATCGGAGTCAAAACCCACTGCAGAAAAGCCCGACAGCTTCACTTACGATCCGGCAGATCCTGTGCCTTTTATTACGGATCCTTCCTTCGAGCAAATCGGAGGGCCCGACGATTACCGCGCGGTTGAGCGGCGAGATGACGTTCTTGTTTATACGAGTGATCCGGTCCAGCAAGACACGGAAGTTTGTGGCCCTATCAAAGTAACTTTGTATGCCGCGACCAGCGGTAAGGACACCGACTTTACCGCCAAACTTCTGGACGTTTGGCCGAGTGGCTTTGCTGAAAGACTCTCCGACGGCATTGTCCGCGCGCGGTTTCGCAACGGCATGCAGAAGCAGGAAGCCATTGCGCCGGGAACCGCTTACGAATACCAAATCGATGCGTGGAATACCTGCCAAATGTTAAAACCGGGGCACCGTTTCCGTGTGGAGATATCTTCTTCCGCGTTTCCAAAATATTCGCGCAACTTGAATAACGGGGAGGCGCTTGGAAAGACTGCCGAAATGATGGTAGCCCGCCAGACGATATACCACGATGCAGCTCATCCCTCGCACATCACTTTGCCCATCATTGAAACGACAGAAAAATCCAAATAAGCGGGTTAAATCGATGAAAAATCGCATTCGTTTTGTGTTTTCCCTGATTGGGCTGTTTGCGCTGGCGCTCTCGGGTCTCGCAGGCTCACGCAAAAATGGGCGGTCTGATGAGGCCACATATGACCTCCTAATCAAAAACGGGCACATCATCGATGGAACCGGTAATCCATGGTACGCGGGGGATGTAGGGGTCCGAGGCGACCGGATCGTGGCCATTGGGCATCTTCGGGACGCTACGGCCAAGCAAGTCATGGATGCGAGCGGCCTGGTGGTTTCCCCGGGATTCATCGACATGCTGGGGCAGTCCGAGTTGGCGCTTTTGATCGATAATCGCGCACTGAGCAAATTGTCACAAGGGATTACGTCGGAAATCACCGGCGAGGGCGGTTCGATCGCGCCGCAGAACGAACAGACTCTCGCCGCACTTAAGCCGCTACTCGAGCAGTACAAGCTGCAAGTGGATTGGACCGATCTTAGCGGGTATTTCGCCAGACTGAGGAAAACGAAAACCCCCATTAATCTGGGCACCTACGTGGGGGCAGCGCAAGTACGGGAGGCGGTTATTGGCGATGCGAACCGGGCTCCCACTTCTGCCGAACTGGAGAAAATGAAATCTCTGGTCGAAGAAGCGATGCGGCAGGGAGCGTTCGGTGTTTCCACCGCGCTGATTTATCCCCCAGGACATTATGCGAAAACCGAGGAACTCGTCGAGCTTGCGAAAGTTGCGGGCAAGTATGGGGGCTTATACGCGTCGCACATGCGCAGCGAAGGGGCTTCCGAAATGCAAGCCCTAGAGGAAGCGATGCGTATCGGCCGTGAGGCGCATGTGCGCGTGGAAATTTTCCACTTGAAGGTAATTGGAAAATCGCGCTGGGGAAATATGACCGAGGTGGTCAAAAAGATACAAGGGGCGCGAGATTCGGGACTAGATATCGCGGCGGATATGTACCCGTATGTCGCGGGAGGAACGGCGCTGGCGTCCGCGCTGCCACCATGGGTTGCCGACGGCGGGATAAACAAATTGCTGGAACGGCTGAAAGATCCCGCGATTCGAAAGCGCATCACCGAAGAAATGGGTTCGGACCATGCCGATTGGGAAAATTTGTACCTAGATTCCGGCGGCGGAAGCGGGGTGCAAATCGCGTCGGTTACGAATCCCGAACTGAAGAAGTATCTGGGACAAACGCTCGCGGAGGTCGCAAAAGCCCAGGGACACGGCGAGTTGGAAGCCTTGTACGACTTTGTGCTTGCGGACAAAGCGCAAACCGGCGCGCTTTATTTTATCGCCGGCGAGCAGGACTTGCAGACTGGACTGAGCCAGGCATGGACCAGCATCGGGCTTGATGGATCCGAGACTTCGCTGGATGGGCCGCTATTTGAGCCGCACGACCATCCCCGGGCATGGGGGGCCATGCCGCGATTCGTAGGGCATTATGCGCGGGATCTGAAGCTGGTTCCCCTGGAGCAGGCGATCCGCAAGATCACATCCTTGCCGGCGCAGCGGGAGCATCTCGAGGACCGTGGTCTGCTGAAGCAAGGTTTTTTTGCCGACGTAACGATTTTCAATGCAACGGAAATTATCGACACCGCCACCTACAGCAACCCGAATCAAGTCGCGCGCGGAGTGGAATATGTTGTTGTCAACGGACAACTTGCCTATAGCAAAGGAAAGCTGACGGGCGCGCAAGCCGGGCAAATTCTGAAAGGCCCGGGAAGAGCCGAATAAGACGAGCCTTCTAGCTCGTGCAACAATGATTGAAATATCTTGACATCGTGCAACATTCGTTGTAATTGTCTGACTCACTGAACATCCGGGGCGCGCGGAAGCTCTTCGTGGGGGAATGCTTGCTTCGAAGGGATGGAACACAGGCGAAGGCCACGCCGGGAGCAACAACTCCCCTAGCGCAGGGAGGCCAGACCGCGCTCGAGAAGCGTTTTGCCTCCGCACAGTCCCGGCTGAATCCCAGCCGCCGCAAACTGTTGCGCATGATTCTGGAAAATCCCGAGGACACCTACTTCCTCTCCTCGCGGGAATTGGCCAAGCACTACCAGGTGGATGCAGCGACGATCGTCCGTTCGATTCAAGCCATGGGGTACGGCAAGTTTGCCGAGTTTTTGGCGGATCTGCGCTCACACTTCGTAACGCGCATTACTCCCTTCACGGTATTAAAAGCCGCATCGCGAGAAAAACGCACGGTGGCGGACCGCATTCGGCACAGTCTGGAAATGGATCAGCGCAACCTGCACGCTCTGCACTCCACCGTCGATCCCGAGCGAATCATCGCACTAGCGAAGCGCGTGAAGAGGGCTCGCCGGATTCTGGTCATCGGCATTGATCTGGCTGCGACCTTGAGCTGGTATCTGGCCTACGGGTTGATGACGCTGGGCTTTGCCGTTGAAGCTCCGGTGGGCAGCAGCGGCAATGTGCAAAGGAGAGTCCGCACCCTAACTTCCAAGGATCTGCTGATTGCCATCAGTTTCGGCCAATGCCTGCGGGACACCGTGGAAGCGGCGCTGCGCGCGAAAAAGCAGGGAGTTCCGACCTTTGGGATCACCGACAGTGAAACGACACCGATCGCGCGAGTTTGCGATGACTGTTGCTTTGCTTCGGTCGCGAGTCCTTCGTTTGGCGGTTCGTATGTAGCTCCCATCGCCACCCTCGGTGCGATTCTGATCGCCTGTGCTCAAGCGCAAACAGCCAGGGCACTGAAGCTGCTGCGACGCAGCGAAGAGGAAGACCGCGCGGACCATCGCTGGTACCAAAACCACGGTGAGGGAAGCGAAGGTCCCGAGTGAGTTTGACGGTATCTCCGTGGGCAGCCCGATTTTTGAGGGAGAGTGCTATGCGTACAAGAATTCGACCCAACATCCTGTGCGGCACTATGCGACCCGTGTTGGTATTGGCCCTGCTGGGGCTTTGTTTGACGGGTAGACCCGTTGGTGGCCAGACAACGTCGACAATTGCGGGTGTGGTGACGGATCGTCAAGGCTTGCCTATCGCAGAAGCCGAGGTCAGCATCGCGGGAAACAGTCTGGTAGTGAGCAAGAAAACGACCACCAACGCGACCGGAGCCTACGAAGTGGCCGCTCTTCCAGCGGGCATGTACAACTTGACGGTTTCTCACACGGGTTTCCGCACGCAAGTGCTGAATGGCTTGCAGATCACCTTAAACCGCACGATTAAACTCAACGTGACGCTGGAAGTTGGCACCATGCAGCAGAGAGTGGAAGTGTCGGGTCAGATTCCGCTACTCGAAACCAGCTCGTCCTCCGAAGGATCGACCATTGTGCCGCAACAGATCGAACAAATGCCCATCAACGGGAGAAACTATCTGGACTTAATGCAACTGGTCCCAGGCGTGGCCATTAACCGGCAAGCGGACACGCATGACGACAACGCAACGCCCGTGCTCGGCGAGCGCGCCAACAACACCGGCTTCCTTATTGATGGCCTATCCAACCAGGACGAACTGAACGGCGGCTCCGCAGCTCAGTTCAATCAGGATACCATCGCGGAGTTTCAGGTCATCACCACCGGCTACGCGGCGGAGTTCGGACACGCTTCTGGCGGGGTTGTCAACGTCATCACAAAGTCAGGGACCAATGATCTTCACGGTTTTGCCTCCGCGTATCATCGCAATAACGCTTTCGACAGTGCCAATATTCCCGGCTCGGACCATGTGCCTTATGTGCTTCGGTGGGATTACGATCTTGGAGCTGGCGGCGCCATGGTTCGCGACAAGGCATTTTGGTTCGGCTCCGCGGAGAATATTCACGAAAATCGCCAGTTGAATTTCGTCCCTCCGCCCAATACACCGCAATTCCTGATCAACAATGAAGAAAGCTTCAACGAGCCAACCACGGATCGCGAAGTTCGTCTGTTCTTGAAACTTGATCAGGCCCTCAGCAATCACCATCTGACCGAGCAGATGAACTACACCAACGTTCACGTGAACAGTACCAACCCGCTTTCGGCGAGTAACGCGCTGCCTTCCACACGCACCAATCTAGGCGACCGGAATCTTCTTCTAGGTTTCAGCGATACGATCACTCTCGGTAGTTCGGCAAGCCCGTACATCCTCACCTTGCGAGGCCAATATCGCGATGAGCCGACGCTCAACAGCCCGGCGCACCCGGAAGCCGGGCCTAACACGACCTTCAACCTCTTCAGCGCGTACAGAACGTTTGGTATTTTCGGGGATCAGGGGCAGTTTAGTTACGGCGCTCTTTTCACTCCTTCGACATTGCACCAGAAGTACGGCACCTTCGGCGCCAGTCTCGCTAAGACCATTGACCGCCACACGTTGAAGTTTGGCGGGGACTACGAACACACTCACGTGGATGGCGTCGAAGCGAACTTCCAAGAGAATCAACTCTTCGCGACGCAGGCCGACTATGAGCAGTTCGGGCCCGTTGACGCCGGATTCTTCCTGCTTCTCACCAGCGGTGGGCTCACTCCGCAGGCCAATCAAATCAAATTGCGGAACAACTACACGGGCTTATGGATTCAGGACGATTGGAAAATCGCACGCAACTTCACGATCAACGGCGGACTTCGTTGGGATTACGATTCGGCGTTCGACAAGAAAGACAACATTTCTCCCCGCGTCGGCTTTGCCTGGTCGGTTACGCCGAAGACGGTTGTCCGCAGCAGCTTTGGCGTGTTCTACGACCATTTCCGCCTTGGCCTCGTTCGTGACATCCCGGGTTTCGGCGGGGCGGATATCCGCGAAAGCCAGCCCCTCTCCTTCCCGCGTCTTTTCTACGGCGTACCCACGATTGCCCCGGCGCTGTTCGGACTCTGTCTCTCACAGACGCGAACCGACGCGCAGCTGATGACGCAGCCGGATTTTTGCATTCCCCCCGGCGCCTTTGGCCCTCATTCCCCGGGCGTGCCGTCCCAATTTGGAGTCGATCACTTGAATAACATCGGGCCGACACCGATTCCCGCCAATGTCCCGGTCAACCTAGGCAATGTCCAGCAGCTCTCCGGTTTGAGTCCAAGTGCTTTCCTCACCGCGGCAGACCTAGCTACAGGCATGCCCTCCAATTTCTGGTTCTGGGGTCCATTCGGAGCGCTCTCCTACTTTGTTTTCCAGCCCGGCAACTTTCCAGTAACGATCGATCCACATTTTGCCACACCTCACACGCGCAGCTACACTTTTGGCGTTCAAAGGCAAGTGGGCAACGATTGGGTCATATCCCTGGACTACTATCACAAGGACATCGTGAACATTCTCGGGGTTCGCGAAACTAATCTTCCGTTTGCGGCGCGCCTTGATAACAGCGGTGGCCAAATCACACCAGTAAACGGCTTCGGCCCGTGGTACGGCGGCACGTACGACGCCGGAATCCTCTCCTTCGAAAAGCGCATGAGCCATCGCTTTACGATCGGCGGCAGCTATGCGTTCGTTTCCGAAAACGACGACGCGCTCAACTTTAATCTGGGTACCGGGCCACTCGGTGTTAGCACCAACGGGACAAGCGGTTTCACTGGCTTCCCAACCGATAGCTTCCGCGGCGTAGCGCCCTTGGTCACCGATCCCGGCATTACGGACCCTATGGGCAACGTGGTGTGCCCTGGCGGCGCTACAAACGCCACTTCCTCGTTCTTTGATTGCGTTGGTAACTTCGTGCCTAAAGCGAATGTCTATTACAACGGAGCCAGCTTGGATAAGGGACCTTCCGATTTCGCGCTGCACCACACTTTTGAAGTCCACGGTCTTGTTGAACTGCCCTGGCAAATCCAGTTCAGCAGTCTGTTCCGGGCGCAGAGCGGTTTCCATTACACGCAAGCCGGCCTGGTGCCCATCGATCAGGACGGCAATGGGGAATTTGGCGGCAGGGATTTGAAAACGGGCCGCAACGCGTTCACAGCGCCAGCTTTCGTGAACATGGATCTGCGCGTCGCCAAGACCTTCGCGATTGGCGACCGGGTGAGACTGCAGGCGCTCTTCGAGTTTTTCAACCTCTTTAATAAAGGAAATCCAGCGGCTGTGAATCTGAACGAGAATCACAATCCCTTACAGCCAGGTGAAGTTATTTTCGGTAAAACAATCCAGTATTTACCGGGCCGCGAAGGGCAGATTGGTCTGCGGATAACATTTTGATGCGCCGATGTTCACGGCGACTGGTCTGCTCGTTGAGGGAGTCGGCCGGGGCTGCAATGCCCTAAGCAAATAGCAAGCAAATATCTGAGTGTCACTATGGAGGTTCGATGAGTGGATTGTATCGGATGGCCAAATTTCTAGTTCCGGCGGTTTCCGCGATCTTGCTGCTTTCGGTTTACCTTGCCTTTGGCCAAAGCGGAACGGCAAAGCCGGAGCAGGAACATAAAAAACCCTCCGCCCCTCCCGCAGCTCCCGCGCCCGCTACTCCGCCGTCGCCGGCCGCATCCGCTTCCGGGCATGAATTGACCGCTAGCGACCTAGAGGCGTTTCTCGACGGCATGATGCCTTCGCAACTTGAAAGGGAAAACATCGCAGGAGCGGTGATCGCCGTGGTGAAGGACGGCAAAGTGCTCTTTGCTAAAGGCTATGGTTATTCGGATGTGGACAAACGGACGCGGGTGACCGCGGATGCCACGCTGTTTCGTCCCGGTTCCATCTCGAAGCTTTTTACGTGGACTTCCGTAATGCAACTGGTCGAACAAGGAAAGCTAGATCTGGACCGGGATGTGAACGAGTACATTGATTTCAAAATTCCCCCGGCCTTTGGCAAGCCCATTACTTTGCGCAATATCATGACGCATACTTCAGGGCTTGAAGAGACAGCCAGGGACCTTTTTGTAGCCGATGCGCAGCATCTCCAGCCCCTGGATCAATATTTGAAGAATCATTTGCCTAATCGCATCTTTCCTCCAGGCATGGTCCCGGCATATTCGAACTACGCAACCACGCTTGCCGGATACATCGTGCAACGAGTATCGGGAAAGCCTTTCGAACAATATGCGGCCGAGAGCATCTACGCCCCGTTGGCTATGAAGCGAACGACGTTCGTTCAACCCCTGCCCGAGGATCTAAAACCGATGATGTCCGGCGGCTACCGGAAGGCGTCGGACAAAGCCAAACCCTTTGAATTCGTGGAAGCGTTTCCCGCGGGCAGCGTATCCACGACCGCCCGCGACATGTGCAATTTCATGATCGCCCACTTGCAAGACGGCCGCTTCGAAGACAAGCAGATCCTGCGCCCGGAAACCGCGAAGCTCATGCATTCACGCGTTATGGGTTCCGACGATCGGTTGAACGGCCTGGCTCACGGATTCTACGAGGAATCCAGCAACGGGCACCGCATCATCGGCCATGGCGGAGACACGGAATACTTCCATAGCGACCTGCATCTGATTCTGGATTCCAATGTGGGCTTCTTTGTTTCCTATAACAGCGCAGGAAGAGGAGAAGTCAGCGCGCGAACCGTCCTCTTTGAAAAATTCCTGGACCGGTATTTTCCATATGTACCGTCGGAACCAGAGAAAATTGAAAACGCCAAAGCGGATGCTGCGGCAATCGCCGGGCTTTACAAGTCCAGCCGCAGATTTGAATCGTCTTTCCTGAAGCTTTTGACGCTCCTAGGCCAGGCAAAAGTGGTGGCAAACGCCGATGGCACCATCAGTATCGATCCGTTGAAAGGACCGAACGGGGAACTCCGGAAATTTGAGGAGATCGGACCTTTTCTTTATCGTGAAGTCCACGGAGAGGATCTGCTCGGATTCAAGAAGGATTCAGCTGGGCAATGGCAATTCCAGGTCGAAATCCCAGTATTCATTTTTCAGAAGGTCGGTTTTTTGGAGAACAAGTACCTCAATTTAGGCATTCTGATTTTTGGCTTGGGAATGGTTTTACTGACCGTCGTTTTTTGGCCGGTTGGCGCTTGGCTTCGCAAACACTACGGCCATCCTTTGGAGCTTGCTCCCGCAGATCGCAGGATGCGCCTGATCGTGCGCCTTGTGTGCGTGCTGTTTCTGGTAGTGTCTATTGGCTGGGTAGCGGCCCTCTCGGCAACGGATGAGATCTCGGCCTTCAACAAATTGCCGCCCTGGGTTGCCGTCTTCGGAATTGGCGGTGTGCTCTGTGTGATAAGCACTGTCCTGGTGGTGATGAACGCAGTGAAAAACTGCCGCGTGCCAGGCCGATGGTTTTGGAGCAAACTGCACGATGTAGCCCTGGCGCTGGGGTGCCTCGGACTGGTTTGGTTCCTCATTGCCTGGAAGCTAATGAATTTCAATCTCAACTTCTGAATCTCGGCCACGTCAGGGCAACTGTGGCAGATGAAATCATTCGACCGTACGTGTGAAGACGGTGGCTGAGGCCACTAGCGCACACTCCCGGCAGGCCGACTGTGCGTATTTTCCCAGTCCCCATGAGAGAATAGAGGTGGACGGGCCAGTCGGGTCGATTTTTGCATGCCAATTTTTCCCTTAACCTTGGTTTCCTCTACCAACTTTGTCGTACGTGCTTTGCGTTTCATTGTGCCTGCGGCCTTGCTGGCATGCTCGCTGGGGACCTCCGCACAAGAGGTTAAGAAACCGGAATCCTCCACGCAAGGTGGTACGAGCACAGGTGCCCCTCACGAAGCGGTGAGGGATGCTCAAATGCGGCCGATCACCGCGGGAGGATTCGTCGAGGGCGCCGCGGTGGTGTTTGTAGACATCACCCGGGAAGCGGGCCTGGAAAAGTTCCACCACCGGTCCGGTGAGCCGTCGAAGACGACCATCCTCGAGACTCCAGGATCGGGTGTTGCCCTGCTGGATTACGATAACGACGGCTGGCTGGATATTTATCTTCTCAATGGCTCGACGGTTGCAGCCTTAAAGGGGAAAGAACCTGCTCCGCGTGCGATGCTGCTGCACAACAATCATGACGGGACATTCACGGACGTAACAGAGAAGTCGGGCGTTGCCAACGAGCGGTGGGGATTCGGGGTTGCCGTGGCTGATTACGACAACGACGGCTGGCCCGACATTTATGTCTCGAACTTCGGAAAGAACCGCCTTTATCACAACAATCACGACGGAACCTTTACCGATGTGGCCGAAAAAGCCGGAGTCGCACTGGGAGGCTGGTCAACCGGGGCGACATGGGGTGACTACGACCACGACGGCTATCTGGATCTTTTTGTACCGGGCTATGTGAAATTTGATATCAACCATCCTCCGGTCTCCGGACAGGGCGGCTTGCCGGCCGGTTTTTGCCAATTTCGGGGGGTCACCGTGATGTGCGGGCCGCGCGGTCTTCCTGGAGAACCGGACCATCTTTTTCATAACAATCATGACGGAACCTTTACCGATGTCAGCGTCAGAGCCGGCGTCGACGACAAGCGCGGATACTATGGGCTCTCTTCCGTGTTTGTGGATGTGGACGACGATGGATGGGTGGATCTCGCCGTCGCCAATGATTCTGTGCCGAAATATCTCTACCGGAACCGTCACGACGGAACGTTCGAAGACGTCAGTTATCTTTCGGGATTCGCGCTCAATGACGAAGGGCGCGAACAGGCGGCTATGGGTATTGGCGTCGGGGATTATAAACGCGATGGGAGAGTGGGTCTCTACATCACCAATTTTTCCGACGACTACAACACGTTGTATCAGAATGACGGCGATGCGAGTTTCACGGATGTAAGCAGGCGGGCGGGCATCGCTGAACTAACCACCCCCTTCCTGGGCTGGGGCACGGGATTCCTGGATTTTGACAACGATGGCTGGTTGGATATCTTTGTTGCCAACGGCCACGTCTATCCGGAAGTGGACAAAACAGATTGGGGCACAACCTACGCGCAGCGGCCGCTGCTGCTGCGCAATCTCGAAGGTAACAAGTTTACGGAGATCCCTGCCGCTCCCGGCACCGGATTGGCCGTTGTCAAGGCCGCGCGTGGTGCGGCCTTCGGCGATATTTTCAATGACGGCCACATGGATGTGGTTCTGAACAACATAGACGACACTCCAACCCTTCTTCGGAACGTAGTGAACAATGGCAACCATTGGGTGGCCTTCAAGCTGGTGGGGGGAGAGAAAAGCCCGCGCGACGCCATTGGAGCCAAGGTGTTCGTGACGGCCGGCGGCGTACGGCAACGCGGCGATGTGTTTAGCGGAGGGAGTTACGCGTCAAGCTCGGACCAGCGGCTTCATTTTGGTTTGGGCCCAGCAACCAAAATAGACAAAGTCGAAATTCATTGGCCGAGCGGGGTGAAGTCAGAGATCGTGCCACCTGCCGTTGACCGAATTTACACCGTCCTCGAAGGAAAAGGGATCGTAGAGAAGTGAAACTTTGCGCTGCGCAAATCCGCGGCATCGGGCTGGCCGTGCTCTGCTGGCTGGCCGTGCTGGTTCCCAAAGGGGTATGCGCACAGGAGCCGAAAAGTGCAACCCTACAACGTGTTTCCGTTGCTCCCTCGGGACATTTCGTGGATGTCACCCAAAAGAGCGGAGTCAATTTCCAATATCAGGCTTCGCATACTTCGAAGAAATATCTGATCGAAACAATGGGCCCGGGCGTGGCTCTGTTTGATTACGACAACGATGGCCGCCTGGATATCTTTTTGGTGAATGGCACGCCACTCGACGACCCAACACCAACGGGAACCGTTCCGAAAAAGACAGCACCCAAATATTGGAACCGCCTGTTCCACCAGAAATCCGACGGAACGTTTGAAGATGTCACCGAAAAAGCGGGATTGCAGGGCGAAGGTTATGGCATGGGTGTTGCCGTGGGTGATTTCGACAATGATGGATTTGAGGATCTTTACGTCACCGCGTTTGGAGGCAACCGGCTCTATCACAACAATGGCAACGGTACCTTTACGGACGTGACGGACAAAGCCGGAGTGCGCGGATCGGGCTGGTCCACAAGCGCGGCCTGGGTGGACCTCGATGGAGACGGTTATCTGGATCTCGTGGTTCTGCGGTACCTGGATTGGGATTTCAGCGACGTCTGGTGCGGTGAACACAAGGAAGGCTATCGGGCCTATTGTCACCCTGACTATTTCAAGCCGATTTCGCCGCTCGTCTACCACAACAACGGAACCGGGAAGTTTACGGAAGTGTCGGCAAAATTAGGGCTGGCAAAACCCGGCAAGGGTCTCGGGGTTGCGTTTGCGGATTACGATCGTGATGGCCACGTGGACCTGTTTTTTGCCAACGATTCGATGTTGGAATTCTTGTATCACAATAAAGGTGATGGAACCTTTGAGGAAGTCGGATTGACGACCGCGGTGGCTGTGGATGGCGACGGGCGCACCTTTGCCGGCATGGGCGTGGATTTCGCGGACTACAAGAATGTCGGTCTTCCCTCTTTGTTGGTTACCGACCTGGCGAATCAACGTTACGCGTTTTACGACAACAACGGCGACGGCACGTTCACTTACTTAAGTCAGCCGGTGGGACTCGGGAAAATCACGCTGCTCCATTCCGGATGGGGCGTCCGTTTTTTTGACTATGATAATGACGGGTGGAAGGACCTGATTATTGCTCAGGGACATGATCTGGACACGATCGAGTTGACTTCTCCCACGCTGCATTATCGCGAACCCATGCTGTTGGCTCACAACGACCAAGGGAAGAGTTTTACGGATGTTTCCGGAGAGTCTGGCGAAGTGTTTCAACAAAATTGGGTCGGGCGCGGGCTGGCGATCGGCGACCTCGACAACGACGGCCGCCTGGATGTGGTCGTCACCACAAATGACGGGCCCGCGCACATCCTGCACAATGAGACACCATCTTCCAACCACTGGCTGCTTCTGAAACTTGTGGGGCACAAGAGTAATCGTGACGCGATTGGCGCCGAGGTCAAGGTCACAACCGCCACGGGATCGCAGCTCGCTACTGTGTCTACCGCGGGAAGCTACTTGTCTTCAAGCGACAAGCGTGTGCATTTTGGCCTGGGTATGGAGACGAAGGCTTCGGCTATCGAAATTCATTGGCCAAGCGGCCTCATCCAAACTCTCCACGACGTGCGTGCGGATCAGGTCCTGCAAATCGACGAGCCCTCGGGGCAAGGCGCCTCTTCGGCGAAACAATGAATGCCAGACAAAACATTTGCGCAATACTTTTTGTGCTGTGCGCCGTTTTTTTCTCCGCTCCGTTGCGGGGCGGCCAGGAATCGGATCTCTACAGGCAGGCGGCTTCTGCCTTTGCGCAACAGAACTTTGCAACAGCCGCCGCCCTTTTCGAGCGAACAGAAGCGGCCGACCCGGGCAAAAGCGATGCCTTGCTGATGGCGGCCAAAGCGCGTGTTCATTTGCAACAATTTGATACCGCCGAGAACCATCTACGGAAATACCTGGCCGGTACTCCCGCCTCTGCCGACGCTTTGTATCTTCTTGGCTTTGTGCTGAACAGGGAAAACAAGCCCAAAGACTCGCTCGATGTGTACACTCAAGCGGCCAAGCTCTCCGCTCCGACAGGCGACGATTTAAAGATAGTCGCGGTCGACTATGAGCTCTTGAATGACAATGCTAACGCGATCCGTTGGCTGGAAGTGGCCGTTCAAAAGGATCCCGCCAACAAGGAGGCGTGGTACTTCCTTGGCCGGGCGTATTACACCGCGTCGCGTCTTCCCGCCGCCCGCAAGGCGTTTGAACGCGTGCTGGAACTGGATCCACACGATGCCCGCGCGGAAAACAATATTGGGTTGATTCTTGAATCCGGTGGAAAAATCGACGAAGCCCTTGCCGCCTATCGCAATGCCATCGCCTGGCAAAAGGAGAGCGCCCCTTCGCCGGAACAGCCTTATCTGAACCTTGGAAGCCTTTTGATCACTCTCGAGCGGTCACAGGAGGCCATCCTTCCTTTGCAGCATGCAGTTACACTAGCGCCCAACGACGCACAGTGCCATTTGCGGCTTGGCACGGCGTACCTTCATCTGAGTCAGTTGAACGAGGCGGAGCGGGAACTGCGCGAAGCCGTGCGCCTCGGGCCTGAGGACGCAGCAGCCCACTACCAACTGGGGCGTTGTTATAAGCAGGCAAAAAAGACCGAAGCCGCGAAATCAGAATTTGACCGGGTTGCGGAAATTCAGAGCCAGACAGTCGAAAAGCTCAAGACACCGCAGCGATAGCGCTTTCTCGTGCGAGCCCAGGGGCAAGCCAGCGCTTAGTGATTCGGTGCGTGGCTTTGCCAGACAAACGTCGCGGCTGCCAGAGGTTTGAGTGTATACACAGCGAATTTTCCGCCCCACGCAATGTTGAAAGTAACCGGCTTCCCGCTGCTGTTCAACACCAGAAGGACCAGAGAGCCATCCGGATTTCGAAAGGCCACGTCTTCCAGGCTCCCCTGACCAAACGTATTGGAAGAAACGCGCTCCGCACCGCGGCGAACGAATTTGCTCGCCAGGGCCAGGGCGGTGAAGTCCACGGTTGGAACAACATCCGACGCAGTGTCGGCATGCTGCACAGTAATGACGCCCCGGCAATCCGTACAGCCTCCAAGGTGCGGCTGATGGTTCTGATCGAGAGCCAGGTTCCAGAGGATCACCGTCTGTGACCAATGGCGCATGGTGTCAATAATCAGCCGCGTCTGTTCCACCAGCAGGTTGCCCCGCTGCCAATCGCCACCGGAGCACTCCGTGAACCAGATATCCGCGTGGGGAAAGCGGTCGTGGAGTTCGGACTGCGCTGCCGGCGCTCCTCCGTAGCAATGCGTGGCGATTCCGAACGCATACGTTGTGGCTTTTGGGTGATTCATGACCTCGATCGGGAAGTTGATGAGGTCCCAGTTGTGATCGAAAATGAAAATTCTGGTTTTCAGTCCGGCTGCGTGAAATGCGGGTCCTAGCGCACTGGTAAGAAATTCGGTCTGTTCAGCGGAGGACATGCCCATACCGGGATAATCCGCGGGCTCGTTGAGCGGCTCATTTTGCATAGTCACTGCAAAGATGGGGACGCCGGCCTGCTGATAGGATTGCACAAACTTCACAAAGTAATTTGCCAGCGCGGGGTAGTCTTCACGCTTGAGGCTGCCATTAATCAAAGATTGCGTGGTTTTCATCCACGCGGGCGGGCTCCAGGGCGTTGCAATCACCCTGACGCTCGAATTAACCGCCAGAATCTCCTTTAGAACAGGGAGAATGTATTGCTGGTCCTTTTCGATGGAGAAACTCATTAGCTGGGGGTCAGATTCGCCGGCCGCGACATCATCGTAGGTGTAATCTTCCCGGGAAAAATCGCTCGCCCCCATCGGTTGCCGCAATAAATTCAGCGCAATGCCCTTTTCGGGATCAAATAGGCGCTCTAGCCACTCTCTGCGCTGCGCGGCGCTTAGCTTGCTGGCCAGAAGCCAGGCGGAAGAATCCGTGAGCGATGCGCCGAACCCTTCGATGTGCTGGTAGCGGATCGCCTCGTTGACGGTGATGGTAAGTTCAGGCGCTCGCGTCGAATCGAAATGGACGGGCGCCTGGGCTTGCGGCTCGCCCTTCGTCTCCTGGGTAGCTTCGAATACTTTCACTTCTACGCGGGATTTTTCCTGGGCGGTCAGGCAAGCGCTTTCCAGCACGAAAAACAGCGCAACCAGTATCAGTCTGAGTATCAGGCGCACGGCAAGTCTCCCGGGGAAGTATCGACCTTACTGATTTCCGGATTGTTCCGGGGCCACCGCCGGCGCAACCGCATCCGCCTGCCCCTGCTGCTGAAACTGCCTCATCTGTTTCTGCGACGTTTCCAACTGCTGATCCTTAAATTTCTGGAACATCGCAAAGGCCTGCTGCGCTTCTTGCGGGCGATGCATGCGGCGCAACACCGTGCCTAGCTGGTACCACGATTGCTGGAGCACGTCCGGATCCGTATCCGTCTGCGTGGCCTTCTGGAAATGCTCGGCGGCGGCGGCATCATTGCCCAGAAGCATTTCCGCGCGCCCCAGATTGTAGTCAGCATGACCAAGGCCCGGGCGAACCCGCAACGCCGCTTCGATAAACTGTTTGCCTTGCACGGCGTCTCCTTTTTCCGTCAGCAGCACACCGAGCTTGTACTGCGCCACCACGTTGTTAGGATCAATTTCCAGTTCCTTGCGAAAAGCTTCCTCGGCCTCCTGCATCTTGCCTGCATTACGGAGTTCTGTCCCCAGCTCCTCGTGCAGTCTCGGCTCATTGGGAGCGAGTTTGATAGCAGCCTGATACTCGGCAATAGCATCCACGTGGCGCTCGGCATCCGCATTCGCTTCCGCCAGGATTTCGCGGACCCTCCAGGATTTGGGGTCCACCTGGAACATGTGCGAATAACTCTCCTTAGAAACGGCTAGGTGCGCGCGGCCACGGTGATACAAAATGTCCGTGTTGTCCGGAGCGAGTTTGGCGGCCTTATCGAGCGCTTCGGCAGCCTCCTCAGCTGAGCCTTTTTCGAGCGAGACGATTCCAACCCACATGCAAGCCGTCGGGTCCTTTGGATACGCGCCCGCTTCCTTACGAAGAGAGACCAGAGCCTGGTCGAGTTGATTGGTGCGGTATTGCGCGATGCCGAGAAAGAGATTCGCGCCGTGGAGTTTCGGTTTGAGTTGCAGCGCTTTTTGAAAATTCGCGATGGCGTCTTCGTGGCGCCCCTGCTCTTCTCGAACCAGGCCCAGGTTTAGGTACGCCTCCGCAAAGGTTGGGGCTTGCTTAACGACGGCGGCGAACCCCTCGCCCGCTGCGTCAAGATTGCCGCTGCGCATGGCTTCGGATGCCTGGCGAAAGTTGGC
>DATFSI010000046.1:0-49713 GCA_035262705.1 Candidatus Acidiferrum sp. | reverse complement strand
CGGCTCGAGCGACATCTTCGCCCCCTCCGGCCGGCAGACCTACGCCAGCGTCAACTTCATCACCTGTCACGACGGCTTCACGCTCACCGACCTCGTCTCGTACTCCGAGCGCCACAACGAGGCGAACGGCGAGGACAACCGCGACGGCACGCCGGAGAACTACTCGACGAACTGGGGTGTCGAGGGGGAGACGACCTCCGAACGCGTCCGCCAGCTGCGCGAGCGGATGAAGCGCAACCTCCTCGCCTCGGTGCTGTTCTCCCAGGGCGTGCGGATGCTGCTCGGCGGCGACGAGTTCGGGCGCTCCCAGCAGGGCAACAACAACGCCTACTGCCAGGACAACGAGATCAGCTGGCTCAATTGGGACCCAAACAAAAGGGATAACGAACTGCTCGCGTTCGTACGGCGGTTGATTGCTCTGCGAAGGGATCACCCCGTTCTCCGGCGCAGGAGCTTCTTCCAAGGCCGGCGCATCAAGGGCGCTGGAATTAAAGACATCGTCTGGCTGCAGCCCGACGGAAGGGAAATGACTGACCAGGAGTGGAACCAGCAATTTGCTCGCTCGCTGGGAGTGTTGCTGTCCGGGGAAGCTGCCGACGAACTTGACGAACGCGGAAAACTCATCCGCGACAGCACCTTTGCCATTCTCATGAACTCCCATCACGAGGAGATTCGATTCATCCTGCCCACGCGAAACCCGCACACGGGCTGGGTCACGCTGGTGGACACCTCATGCCAGACCTCTCAGAATGCCAAACGCTTTTATTCCGCCGGGGACGCCTACCCGCTCCAGGCAAGGTCGCTGGCGTTATTAGTGGAGCGTGCCCCGGATCAAGTGCGCGCTGACGATCGAAGACGAACTCAGGATCCATGAACTACTCGCACGAAATGCCCTTCGGAGCGGCGATGCTAGAAGGTGGCCTGGTAAGATTCCGGCTGTGGGCGCCGAAAGCTCACAACGTTTGCCTGAATCTCGGTTCCAGCAGCCTGCCCATGGTTCGTTCGACGGATGGCTGGTTCGAACTCACCCGCGAGGCCCCTCACGGCGCTCACTACCATTTCAAGATTGCGGGAAGCGAGGTGCCCGATCCGGCTTCCCGCTATCAACCTCTCGGCATCCACGGTCCCAGCGAAGTCATTGATCCCAGAGCGTTCGAGTGGAAAAACGGCGCTTGGATGGGGCGCCCTTGGGAGGAAGCAGTCCTTTATGAATTGCATGTTGGAACATTTTCAGCGGAAGGAACCTTCGCGGCGGCGCAACGAAAATTGGATTACCTCGCCGGTTTGGGCATTACAGCGATCGAAATTATGCCGGTCTCCAGCTTTCCCGGAAAACGAAATTGGGGCTACGACGGAGTTTTGCCTTACGCACCCACCGCGTGTTACGGCCGGCCGGAAGATTTCAAACGATTCATTGACGCGGCCCATTCGAGAGAGCTGATGGTTTTCCTGGACGTGGTGTATAACCACTTCGGGCCGGAGGGAAACTATCTTTCGCTCTACTGCCCGCAGTTTTTCACGGAATGCCACAAGACTCCATGGGGCCCGGCCATCAATTTCGACGGCCCGGGCGGCCGCACGGTGCGCGATTACTTTATCCACAACGCGCTCTACTGGCTGGAGGAATACCGGCTGGACGGATTGCGCTTCGATGCCGTACACGCGATTTACGACGAGTCGCGTCCCGATCTTTTGACAGAGTTAGCAGAAACCGCCCGGAGTTCGATGGGGTGCCGGCGACTGATCCACCTGGTGCTTGAAAACGATCACAATGCGGCGCGCTATCTGCGGCGCAGCCGGGACAATCACCCAGTCACGTACGACGGACAATGGAACGACGATATTCACCATGCCGCCCACGTTCAACTGACGGGCGAATCAGACGGCTACTACGCAGACTATTCATCCAATGCGATCTGGCATTTTGGGCGTTGCCTGGCGGAAGGTTACAGCTATCAGGGAGAGCCATCGCCATTCAGAGGTGGTGAGCCGCGCGGCGAAGCGAGTTCCGATCTGCCGCCCTCGTGTTTCGTGTCATTTCTTCAGAATCACGACCAGATCGGGAACCGCGCATTTGGGGAGCGAATTACGAGTCTCGCAGAAACAAGGGTACTGAAGGCAGTGCTTGCAGCGCTGCTGCTGGCTCCTTCGCCGCCGCTCTTGTTCATGGGAGAAGAGTTTGCGGCGAGTACTCCGTTTCTGTTTTTCTGCGACTTCGGAGCTGACCTGGCAAAAAAAATAAGGGAAGGCCGCCGAGCGGAGTTCGCGCGATTTGCGCAGTTCAGTTCCCCGCAAGCCCAGAGCAAGATACCGGATCCCACCAGCGAGGAAACGTTTCAGCGCTCAAAGCTTGATTGGGTCTGCTGCGTGGAAGCGGCAATGCATGCAAACTGGCTGAGTTTTTACCGCGACCTGCTGGCCCTGCGACGCAAAGAGATCATGCCGCGGATCAGGGATATCTTGCCCGGTAAGGCCAGGTTCGAGGTGCTCGCGCCAAAGGCCGTTTTGGTGGAGTGGCCCCTTCAAAACGGCGGCGCCTTAACCCTGGTCGCCAATTTCAGCGGAGACGGACTCCAGTGTGAGAAACCGGTTCCGGGCTCCGTGCTTTATGCAACATTCGAAGAACAGGAAGCGCTGAGGCAGCAGGCAACGCTTCCGCCGTTTGCCACCGCGTGGTTCGTCAAACCATGAAGGCGCCAAGCATTCCCGTCGCACTCTACCGGCTGCAATTCAACAAAGATTTCACTTTTTGCCAAGCAGCGGCATTGGTTCCGTACCTGGCGTCTCTGGGGATCTCTCATTGCTACGCGTCACCATGCCTGCGGGCGCGGCCCGGCAGTTCGCATGGATACGACATCATCGATCATCACCAGTTGAACCCGGAAATCGGCACGCTGGAGGAGTACGAGCGTTTCGTCGCGGCCCTGCATGAGCACGGCATGGGACAGATTCTAGATATTGTTCCAAATCACATGGGGATTATGGGAAGTGACAACGCCTGGTGGCTCGACGTCCTTGAGAACGGACAATCGTCAACTTATGCGGAATATTTTGATATTGACTGGAAGCCCTTGAAGGAAGAGCTGCAAGGAAAGGTTCTTGTGCCTGTCCTTGGCGACCAATATGGTTCGGTACTCGACCGCGGCGAGCTGAAGCTCACCTTCGACAAACAAAAAGGAGAGTTCAACTTCGTTTATTTCCAGCACCGCTTTCCGATCGATCCTTCCGAGTACCCGCGCGTCCTTAAAGCAGAGACGCAGGCTCTAGAGCGCGAATTGATGGCGCAGGATGTCTATTTCGTCGAGTTGCAGAGCCTGATTTCGGCTTTCAACCACCTGCCCAGCAGGAAGGAGCTGGCGCCAGAGCAACGTGCTGAACGGTTGCGCGACAAGGAGATTCACAAACGCAGACTCGCGGCGCTTTGTGAGAAATCAACTTCCGTGGCGAGACTGATCGATCAAAGTGTTTTGGCCCTGAACGGCACCCCCGGCAGTTCCTCCTCGTTCGACGCTCTTGACCAACTCATCAAAGCTCAAGCGTACCGGCTTGCCTTCTGGCGGGTGGCCGCGGACGAGATCAATTACCGAAGATTTTTTGACATCAACGATCTGGCCGCTTTGTGTCAGGAAAACGAAGTGGTTTTCCACCAGACACATGACTTTGTGCTGCAATTGCTCAGGGAAGGGAAGATTGACGGACTGCGGATCGACCATCCCGACGGCCTGTACGATCCGCAGCAGTATTTCCAGCGTTTACGGGAGGGCTGGGTATCCCTGGGTGACGATTCGAATGCGAAACCGTATTACCTCGTCGCTGAGAAGATCCTGACGGGCGACGAAACCCTGCCACAGAGCTGGCCGATCCAAGGCACTACGGGTTACAGCTTTGCAAATCTGGTGAACGGCCTCTTCGTGGACTCCGCCGGCGAACGGAGAATCGACCGAATCTACCGCGCCTTTCTCGGCAAGCCGGTCAATTTTAAAAAGTCACTCTGCGAATGCAAGAAGCTGGTGATGGATCGCTGGCTAAATAGCGAGTTGAATGTCCTGGCGACGCAGTTGAATCGCATCGCTCTTCTCGACCGCCATACGAGCGACTTTACATTGAAGGCGTTGCGCGACGCGCTGACGGAGGTCATCGCCAGCTTTCCGGTCTACCGTACGTATGTGACCGGAGATAAAATTTCAGCGACCGACCGGCGGTTCATCGGCCAAGCGATCAACCGGGCAAAAATCAAAAGCACGGCTCCCGATTCGACCGTTTACGACTTTATTCAGGAAGTTCTTGCTACCAGCAGAGCAGAAGCGCGGCCCCTGGCTTACCAGCATTCCGTGATTCACTTTGCCATGCGTTTCCAACAGTACACGAGCGCCTTGATGGCCAAGGGGCTGGAGGATACGTGCCTTTACCGCTACAACCGTCTGGTTTCGCTGAATGACGTGGGCTCGGATCCGCTTCGTTTTGGCGTTTCACCGCAGGAATTTCATCGCACGATTCATGCACGGGCGCGAATCTGGCCACATGAAATGGTCACTACTTCGACGCATGATTCCAAACGATCCGAAGATGTGCGCGCAAGAATCGACGTGCTGTCGGAAGTTCCGATCGCCTGGAACCATCAACTCCGAATCTGGCGAAGGGTAAACCGCCAAAAGAAGATCCTGGTCGACGGAGCGGAGGCGCCGGAACCGAACGATGAATATCTTCTCTATCAAACACTTGTCGGCGCGTGGCCATGCGAAATCACGAAGCAGAATTCAGCGCCGGACTTTGAGGCGCGCATACGCAATTACATGATCAAAGCGATGCGCGAAGCGAAAGAAAAGACAAGCTGGGCAAAACATAACGAACCCTACGAATCGGCCGTCAGCGAATTCATCAGGTCCATCCTGCAGTCCGCGGAATTTCTGGATACCTTCCAGGCATTTCAACGCAAGATAGCGTACTTCGGCATGTTGAATGGGCTCTCGCAAACCCTGCTCAAACTTACGGTTCCTGGAGTCCCGGATATTTATCAAGGCAACGAACTTTGGGAGTTCCAATTGGCCGATCCGGATAACCGGTACCAGGTCGAGTTCGCCATTCGGGAGAAGGCGTTGGAACACCTGCAAAAGAACAGACGGGAGTGTTCTGAACAGCTGCAGGCTTTTGCTCATGAACTTTTGGCGCGGCCGGAAGATGGCCACGTCAAGTTATATGTCATTTGGGCGACCCTCGGCTTGCGCAACGCGAGTCCGGCCCTGTTTCGCGACGGCGATTATGTTCCGTTGCGCAGCGTTGGCGAGCGTGCGAAACATCTCGTTGCATTTGCCCGAACAAGGGGGCCTGCGAGGGTAATCGTAGTGGCTACGCGGATGTGCGCGAAGCTTTTGAAAGGCGAACCGGGCCAACCCGCAGGGGAGGCCCTGTGGAAGAACACGCGAATCCATCTTCCGGACCGACAGGGACAACTGTTTCGCAATGTGTTTACGGGGACGCCCGTCGAGGCAGAGACTCTTCCAAATGGTTCCGCGCTTTCGGCGGCGGATTTGTTTGAAGAATTTCCTGTGGCGCTGCTGGTTCCCCTCGAAGACAAGACTTCATCATAGGCCGTCGGATGAGGCAAACCATGGATAGGCGCTGTTTGGTGCCCAGAACCCGCAGCTTGGCTAATCGTATGCGGCTTCTGAGTTTCCGGTGTAAGGGGTCAGGCTGGGCGCCGGGCTTCCAAGGATGCGGATTCGCGCGGGCTTTGCAGAAGAATGCGGAACGCAAGCCCGTGCGTGAGCAGCAGAAGCGGCACAACGAAAGTTGGAATGAAGTAAGTGGGTCCCAACTGCCCCGCTGCAAGACTCGCGTGTCTGGCCTGGTAGAAGGCGTTCAGCAGATCAAATGACCCCCAAAGATTGAAAGTCCATGCAAGAGCAACGCCGACGCCGGTGGGCAGCGATAGCAATGAAAGCAACGCGAGTACGGCTGCCATGAGGTCACCATAAGCCGCGGAATGTGCGAAAGTGGGCGGGAGATCGGCCGACACGACGCCCGGGACCAGGAATGCCAATCCGATAAAGCGGAAGCTGTGCAGGATCAGCAGAGGCCTCAAGGCATCGGCGCGTGACTGGAACCGGAGCTGCGGCCAGATGTAGCGAGCGGTGACCAAGCCCCAGGCGATGAAGCCGAATGCAATACTTGCGAAAAAGACGAGTTGCGGAACCATGAGAGTCTCCTTCTAATCCCTTGCGGGGGCGTTTAATTTGACCATCATAGGATGACAATTATCATCTTATGGTCACAACAAAATACGCAAAATGTCTTATAGACCCAAGGGATCTTAACGTAAGGACTTCAGGGGCTAAAGCCCTCCCGTAACAAGGCTCTTGTGCGGGGCTGAAGCCCCCGCCTCCTAAAGAGAAGAGTTTCCGGAAGCTGCAAAGTCGCGCCCTCCCGAAGGCCATTTTGCGAAACAACTTGATGGCTTCTAAAAAATCTTCAGAAGATGATCCCGGGCGATGTTCAGAATCCTTTGCCGGACGGCAGCGTCAGGCATTGTCCGCGCGATCGTAATGGTTCCGACCATAGTCGGAAAAATGGCCAGGAAGTTCACCGCTTTCTCCTCGGAATCGCGTCCCGGCATGAAAGGTATAAGCTCCTGGTGAAACTTGAGTATCGCTGCCGCGATTCGCTGCTTCAGCGCCGGCCGGGCACGAGACATGTCGGGAGCCAGAGCAGCAATCGGGCAGCCCTCATCTGGGCGATCGCAAAGCTCGAGAGAGAGATAAGTTTTGACCATCGCTTTCCAGCCTTCGCCCGGCTTCGCATGTTCTGCTGCCGCGAGCAGGGTGTCTCGAAGCTCCCGCAGGCTCTGTTCGATCGCTTCGATCACCAGGTTGTCGCGGCTGGGGAAGTGCCTGTAGAAACCACCGTGAGTCAGGCCCGCAGCCTTCATCAAGGTGGAGACCGCGGGTCCGTGCAGGCCTTTGGCACGCAACTGGCGGGAGGCGTTGCGGACAATTTTCCGGTGGGTTCTGACCTTATGATCGGCGTCGTAACGCATTGGGATTATTAGATTATAATTGTAATCCTATACGAGTCAAGAAAAGCTGTCTCGCAAGCACGTAGGGCCCTGAGACCCACCTAAAAAACCAAAGCGGGGGCACCCGCCGTAGGTTTTGGATTGTCTTCGTGATTCAAGACAAGTTCCCCACACGCAAATTCGGCCTTGCGGATCTGCTGAGGACAAGCGTATGGCGCACCCAATAGACGAAGCCGCGGGGAATGCGGGAGCAGCGCAGGAACTGGTGCAAAGTACCGGGGTGAGGAGTATAGTCTAGCGGACCGTCCCCTCGCCCCTGGCAAGGTGCCTACGCCGGACGGCAAACCAGAGTGGCGGACAAAACACCCAGCTTCATGATTTTCGGAATCGCGAAGATCAGAAGGAGATTTCCATGAGTGCCACGCAAAGCGCCCCGGGAGCCATAGACAGCGCCAAAGATCTGCTGTGCATTAATACCATTCGCACTCTTTCAATGGACGCCGTTCAGGCGGCCAAATCCGGCCACCCCGGCACGCCCATGGCGCTTGCGCCCGTGCTGTACACACTTTGGAACCGGATGATGCGGTTCAATCCGCAGGACCCGATCTGGCCGAACCGCGACCGGTTCGTATTGTCGAACGGGCATGCTTCCATGCTGCAGTGGTCGATCTTGCATTTGACGGGGACGCAAGCGGTGAATGCCGAGTATGAACGGCTGGGGCAGGCCTCGGTGACGCTCGACGACATCCGGCGATTCCGACAGCTGGATAGCAAGGCTCCGGGACACCCGGAGTATCACTGGGTTTCCGGCGTGGAAACGACGACAGGGCCGCTTGGGCAGGGTGTGGCGACGAGCGTGGGGATGGCCATTGGCGAAAAATGGCTGGCTCATCATTTCAACCGGCCGGGCTTTGAAATGTTCAACTACAACATTTATGCCCTGTGCGGCGACGGTTGCATGATGGAAGGAATCTCCTCGGAGGCGGCTTCGCTTGCGGGGCATCTGGGACTCGACAACCTGTGCTGGATTTGGGACAACAACCATATCACTATCGAGGGCGATACCAGCATTGCATTCACGGAAGATGTGGCGGCGCGCTTCCTCGCTTATGGGTGGAATGTGCTGCGGGTGGGCGATGCGAATGACGTGGACCGCATTGAACGCGCCCTGGAGACGGCGCGGAAGACCCAAGGCCGCCCCACCTTTATCGTGCTGGACAGCCACATTGGTTACGGTTCGCCTCACAAGCAAGACACGCCTGAAGCCCACGGCGAGCCGCTGGGCGATGATGAGATCCGCCTGACGAAGCGGAGTTATGGCTGGCCGGAGGACGCAAAATTCCTGGTGCCCGACGGCGTTTACGAGCATTTCAAAGCCGGCATTGGCTCGCGCGGAGCGGAAGCGCAGAAGCAATGGAACGATCTGCTCAGCGGCTATCGCGCGAAGTATCCGGAACTTGCCACCGAAATTGAGTTGATGCAGAAACGCGACCTTCCAAAGGGCTGGGATCGCAATCTTCCGACCTTTCCAGCCGATGCGAAGGGCATGGCCGGACGGGAAGCCTCAGGCAAGGTGCTGAATGTGTTGGCGCAAAATATTCCGTGGTTTCTGGGAGGCTCGGCGGACCTGGGCCCATCAAATAAAACCACTTTGACCTACGAAGGCGCAGGCCACTTCCAGGCGGATACTCCGGGCGGGAAGAACCTGCACTTCGGAATTCGAGAGCATGCGATGGCCGCTATCGTGAACGGCCTTTCGCTTTCGAAACTCCGCGCATACGGCGCGACCTTCTTTATCTTCAGCGACTATGCGCGACCGGCGATGCGACTTTCGGCGCTGATGGAGCTTCCCACGATCATGGTGTTCACGCACGATGCGATGGGCGACGGCGAAGACGGCCCGACACACCAGCCGGTGGAGCATCTGGCGTCTTTGCGGGCGATCCCGGGACTCCTGACGTTCCGGCCGGGAGATGCCAACGAAGTTGTCGAAGCGTACCGCTACATCGCGCAGTTAAAGCACCAACCCGCTGTGCTGGCGCTTTCGCGGCAACCGTTGCCGACGCTGGACCGCACGAAGTACGCGCCGGCGTCCGGTGTGGCAAAAGGCGCTTATGTGCTTGTGGATTCACGCGGGAAGCCGCAGGTGATCTTCCTGGCTTCGGGCAGCGAAGTGAGTCTGGCGGTGGAAGCGTACGAAAAGCTGGCGAAGGAGGGCGTGAAGGCGCGAGTGGTTTCGATGCCATGCTGGGAGGTTTTCGAATGCCAGCCGCAGGAGTATCGAGACAGCGTTCTTCCGCCGGATGTGACGGCGCGGATTGCCGTCGAGCAGGCTTCCACTTTTGGCTGGGAAAGATACGTTACCCCGCCCGGAAAAATGACTTGCATGAAGACGTTTGGCGCTTCGGCTCCGCTGAAAGAACTGCAGAAGAGATTCGGCTATGAGCCGGATCAGTTGGTGGCGAGCGCGAAACAGCTTTTGGGCAAAGCCTGATCCGTGCGGGAAGGTGTTCCCGATCAGCAGGCTGCAAGCACCAGAGCAGCCCTCGCTCGGCCCCCGCGGTATGTTGGTCATAAAACCAAAAAGTCTGTCCAACCTCCGGGAAGCGTGAGAGCATCTCCACACGATGAAAACTCTCGCGTTCATAATTGCAGCGACGATATTTGAAGCGGTGGGCGATGCAGTGATGAGGATCGCAATCCATTACCACGTCTTGCCAACCCGCATTTTCCTTTTTGCATCGGCGACCCTTCTCCTCGCGATGTATGGCGCTTCGCTGAACCTCGCCCCGGTTGAGTTTGCGGAGGCAACGGGAATCTACATTGCGTCGCTGTTCGCCGCGTTTCAGGTAGCAAACTATGTGTTCTTTCATCAGAAGCCGTCGCCTGCTGTGCTCGTCGGTGGTTTATTCATCGTCACGGGCGCCGTCATCGTTTCCTTGTGGAAATAGGCCCTGACGGTTAACGCATTCCCTCAATGGGTTACGGGAAAGCTTGTATCATTCCGTCTCCACATAATCGGGATACGGCGAGGGAGCCGCAGTGTGGCCAGAACAGGGTGCCATTCTGGCGTCCGCAAACGCCTGGGTGCTTTCGACATCCCGTCCCATACGCTTGTGCATCTATTTTTCCGATGCATGGCAGGAGAAGTTTCGTGCGTTGGGCCCCCGGGCCGATGCTAGCCTTTCTTTGTAATTTGGGAGGGTTAGCATGGCACGTCATTATGGGTTACCTGGGAAGGTTTATCTGGCGAGCGGGGGGGCCGGTCCCGTCAAGCTGTTGCCGGCGCGCAGCGTTG
This sequence comes from Candidatus Acidiferrum sp., assembly GCA_035262705.1. Lineage (GTDB taxonomy): Bacteria > Acidobacteriota > Terriglobia > Acidiferrales > UBA7541 > Acidiferrum. Next base: position 39,403 of record DATFSI010000046.1, on the reverse strand, counting down.
AAGTGCTGCAGGGCGCGGACGTCGTTTTTTACGATGGGCCGGTATCGGAGGAAGTGCTGGGATTGATTCCCGCGCGAGCAGCGGTGCAGAACGCGGGAAAGCTCAGCGGCGCGCAGGAGAGTTCCAACGCGGAGCTGCAGAAGCGCATCCTCAGCGCGGCGCAAAGCGGCCAAACTGTGGTGCTGCTCCGGGGAGCGCATGCGTCGATTCTCGACCGAAGCCGGGAGGAGATTCTAGCGCTATTCCATGCGGAAATCCTGTTCGAAGTCATCCCTGCCGCGCCGGCGAATGCCGCGGGCGAAGACCGCGGTTCGCGTGACACGCGACAGGAGATTGTGTTGCAGCTTCCGCCGCAAGAGAAGTTGCTTCGCAGTTGAAGAAAGAGCGACCTCAGTAATCAGAAAATCGATAATCAGTTGCAGAACAAAGCGAAAGGCGCCCGCTGCGGCGCCTTTTGCTTTTTGGGAAATATAAAGTTCAAAAAATGAAATGCCTTTGGAGCGTGGCTACCTTCCGGAACGGGAGGGATCGGCATGGAAACGGGGGCCTCCTAAAGAGAAGAGTTTTTCCGCAAACTGAAAAGACGTGTTTCTCTACGAAGAGAAGAGAGGTGATGAGAAGTCATGACAAGAGAAGACCCACCCCTTGAAAACCAAAGGTGGGGCACCCGCTGTGGACTTTAGGGCCTCAGGAGATTTCTTCATACCAGGGAGGGAAGAGTTTGACGAGGATATAGAGGATGGCGAAGGGGAGAACGGCGAGAAAAATCGCGGGGCCGAGGCCTTCACGGGTAGCAAAGCCTATCTTGTAGGTGGTGTATCCGAGGAAGCTCTTTGAAAAGAGCTGGCCGCCAATAACCACATTCCAGCGCATGGCCAGAATACCGACCAGAGTACAACCGCCGGCGACGGAGTACATGAACTTACGCAGCGATGAAGGGAGTCGCACCAATTGCGTAGCGGCGAGCAGGACGAGCGGCGTGATCGTGCCGAGAAAGACCTGCAGAACGATCTGGGACACGAAGAGACGGGTGTGGATCATGAAATCGAGCGAGCGGAAGGATTCATCGGCTTCGTAAATGCGGTGGATAAGGTCGAGCATCTCCAAGGTGAAGTCGATGATGAAGGTGTAGAAGAGATATTTGGCGATGGTGTCGAGGCAATGCATGTCTATAGATGCTTTGCGAACGACGGACGTGACCATGTAAACGAGCATGACAAGCGCAATGCCGGAAACCGTGGCGGAAAACAGAAACACTACCGGCATGAGTGGTGTGGACCACCAGGGGTTGGCTTTCACCGAACCGAAGATAAAGCCCACATAGCCGTGAAGCAGGAAGGCGGAGGGGATACCAATCAGGGTGATGACCCAGCCGGCGCGATCGTCCACATGTAAAGCGCCCGGCCTGATGTTGTCAGAGCCGAGGGTAAGCACACGATAGAAGAGGCGTTTCAGGCCGCGGGTGGATTGCGAGAGAACAACGATGTCCTTGCGATAGTCGAGCCAGATTTCGAGCAGCAGAACCGCCGTCAGATACCAGAGATAGACGAAGCCAAACATCGCCATCGCAGAAGAGCGATGGGGGGTGAGGTACATTTCGAGAGAGCGCTCAGGATGCCCGAGGTGAAGCTGCAAAGGCATGGGAGCCACGATGAGAAACGCGAGGGCGGTGAGGAGCGCGAGGCGGTAGGTGGGCTTGACGGCTTCCACGCGGAAGATGCGCTCGAGCGAAGCGAGGATGAAGGCACCGGCGACCAGGCCGGTGAGAAACGGGTAAAGCACGATGAGGACGCTCCATTGGAGCTCGACCTCATTGGGATACATGAATCCTTCCATGGGGCGATCTCCTTATCGCACCGAACCATCCAGGCCGTTGTAGAAATTCTTTGCGCCGGTGGCTAGATGGGGTTTCAAGACCTGCACGCTGTGCGTTTTTAGGAAAGCGTGAATGGGGTCGTTGGGATTCTTGAGGTCGGCGAGCTGCCGCGCGCCGGTGGGGCAGCTTTCGCAGCAAACGGTGGTGAGGCCCTTGGTGATGCGGTGATAGCAAAGCGTGCATTTATCGGCGACATGCTTGTTCGGATGGAAAAAACGGCAGCCGTAAGGGCAGGCCTGAATGCAGTAGCGGCAACCGACGCAGTAGTTCTGATCCACCAGGACGACGCCGTCCGGTGTGTGAAAGGTGGCTCCCACGGGACAGACCTGGGTGCACGGCGAATCGACACAGTGGTTGCAGAACTTGGGGACGAAGAAATTCTTTCCACCCGTGAATTCGCTGGGAGAAAAGCCTTCCTTGCCGCCGTCGGGCGAATCCACGAGGGGATTTTCGATGTGAAAATCGGGGACATGGTAGCGCTCGACCCAGGTGCGGAAATAGCCGTCGGGAACATCGTTTTCGAGCTCGCAGGCGCGCACGCAGCTTCCGCAGCCGATGCACTTGGTTATATCGAGTAGCATGCCCCACCAATGTTCGGCGGAGTTGTAGGTGGGAGCGGCTTCAGGAGTGCCGGCGAGAACAAAATCCCAGGCAGCCGCGGCGGCGGGAAGCAAGACCAGGAGTTGGCGGCGAGTGAGGCTCATTTGCGTGGTCCTTGAACGAGGCCGGGACTGTGCGGCTGATGGCAGGTATTGCAGAGCTGACCGCCGGAATGCTCCTTGGCGTTGACCTGCGGAAAACCCTGGGGCTTGGCGATGTTTTCAGAGTGGCAGCGAATGCAGAGATGAGCGACGCCGGGGAGTTGGGGTTTTATGCCCGTGGGATCGTCGGCGTGTTTGGCCAGCGGGCCGTGGCAGGATTCGCAGTTGACGTGAGCGTGGACACCTTTTGATTTGGTTTCGGCGGTATCGGGATGACAACCTTCGCAGGTGTCGTGACCAGCGTAAACGATGGGGCGCGCGGTGATTTCGGCAAGGGCATCACCGCGAAAATGGCCGTAACGGCCGAAGCTCTTCGGGATGAACGCGCTGCGAAAGACGAGGACAAGAACCAGGCCGACGGCAAAGACTGCGGCCACGCGAAGGAGATGGGTAATGTCTTGCAGCTTGACCATAAGTGCGCCTGCCAGCTGCAGAAATGTATCGAACGCTCGTTCATATAATGCCGGGGAGCACAGAACTACAGGGCATGGGTCACGCATCTGCGTGATGAAGATCACAAGAAAGTGAGTAATCAATCCGTAATTAGGAATCGGGAACAGAACAGCGAACATTGGAACAGCGAGCAGGAAGTGGAGATGAGTCGAGTTTGGGATCAGGCTATGGAGTCGAGAATGAGTTGAGTGGCGCGGCGGAAATCAGCAGTGGGCGCGATCAGACTGAGAATGAGGTGGCCGTCGGAGGGGAAGTCGTAGAAGTGGCCAGGATGGACGAGGACATGGTGATCGCGGAGGAGCTGAATGGCGAGATCCTCGTCGGAGAGATGGACAGAGCCAGATGGCGGACGCAGGCGGAGGACGGCGTACCATCCGGCGTCGGCATAAAGGAGTTCGGCGACGGGATGCGCGGCGAGAGCGGATTGGAGTTGCGCGCGATTTTCGTGGATGCGCACGAGGAGTTGCGAGCGGAGGGAATGCCGCTGGGCGAGCAACACGGGGAGCGCGGCTTGCGCTGGCGCGCAGAGAGAGAGATACGTGTCGGCGATGATTTCGAGGCGCTCGAGGGCAGGGCGGACAAGAGCGGAAGGACCGGTGACGGCGAGCCAGGCGATTTTCATCTGCGGCAGCGCGGAGATTTTGGAGAGGCCGCTCAGAGTGAAGGTGAGCGCCAGGCAGTTTGCGGCGAAGGTTTTCCGTAGCTGGGCGTCGAAGGGGAAGTCGAGGAAGACTTCGTCGGCGATGAGGGCGAGATGGTATTTCAGGCACAGGGCATTGAGGCGGTCGCGTTCTTCGGGTTGGACGTAGGAGCCGGTGGGATTGTTGGGATGAACGAGAAGGATGGCACGGGTACGCAGGGTGATGGCGCGTTCGAGGGATTGGAAGTCGATGAACCAGCCGTGGGCGTATTCGAGCGCGTAGGGGACGAGCTGAATGTCCTGAAGGCCAGCGAGAAACTCGAAGAGGGGATAGCTGGGTTTGGGGAGCAGGAGTTCATCGCCGGGATTCGCGAGCAGGCGGAAGACGTAGGAGTAGGCTTCGCTGGTGCTGGTGGTGAGGAAGAGAGATTCGGGATCGACCGCTGTCTGGTGATCGTGGAGGTAGTAACGCGCGACTTCGTGGCGAGCGGTGAGAGTGCCTTTGGGTTGCGGGTCGTATTGCAGGGTAGTCGAGTTGTGGAAGGCGGAGAGGATGGATTCATCATCGTAGTGGAAGCCGCACCGCGTGGGATTGGAAGCGGTGAGGTCGAGAAGAGGGACGCAGGAGGCGCGGAGCTCGTCGAGGGCAAGGGTGAAGCGATTGGGGGAGAGCGGCCAGTTGGTCCTGACAGAGAACATAGGGAGAGGAGACGATAGCACGAGTTTCGATCAGCGCGTCGCGGGCGAAGCCGTGGCGGCGCATGGTGCCGTTGACGATCTTCCGGCGTTTGTCTTCCGAGGGGAGAGCAGGTTTCTTCTGAGTAAGGGCCATGGGTAACGTTCCGGGGGATAACACGAAAAGTACAAAACAAGGCTGACAGAGGAGCAGGTAATGGGCCGTCGCGAAGCTCACAGAAGAAGTGGCGAGTGAGGGTGGCGAGTGGGCCAGAAAATAAGAAGAAGAAAGGGATAAAGGGAAGAGAAAAAAAGAGTTAGGCAGACGGAAAAGGGGACTGAATTAGTCGGGTCTTTGATGAAAAGAAGGAACCTGCGGGGAATGACCCAGGGTGATGAAGAATTCAGCAGGGTGTTGCGTCTTAGCACACAGGCAACGGGGAAACGGACAACCAAATAGGAACTAACCGTTTCATTTCTCAACGATATGAAGTGAGACGAACACATGTTCGAAATGGTCCGTGGGTTGCGACAAAGGCACCCAAGTGGATTCTGGGGTCAAGGACTGCCGGAGTGAAGGTTTTCTCATCTACACGCGCAAATCCTGCCTTTGCTCTCGCCAATGGATTCCAGTTGCCGGTCCAGGACGAACCAATTTCCGGCCAATCCACGGAACCCAATCATTCCTCCGACGACCCTAAGCGGGAGGCCTCATCGTGCAAACCGAAGTAATCAGTTCAACCTCAAGAGATTCATCCTCGACATTCCGAAATGGCGTTGACCGCCGGACATTCCTGAAAGTGGTGGCGCAGGCGGCGGCAGCCATCGGGCTGACCGGGAGCGTGGCCGCGAAAATGATTGCGGCCGTGGAAAAAGGAGCGCGGCCTTCAGTGATCTGGCTGCACTTCCAGGAGTGCACCGGGTGCACCGAGTCGCTGTTGCGGACCTCACACCCCGGTCTGGCGGAAGTACTGTTTGACCTGATCTCGCTCGACTATCACGAAACACTGATGGCGGCGGCAGGCCACCAGGCCGAAGAGGCACTTGCAGCGGCCATCAAGAAGAACGCCGGGAAATTCGTGCTGGTGGTAGAAGGCGCGGTCCCGACGAAAGAAAACGGGATTTACATGCAGATCGCGAACAAGACCGGCGTGGACATGCTGAAGCATGTCGCGGCGTCGGCAGGCGCGATTGTGGCGATCGGTTCGTGCGCGTCGTGGGGCGGCGTGCCCTCAGCGGCGCCCAATCCGACGGGCGCGAGCGGCATTAACGAACTGCTGCCGGACAAGGTTGTGGTGACCCTGCCGGGCTGCCCGGCGAATCCGTACATCCTGCTCGGGGCCGTACTGCAGTACGTGGCCCTGGGGAAGCTACCGGAACTCGACGAACTGGGCCGGCCGAAATTTGCGTACGGGCGGACGATTCACGAACACTGCCCGCGACGCGCGCACTTTGACGCGGGGCGGTTCGCGGAAGAGTTCGGCGACGAAGGGCACCGGCTGGGTCACTGCCTGTACAAGCTGGGCTGCAAAGGTCCAATGACGCATGCGAGCTGCTCGACGCTGCACTTCTGCGAAGTGGTGGATGCTTGGCCCATCGGGCTGGGGCATCCTTGCTTTGGATGCACCGAGAAGAGCGTGGCCTTCACCATGCCGATGCTGAAGCCCGCGGAGATCGTGCGGCCGACGCCGCCGGCGACCTACGCACCGGTGACGGCGCCGCAAGGGTACATCAGCCCAATCGCGACGGGAATCGGCGGCCTGCTGGTCGGCGGAATTCTCGGCGGGGGCTGGATGGCTTCCAAGAAGGTCGCATGGAAGGAAGAAGAAAAGCCGGTATCCGCTGAGAAAAAGGGCGACACCGGCGCCTCCGGCAAGGAGTAAGCCATGGACGCAAACCGCAGAGAAATCCTGAAGGCGCTGATGGGCGGCTCGGCCGTCGCCGCCGTGGCGACCACCGGCCTCCCGCTGGCGACCCACGCGAAACCAGAAAAATTCGAACTGGAACCGGATGCGTTGGGGTTGCTGTACGATGCGACCAAGTGCATCGGGTGCCGCGCTTGCATGCCGGCCTGCCAGAACGCCAACGGCCTGGCAGCGGACGTGGGCGGATCGGGCGGCTTGTACATGCAGCCGGATACGCTGAACGCGCACACCAAGAACCTGATCAAGCTGTACGTGGCCGCAGACGGGCATGAGCGGTCGTTCATGAAACAGCAGTGCATGCACTGCGTGGACCCGGCGTGCGTCTCGGGCTGTCCGATGGAAGCGCTGCACAAAGAGCCGCATGGCGTGGTGGGTTGGAGCTCGGCGCTGTGCATCGGCTGCCGGTACTGTCAGGTGGCCTGCCCGTTCAATATTCCGAAGTTCGAATGGGACAAGGTGAATCCGAAGATCGTGAAGTGCGAGCTGTGCCGACACATCGTCGGTAGCACGGCAACGGAACCCGCCTGCACCAAGGTGTGCCCGACGCACGCGGTGATCTACGGGAAGCGTTCCGATTTGTTGGCCGAAGCGAAACGCCGAATCAAGGAGAAGCCGGGCTTCTACTTTGAAGACCGAGTGTACGGCGAATTCGAAGCGGGCGGCACTCAGTGCCTGGTGCTCTCGCATGTGGACTACAGCAATCTGGGATTGCCGAAGCTGGGCAAGGAATCACCAGCGGCGCAAACCCGGAAGGTGAGCGATTTTGTCTACCGTGGATTCCTGACGCCGGTCGTGGTGTACGGCGGAATCGTAGCGATCGTCCGGAACCGCTGGAAAGAGCATCTGGAGCACGCGGGCCATTCGTATAGCGGCGAAACCCACGGAGAGGAGAAGCGGGCATGACCGAACACTGGGAACGCTGCATACGGCTGAAAGAGCCGCTGAAGACCCGACCGTTCTTGATTTTTGCAGGGATCGCGGGACTTGGCCTTTTACTTGGGCTCTATCGAGAAGTGACAGGTCTGGGATACGTGACTGGATTGAACGACGGGTACTCCTGGGGGCTTTTCAAAAACTGGAATGTGACTGCGTTGACCGCGCTAGGTTCCGGCGGATACGCGGTGGCGGTGCTCGCGTGGATCTTCAACGAAAAGAGGTTCCGCCCGATTATGCGCACCGCGGTGCTGACCAGCCTGCTGGGCTACGGCACAGGTATGCTGGCGCTGGGCTTTGACGTAGGCCGGCCGTGGAATTTCGTGTGGCTGGCCGATCCTCGCACGTGGAACCACTATTCGGTGTTGTGGGAAGTGGCGGTGTGTATGACCGCGTACTTCATGCTGGCGCTGGACGTGGAAAATATGCCGCCGTTCCTGGAATTCCTGTACAAGAGCAACGACCCGAAGAAAAAGGACCTGGCGCTAAGGATTTTCCGGTTCATGCAGAGGACGTTTCCATTCGGGATCGCGATCGCGTTCGTGCTGCCTTCGATGCACCAGTCGTCGCTGGGCTCGCTGATGTACCTGGCGGGACCCCGGGTACACCCGTTGTGGCAGACGCCGATGCTTCCGCTCCTTTATCTCTTGATGGCGTACATTCTGGGGTTTGCGTGCGTGCTGCTGGTGCTGGCGCTGAGTGCTTACTCCTGGAACCTGGGATGGGACAAGGAGATTCTGGGGCGGCTGGCCCAAGTGATGTCGTGGACCACCCTGATCTGGCTGGCAGTGCGGTTCGCGGACCTGAGCTACCGTGGGGCGCTGGGACTGGCGCTGACGTTCGACAAATTCAGCATCTACTTCCTGGTGGAAACGGCGCTGATCCTGGTGCCGTCGCTGATGCTGCTCTTGAAGGCACAGCGAGAGGCGCCGGGTTCGCAGTTCCGGTGGACGTTCCTGATGGCATTGGGCGGGTTGTTCTACCGGTTCACGCCGACCACACTGGCGTTTTTGCCGCTCGGCGACTATCGCTATTTTCCATCGTCATTTGAAATTCTGATGAGTGTCGGGTTTACGGCTCTGGCGGTAGCGGTGTTCCTATATGCAGTAAAAACGTTCGCGATTCTCCCTGCTTCGCGGGGAAAGATCGCGGTGGAAGAGGCCATGCGGCCGTTTGACACCTTGTAGCGGGGAGAATGGGCAATGAGCAATCGCATTACAGTTGATCCAATCACGCGAATCGAAGGACACCTACGCATCGATGTGAACGTAGACGGCGGCAAGGTGACGGATTCCTGGGCTTCGGGAACGATGTTCCGCGGGATCGAGACGATCCTGCAGGGACGCGACCCGCGCGAGGCGTGGCTGTTCTCGCAGAGATTCTGCGGGGTGTGCACGACGGTGCACGCGATCGCCTCGGTGCGCGCGGTGGAAAACGCCGCGGGCATCCAGGTGCCGCCGAACGCGCAATACATCCGCAACCTGATCCTGATCGCGCATGCGTTGCAGGACCATATCGTGCACTTCTACCACCTTTGCGCGCTGGACTGGGTAGACGTGGTCTCTGCGCTGAAAGCGGACCCGGCGAAGACCGCCTCGCTGGCGAGCAGCTTGTCGAGCTGGCCGCGCAACAGCTACCAGGACTTCAAGCAGGTGCAGGACCGCGTGAAGGCGTTCGTGGAACAAGGACAACTGGGCATCTTCACGAACGGCTATTGGGGCCATCCGGCGATGCATCTTCCCCCGGAAGTGAACTTGCTGGCCGTGGCGCACTACCTACAGGCGCTGGAATACCAGCGGAACGCCAACCAGATCGTGGCCATCCTGGGCAGCAAGACGCCAAACATCCAGAACCTGGCTGTGGGCGGCGTGGCCAACGCCATCAATCTGGACAACCAGGCGACCTTGAACATGGACAAGTTGTACATGATCAAGAGCTTGTTCCAGGATTTGACGGAATTCGTGCACAAAGTCTACTTCGTGGACGCGTGCGCCGTGGCGGCGCTCTATCCGGACTGGTTCAACTACGGCGGAGGTGTGACAAATTACCTTGCCGTTCCGGACCTGCCGTTGAATAGTGCCATGACCGAATTCGACCTGCCCGGCGGCGTGATTTTCGACGGAAAGCTGGATCAGGTCTACGCGATCAAGACGCACGCCGACGAGCGGCTGCGGAACGGAGTGACCGAAAACGTGTCGCACGCTTGGTACGAAGGCGAAAAGACCCTGCATCCGTGGAAGGGCGAAACCAACCCGAAGTACACGGGCTTCCACGACGACGGGAAGTACACCTGGGTGAAGTCGCCGCGATTTGAGGGCAAGCCCATGCAGGTTGGGCCACTCTCGCAGGTCTTGATTGGCTTCGCGCAAGGGCATAGGCTCACGCAAAAGTGGGCGGGTGAGGCCATCAAGAACGTGTCCGCGATTTCGAAGAAGCAGGTGACCCCGGGAATGCTGCAGTCCACACTGGGCCGCATTGCGGCGCGCGCAATTCGCTGCTCGATGCTAGCGGACCTGGCGGAAAAGCACTGGGACCTGCTGGTGAAAAATATCGCTTCGGGCGACGCGAAGATTTACGTGAAGCCGCAGTTTGGGGACAAGGAACTCCATGGCGCCGGCTTCCACGAAGCACCGCGCGGGACGCTGTCGCACTGGGTGGTGATCAAAGACGGGCAGATCGCCAACTACCAGGCGGTGGTGCCGACGACCTGGAACGCCGGGCCGCGGGACGAGCACGGCGCACACGGGCCGTACGAAGCTTCGCTGCTCGGCAATCCGGTGGCGGACGCACAGAAGCCGCTGGAAGTGCTGCGCACGATTCACTCGTTTGACCCGTGCCTGGCCTGCGCGATTCACACGTTTGACCCTGAGGGGAAGGAAGTCATCAGCGTTACGGACGAGCGATAGGAGGCAAGCATGAGCGAAGGCGGAGGCGGCGTGCCGGTGCGCGTCGGGGAAAAGAGTATTGACGCAGAGCACGACCTGCAAATGCAGCTTCTGGATTCGCTCGCGCAAGCCATTCAGCGGGGCGCGGAACTCTCTCCGATGAAGTATATCCTGGAACAGTTCATCGAGTTCTCGGACATGCATTTTCTGTCCGAACAATTGGTGATGCGGCTGCATGGCTATCCGGGATATGAAACACATCTCGAAGAACATACCCGCCTGATGAAAAAGGTTCGTGAAATCCGCGCCAATCTGATGAAGGGTGAACACCAGCCGAGCCTGATGCTGGTGAAGGAACTCCGCGAGTGGCTGATGCGGCATATTGCTTCGGAAGACGCTGCTTTCGGCACTTTTCTGAAAACAAAAGAAGGGGCCGCGGCATGACCGGGATTCGCCGCATCGGAGTGTTGGGAATCGGCAACGTGCTGATGGGCGACGACGGCATCGGCCCGTACGCGGTGAAGCTGCTCGAAGCACGGTACGAGTTCCCGGAAAACGTGGAGCTGCAGGACCTGGGAACGCCGGGACTGGGCATCACGGCGGCGTTTTCGGAATATGACGCCATCATCCTGATTGACGCGGTGAGCGCGAAGGCCAAGCCGGGCGCGGTCGAGATGTACCGCAGGGACGAACTGGTGAAGGTGCCGCTGAAGCCGCGCGTGAGCCCGCACGACCCGGCGCTGGTGGAGGCGCTGCTGTTTGCGGACTTCAGTGGAAACTGCCCGCAGGAAGTGTTGCTGGTGGGCGTGGTGCCGCGAGCGTGCGAACTTGGATGCAGCATGAGTGACGCGGCACATATTGGAATGGAAGGGGCGATCCGTGAGGTCCTCGAGGAACTCCATCGCCTGGGCGTGGAAGCGAAATTAAAAGCGCGACCTGACGAGCCCGCGATCTGGTGGAAACAAGAATCCAGCACAGTTTCTTTGAAGGAAGAGGGACTCGCTCATGTGCCTGGCCATCCCCGGTAAAATCGGAGAAATCCTACAAAAAGATGGCGTCCGCACGGGACGCGTGCTGTTTGGCGGCATCGTACGCGAAGCGTGCCTGGACTTCGTGCCGGAGGCGAAGGTAGGAGACTACGTGATGGTGCACGTGGGATTCGCCATCAGCGCGGTGGACAGGGAAGAGGCGGAGCGCACCTACGCGCTGCTGGAGAGCATGGGTGTGCTGAGCGAAGAGCTGGCTTCGGGCGCGGAAGGAACGCGAAGCTCATGAAATACATGGATGAATACCGCGATGCGAAGATCGCGCGCGGGCTGGCCGCGGAAATCCGGCGGCGCTCAACGCGACCCTGGGTGCTGATGGAGATCTGCGGCGGTCAGACGCACACGCTGGTGCGCTACGGCATTGACGAGTTGCTGGGCAACAGCGTGGAGTTGGTGCACGGGCCGGGTTGTCCGGTGTGTGTGACCCCGCTGGAAATGATTGACCGGGCGAATGCGTTGGCGAGGCGGCTGGAGGTCACACTGGTTTCCTACGGCGACATGCTGCGCGTGCCAGGGTCGGAAACGGATTTGTTCCACATCAAGGCCGAGGGCGGCGATGTTCGGATTGTGTACTCGCCGACCGACGCGGTGGAACTGGCGCGGAAAGAGCCGGAACGGCAGGTGGTGTTTTTCGCGATTGGATTCGAAACCACGGCGCCAGCGCACGCCATGGCGGTGCTGCAAGCGGAACGCCTGGGGTTAACAAATTTCAGCCTGCTGGTTTCGCACGTGCTGGTACCGCCGGCGATCCGCATGCTGCTGCAGTCACCGCGCAACCGCGTGCAGGGATTCATCGCGCCGGGGCATGTGTGCACGGTGGTGGGCGTGGGCGAATACGAAGAGCTGGCACGCGAATTTCGCGTGCCCATAGTAGTGGGCGGATTCGAACCGGTGGATTTGCTGGAGGCGATCCGGCTGTTGGTGTGCCAGTTGGAAGAAGGGCGCGCGGAAGTGGAGAACTCCTATGCGCGCTCTGTACAGTACGCTGGGAATCGCGCGGCGCAAGCGGCCGTGGAGCGCGTGTTTGAAGTGGCGGACCGCAAGTGGCGTGGCGTAGGGGAAATTGGCGCGAGCGGATTGCGATTGAAGGGGCACTACGCGGTGTTTGATGCGGAGCGCGTATTCGGGCTGAGCGATGTGCGCGCTGAAGAGCCGAGCGAGTGCATCAGCGCGGAAGTGCTGCTCGGCCACAAAAAGCCCATGGATTGCGGGGCGTTCGGTACGCGGTGTACCCCGGAAAAGCCCCTCGGTGCGCCGATGGTTTCGACGGAAGGTGCCTGTGCAGCGTATTACCAATACAAGCGTCATCTCGTTACCCTCTAACAGCATGAAGCAGGAGTCGCCAAATGCTCCTGTCGGGTTCTCGTGTCCGTTGCCGCTGCCTGCGGGCCGGCGCGTGTTGCTCGGCCACGGAAGCGGCGGAAAGCTGAGCGCGGAGTTGTTGCAGGAGGTGTTTTTGCCGGCGCTTGGGAATCCCGTGCTGGACCGCATGGAAGACCAGGCGGTGGTTTCGCTGAACGGAATGCGGCTGGCGATGACCACGGACTCGTTCGTGGTGAAGCCGGTGTTTTTCAAGGGAGGAGACATCGGGTCCCTGGCGGTGCACGGAACGATCAACGACCTGGCGATGGGAGCGGCGCGGCCGCTGTGGATGAGCGTGGCGTTCATCCTGGAAGAGGGCTTGCAGTTAGATGTGTTGCGGCGTGTAGTGGCGTCGATGCAGGCGGCGGCCGACAAGGCTGGTGTGCAGATTGTCACCGGCGATACAAAGGTCGTGGAAAAGGGCAGCGCGGACGGGCTGTACATCAACACGACAGGAATCGGGTTAGTGCGTGAAGGAATTTCGCTGTCCGCGAGCCAGGCGCGGCCCGGGGACGCGATTATCGTGAGCGGGATGGTGGGAGACCACGGCATCGCCATCCTGGCGGAGCGCGAGGGATTGAAGTTTGAGACCGATGTGCGCAGCGATTCGGCGGCGCTGCATGAACTGGTGGGCACACTGCTCGAGGCGACCCAGCAAGTGCGCTGCCTGCGGGATCCCACCCGCGGCGGGCTTTCCAGCACGCTGAACGAGATTGCCGGCAGTTCGCGCGTGGGGATGGAACTGGAAGAGACCTCGATCCCCGTGCGAGAAGAGGTGCGCGGAGCGTGCGAGATGCTTGGGCTGGATCCGCTGTATGTTGCCAATGAAGGCAAACTGGTGGCGATTGTGGCGGCGGAGGCGGCGGAACGAGCTCTGGGTGCGCTGCGGAGCCACGAACTGGGGCGCGCTGCGCAGATCATCGGGCACGTGACGGAAGCACATCCGCGGATGGTGGTGATGCGGACGGTGTTTGGGACCACGCGGATTGTGGACATGCTGGCGGGCGACCAGTTGCCGCGGATTTGTTAGGGGTAGTAGCACAGGCTAAAGCCTGTGCAGGCAGAAGACACAGACTAGAGTCTGTGTTACGGGAGTGATTGTGCACGAAGTAGGGATTGCGGCGTCGATATTGGAAAGCGTGGAAGCCGAAGCGCGACGGCGGCCAGAGGCTAGGTTTAGCGCCGTCGGTGTGCGAATTGGCGAACTTTCGAACGTGGACAAAGGCGCCCTGGCGTTTGCGTTTGAGGCGCTGACCCGCAATAGTCCATTGGCGAATTTGCGGCTGAACGTGGAGTGGTGCCCGCGTCGGCAGAAGTGCCTGGATTGCGGTGAGGATTTTGCGGTGAAAGAGTTTGATTTGCGTTGCCCGGCCTGCGGCACGGAAAAGACAAGCTGCATCGGCGGCACAGAACTGGATGTGGCGTACCTGGAAATTGAGGAGGAGCCATGCGCGAAGTTGTAGAGAAAAAGGTGCTCAGCGAGAACGACCGCCTGGCCGCGGCACTGCGGCAGCGCTATCGCGACGAAAATGTTTTGTGCGTGAACATCATCAGTTCGCCAGGCTCCGGGAAAACGGCTCTGCTCGAGAAAACATTGGCGTCGTATCCAGAAGATGCCCGGCTGGCGGTGCTGACGGGAGATTTGCAGACGGACAACGACGCGAAACGGCTGGAGCGCTACGGATTTCCGGTGCGGCAGATCGTAACCGGAGGTACCTGCCACCTGGACGCTCGCATGGTGGAGCGGCATCTAGACGAATTGGGCTTTCACGGGCCGGGTATTTTGTTTGTGGAGAATGTGGGGAACCTGGTTTGCCCGTCGAGCTATGATCTGGGGGAAGCGGCAAAGATTGTGCTGTTGAGCGTGACGGAAGGGGAAGACAAACCACTGAAGTATCCGGGAATTTTTCACCGGGCTTCGCTGATGTTATTGACCAAGACGGACCTGTTGCCGCATGTGGAGTTCCATCCGCAGCTGGCGCTGGAAAACGCTCGGAAGGTGCATCCGGAGATTGCGTATATTGCGGTGTCGTCGCGAACTCGCGAGGGATTTCCGGAATGGTTGAACTGGCTGCGGGGATTGCGGCAGAAGGTCCAGCAGGAAGCTGTGGCGGTGGTTTCTTGAAAGAAGTGGCCCTTCGCTACGCTCAGGGCAAGCGAGTGGCGAGTAGCGAGTAGGCGGGAAGAAGAAACATCTGAACGGGAAGAGGAAAAGGCTTAACGCAGAGGACGCAGAGGAAGAACGCAGAGGGCGCGGAGAAGAGAGACCCACCGTTCATCACGCAAAAGACGCGCGATGGCGCAGAGTTAAAAACCAAGGGTGGGGCACCCGCCGCGATTTCTGACTAAAGTGTGTGCTACCCTAGCCGGGCCGGAAACCGGGGCCCACCCTGACCTGCGGTAAGCTATACATTCAATCCCAATGACTGAAACTATTCGCACCAGTGTGGTTCGAAAAGCCGTCGAAGTCACCGGAATCGTGCAGGGCGTGGGATTCCGTCCGTTCGTTTACCGGTTGGCGAACGAATGCGGGCTGACCGGTTGCATTGCCAACACGCCGGCGGGCGTGAGCATTGAAGTACAAGGCGAAGGGGAAGCTGTCGAGAGATTTCTGGAGCGCCTGCCGAAAGAGATCCCGCCGCTGGCGAAGGTCACGGGATTCGCGCCCCGCGACACGGAGTTGAAGGACGAGCAGACGTTTCAGATTGTGGCCAGCCGGAAGGGTCCGGCGGCGCAAGCGTTGATTTCCCCGGACGTGAATGTTTGCGAGGACTGTTTGCGGGAAATGATGAGCCCGCGCGACCGGAGATTCCGGTATCCGTTCATCAACTGCACAAACTGCGGGCCGCGTTTCACTATTATCAAGGAGATTCCGTACGACAGGGCGCACACGTCGATGGCCGCTTTCAAGATGTGCGCGGCGTGCCAGGCGGAGTACGACAATCCGGCGAGCCGGCGTTTTCACGCGCAGCCGAACGCCTGCTGGGATTGCGGGCCGCAGTTGATGCTGAGGGGAGTGAGCGGGGCGCGCATCGACGTGGCCGAGCCGATTCGCGAGGCGGCGCGATTGATCCAACAGGGATCTGTGGTGGCGGTGAAGGGGCTGGGCGGGTTCCACCTGGCCTGCGACGCGCAGAACGAAGCGGCGGTGGCGAAACTGCGCGATCGTAAGCGGCGCGTGGAGAAGCCGTTCGCGGTGATGGTGCGCAGTGTGGTAGAGGCCGAGCGCTGGTGCGTGATTGACGAAGCCTCGAAGAGGCTGATGACGTCGTTCGAACGGCCGATTGTTCTCCTGCCGCGGCGGCCGGAGGCAGCGTTTGCCAGCGGAGTGGCGCCGGGAAACCGCTTCCTGGGCGTATTTTTGCCGTACACGCCGCTGCACCACCTTTTACTGCAAAGCGGGAAGTTAGAAGCGCTGGTGATGACCAGCGGCAACTTGAGCGAAGAACCGATCGCCATTGACAACGAGGAAGCTATCCGGAGGTTGCATCGCATCGCGGACGCGTTCCTGGTGTACGACCGCGAAATCGTGCGGCGCTGCGACGATTCGGTGGTGCGCATGGCGGTTGGGCAGCCGCAGAAATTGCGTAGAGCGCGTGGGTTCGTTCCCGTGCCGGTGCATCTGGAAAAGGAGATGGAACCCGTGCTGGCCGTGGGCGGGGAGCTAAAAAATACCGTGTGCTTGGTGCGCGGCAGTGCGGCATTTCTGAGCCAACATGTGGGCGACCTGGAAAACCTTGAGAGTTACGGTTTTTTTGAGGAGGCCGTGCAGCATCTGCAGCGGATTCTGGAAACAGAGCCAAAGGTCATCGCGCACGATCTGCATCCGGATTATTTTTCGACCAAGTGGGCACAAGAGCGCAATGGCGTGGAGCTGGTGGGCGTGCAGCACCATCACGCGCACATCGCCGCGTGCATGGCGGAGAATCATCTGGACGGCAAGGTGATCGGGATGGCGCTTGACGGCACGGGCTACGGCACGGACGGCGCGATCTGGGGCGGGGAAGCGCTGGTGGCGGACTATGCGGGTTTCGAGCGCGCCGGGCATCTCGAGTATCTGCCGCTGCCGGGAGGCGCGGCGGCGATTCACGAGCCGTGGCGCATGGCGGTGAGTTACCTGGCGAAACACTACGGCAAGAATGTGCAGAAACTGGAGGTGCCGTTTTTGAAGGAAATGGATGCACGAAAGCTGGACGTGGTGCTGCAGATGATTGAACGCGAGGTTAATTCGCCGCGCACGTCGAGTTGCGGTCGGTTGTTTGACGCCGTGGCTGCCCTGGTGGGATTGCGAGGCGCGGTGAATTATGAAGCGCAGGCGGCGATTGAACTGGAGATGGCGGCACGGGATTCGGAAGTGGAGACCGCTTATCCGCTGGATTTGAACGCGCAAGGAGCGACGTGGCAGGTAGGAACCAAGCCGCTGTTTGACTGGTTACTGAAGGACATTCGCCAAAAGGCGAGCGTGGCCGATATGAGCCGAAAATTTCACAACGGACTTGCGCTGGTGTTTGTGGACGCGGCGGAACGCATTCGCGACAAGACGAAACTGAATCGAGTTTGCCTGAGCGGAGGATGTTTTTTGAATGTGCTGCTGCTGGAGACGATGATCACGGAGCTGAAAGAAAGACTGTTCGAGGTTTATTTTCATACGGAAGTGCCGGCGGGAGACGGGGGAATTAGTTTGGGACAGGCGGTGATTGCGGGACACCGGGTTTTGGACAACAGAAAATAGAAAATATAGAGAAGATTCGCGCAGAGGCGAGGAAGAACGCAGAGACCGAGGAGAAGAGAAGACCCACCCTAAAAAACCAAGGGTGGGGCACCCGCCGCGTTTTGGGGTAAGTTCCCAAACTCAGTTGCGAGTTGGCCTAACAGCGGCCCACAGACCCTTCTCCTTTGCTCAGGGCGAGCTGGAGTGCTCGTGCCACGGGAACTAATGCAAGCCGAATTTGCAGGACGCGGTTAGGCCTTTGGTTTCCGTGATGCTGATGGTTTGGCCGGCGGGGATGGCGGAGAGCCTGTCGATTTGGCCGCTGGGCCAACGGACTTCGAGCGTGTCAACTTTGTCGGATTGGCCGAGACCGAAGGTGAGGACGAGTTCGCTGGCGGAGAGATAGCTGGAACCGCTGCGCAGCATTTGGGTTTGCGTTGCGCCACCGGAAGAGATTTTCACGATTGCGCCGATGCCGTCGCGATTGGATTTTGTTCCTACCAATTTTACGCGCAGGCTTTTGTTGGCGGCGCCGGTTGCTTCATTCAAGAAAAGATAGGCGGGACCTCCGTTGGTAGAGAAAAGAAGATCTAGGCGGCCGTCGTTGTTGATGTCGGCATAAGCTGCGCCACGGCCGACGCGTGGAGTTGCGAACGATCTGCCCAGCGATTTGGTGACTTCCTGAAAATTCCCTTTGCCGGCGTTGCGGAAAAGGTGCGGCGGCATGGCGTATTTGACATTGGGCTGCACGCGTTCGATGCCGCTGTCAATGTGGCCATTGGCGATGAAAATGTCAGGCCAGCCGTCGAGGTCGTAATCGAAGAAGAAGCAGCCGAAGCCGAGAGTGAGCAGGGAAGCGCGGCCAATTTCCGATCGCGGCGCTTCGTCCACGAAGAGACCGCGGCCTTCGTTGTGATAGAGCGAAAGCATCTGGTTGGAGAAATTGGTGATGAGGATGCTGGGTGAACCGGAGTGATCGTAATCAGCGGCATCGACGCCCATGCCCGCGCGTGCCACGCCGTCTTCGCTGAAGGCGACGCCGGCAACGACGGCTTTCTCGGTGAAGGTGCCGTTGCCGTTGTTGCGATAGAGCTTGTTGGGCTGTGTATCGTTCGAAAGGAGCAGGTCGGGCCAGCCATCGTTGTCGTAGTCGAGGACGGCGATGCCGAGCGTTTTGGAAGTGGGATCGCCGAGGCCAGCCTTTTGCGTAACGTCTTCGAAGGTGCCCTCCCCGCGATTGTGCCAGAGCCGGACCGAAGCGCCTTTGTAGGATTCAGGCGTGCAATACGATTTGCTTTTGCCGTCGAGCGTGCAATAGAGGTCGGACTCGATGGACCATTGCACGTAGTTGGCGACGACGAGATCCAGGTTGCCGTCCTTGTCGTAATCCACCCAGGCCGCGCTGGTGCTGAAATCCTTGGGGCCAAGGAGGCCGGCCTTTTGCGTGACGTCGGTGAAGGTGCCGTTGCCATTGTTGTGGAAGAGATGGCTCTGGCCTAGCGCGGTGACGAAGAGGTCGTCGAAGCCGTCGTTGTCATAATCGCCGACGGCCACGCCCATGCCGAACAGTTCGATGTCCAGGCCGGCTCTGTGGGTGACGTCGGTGAAGGTGCCGTCGTGATTGTTGTGGTAGAGCTTTGGGGTGGAGTGCTTGGAGGGATGACCCGGCCAGTCGGTGCCGTTTACGAGAAAGATGTCGGGCCAGCCGTCGTTATCGTAGTCGATGAACGCGACGCCGGGGCCCATGGTTTCGGGAAGGTATTTCTTGCCGAAGGCGGCGTTGTTGTGGACGAAGTGGATGCCGGCCTGCTGGGTGATGTCGCGGAAACTGATCGCAGGTGCGGTTTGCGGAGTTTGTGCAGCTGCAAATGCACTGCAGGAACAGCTCAACAAGGTAAGACACACAATGAGCTTCATACGCATGGTTGCTCCGGAAAAGAGCAGATCGCTCGCGCAAAAAACCGCGCTCGGGACGATAAATTGAGGCCTCTGTTAATGCCAGGGCGACCAATCATTTCGTGGCCGGGGCCAGATCGCGGCCGACGCCGAGCGCGTCGGCGACGCGGTTGATGTAATTAAACCACGAGGCGATCAAAGTGATTTGCAGGATGCCGCGGTCGTCAAAGCCGGCGGCGCGCAGCTTGTCGTGGTCGGCGCGACTGCATTGCGTGGCGTCGCGAGTGAGTTTGACGACGTATTCGACCATGACTTTGTCCTGTTCGCTGATGGGCGCGGTGCGGTAGTCCTTTTGCAATGCGGCGACCGTTTCATCGTTGAGGCTGGTGCGACGCAGAAACTCTGCGTGGGATTCGATTCAATAGAAACACCGGTTGGTGACGGAAACCATGGTGGCGATCATTTCGTGCTGGTAGCGCTTGAGAGGAAGATCGGGGGACAGCATGGCGCCGAAAGCGCTGAAGGAGTGGAATAGCACATCGGGGAAAAGCGTGTGCGCGCCGACGATGCTATTTTCAAAGCCGCGGTCGACGCTGGGAGCGGGTGTGGCGTATTCCACGGGATATAGCGCGCGTTCCTTGAGGACGGCTTCGCGGACGCGTTCGTCTTGGTCGAGGCGGAAGGTTTTGATCCAGGTCATGTTGCTTATGTCCTCGTTTTGGCCAGCAAAAGAACCGGTCTAAAGACCGGCTACTGCAAAAGCCGAAAAAGCAAATCCCTCGCTAAACTCGGGATGACCAGATCGTTGTTCGCGGCGTTCCATCGCGATTAACGGCCGGCCTCGGACGCGATTGTTGCGGGGACCTTTGGCGCGACGGTCGGAAGAGGGATGGAGACGTGCTCGTGGATGGCTTGGCGCTCGTCGTTGTCTTCGGGATGAGACCGGCGGTAGGCGCCGGTTAAAGCCTGGGAGGATTCGTCGGCCTTGAAACGGAGATAGCGCTGCTTATGTTCGTTGGCGCGGGCTTCATCGCCGAGGCCGGTGTAGCAGAGCATGAGGTTGTAGTTGGCCTGGAGATCCTCGGGATCGATGGAAAGGGTTTGCTGAAATTCCTTGACGGCGTGGGCGTAGCGTTTTTGCAGGAAAAGGATTCGGCCGAGTTCGTTGTGCACCACGCGATCGCGCGGGAATTGCGCGAGGACCGATTGCAGGGCTTGCGCGGCTTCATCGTACTTGCCTTCGTCCTTAAGAACGCGGGCGTAGAAAAAATCGGCACGCGGCAGTCCGGGTTTTAACGAGAGGGCTTTCAGCAAAACTACCTTTGCGCCGTCGGTGTTGCCTTCCTGAACGCGTACGCGGCCGACGTTGGTCCAGCCATCGAAATTTTCGGGTGCCATTTCGGTGATTTTCATGAAGGCCTGTTCGGCGCCTTTCAGGTCCCCTTGCAGAAAGAGGCCGATACCGTAGTCGTTCCAGCGGGTCCAGTCGTCTTTGACGAAAGAAACTTGAGGGGTAGGTGCGGGAGAAGAGCGTGAGAGGACGCGCACGGTTTTCGTGTCTTCGGCGATGGTGATGATGGGAATGGCGGGAATGGATTTAATTTTGCCGGAGACGTCAGAGGTGTCACCGCCGAAGAGCCACTGGCGATCGTCGTGGTCTTTAGCGGTTTCAGCCGGATGTGCGGGATCGGGAGCGCCGGCAAAAGAGAAATGGGTGTTGAACCACTGAAACTTGCGGTAGTTGAGTTTCGAATGAAGCGTGATGTGTTCGCCGGCACTTTCGGGGATGTGCAGGCGGAAATGAGCGGTGTCGGCGGCGCCCGGCGGTATGAGATGGACGTAGACGACAGCGCGAGTGGCCCATGCGTTGCGCTTGTTGATGGGATTGCCGTGCGAATCGATCTGCAGCGATCTATAGAAATGTGCCCGGGGCTCGACGGGGCCCTTGCCGTCGTCCTCGACTTTGCCGCTCCAGAAGATGGTTTGGCCTTTTTCGTCAGTGGCCTGGAATTCGAGCCACACATCGAAGGCGTCCACGGTGCCCCCGGGGAAGAAGTGGCCCACCTTGCGGGTGCGCACGACAACGTCGACGAGCACATCGTCGCCGCGACGAACAGAAGCATCTACGCGGCCAAGGGGAGCCGTGATGGGACGCGCTTCGCCGGCGGGACCTTTAGTGGATGAGGAATCCGACTCTTCTCCGACGGCGAAGGTGGTGGAGAGTTCCTGCTTCGGATAGTCGGAAGGATTTTTCGAAGCTTCTTCTTTTGAGACCGGAGAGATCGCGAAAATATCCACGCTGAGCTGCCCGTCCTGCAGGAATTTGCGGCTGGCCTCGAGTTGCGTGGCGTCTTCGTTGGCGAAGGGAACTGCGGTGTTGGCGCCGGGGAAGCGGTGGGAGTGGACGTAGCCGTTGATGTTCCCATCGTCTTTAGAAGGAACGAGCGGCATATGGCAATCAGCGCACATCATGGGATTCGGCGGGTAATAGAAAGAACGAGCGCCCTGGCCGGAGACGCCGCTGGCCTGCCAGTTGTCGTACTCGTTGAAGCCGCGCAGCCAGCGATAGTTGTTGAAGGGCTGGTCAAGGTGGACCTTATGGCAGCCGGAGCAAAATTCTGGGACCTGATCGCGCATAAAGGGTTTCAGGAAGACGCGGCGGTGTGGCTCGGGATTCAAACGCACCATAAAATCGTGGAGGCCGCGAATGATGGGATTTTCGCTGGCCGCGAGTTCGTGGAGTTTCGGATATTCGAGGATGAAATCGCCCTGGCCCATGGTGCTTTTCACGTCGACGATGCTGTGACACATCATGCAGCTGAGACCGGCATTGGCTTCAGGCGTGTGAATGTTTTGTTTGACCGGCGTGTCGAACTTGCCGCTGAAGAGCAGGGCCGGATCGTGGCAGCCGGCGCACCATTTGGATGGCTTTACGCCGTCCACCTCCTGCATGTACTCGATGCTTTTGCGATACCACTGATTGTTGAAGGAAGAGAAGTGGTGCATGGAGCTATTCCACTGCTTGTAGATGTCGGAGTGGCAGCGCTCGCAGGCTTGCGATTTCAGGAAATAGTCGGAGGGAATGTAGTTGCCGTCTTTGGTTTGCACGGAACTGGGGAAGAATTTGCCGTTAGGGCCGTCGCCTTCCTGGTCCATAGTGGCGGGAGCGAGGGCGGGATTGTGGACGCGGTAAGCATTTTTCCAGGCAATGTTGCGGGTCCACCAGGCGCCGGCGGCGATTACGCACACGAGAAGAGCAAGCATTGCGAAGCGAAAAGATCGCTGCAAAAGTCCAGCATTCAGCCAGCCTCTGCAGGCAAGCCATCCCGAAGCCAGAAAAAGGACGCCGATCGCGGAAAGGGCAGTGTGGGCGTAGAGCCAGCCTTTGAGGTGGTGTGGTGTGCCGATTTTGATGAGGACGATGCCGAGTGTGCCGCCGGCAAACAAGAAGAGCCAACCGATGCGGAGAAGCCACGAGGTTGGGCGCAAAGTCCCACCGAAGAAGAATACGAGCACACCGAGCGTCACGAGAACACCAAGGCCGGTGTGAAGAAGAACCGTTGCGGCGTAGAAGATGGTGGCCGAGGGAGCGGCGTAGAGATAGACAGCGGTGAGCGCGAGGATAAAAACGCTTAAGGAGCGCCAGCGTTGCATCCGAATTCCCCCAGGGACCGTTGAAAGTTTAGCAGGCTCAGTGGCCACTAAAAAATGCGGCCGGGGGTCGTTGGCCCGGCCGCAATAGTTGTTGGGGTGCTTCCAGCGTCGGCTCAGGAAAGCCAGGTAGGAAGCAACAGCATGTTGAAACCTTTATATGTGGGGCGGAAAAAGGCCGCAATACTGCGAAAGTATTAGGTTTTAGAATTCTGTAATGCCTTTAGATTCAGTAATTTGGTAGGATTTTACGGATTTGAGTTTGGGGAATTCTTCGGTGCGGCCGCTGGGCCAATCCACGACGAGTTTTTCGATTTCGTCCTGCTTGCCGACGCCAAAAGTCACCGGCAGTTCGGATTGCGAGAGGTAGCTGGAGCCGCTGCGGACCAGGCGCGACTGCACTTGGCCGTTGGAAAACAGACGGACGCGCGCGCCAATGGCATCGCGGTTGGATTTTGTGCCGATCAGGTGGAGACGAAGGCTGCGATTTCCTGCGAGGTGATCGTTGCGGTAGAGAAACGCCGGACCGTTGTTGGTGGTGAGGAGGAGATCGAGGTCGCCGTCGCGATCGAAGTCGGCGACGGCGAGGCCGCGGCCGACTTTCGATTGCGCGAAGCCGCCGCCGACTTCCTCTGCCACGTCGCGAAACTTCGCGTTGCCCTCGTTGAGGAAAAGGTGCGGCGGCTGAGCATAGCCGACGTTGCCGTGGATATTGCGCACGGTGTCGTCAAT
The DNA here is from genome assembly GCA_035262705.1 of Candidatus Acidiferrum sp. Lineage (GTDB taxonomy): Bacteria > Acidobacteriota > Terriglobia > Acidiferrales > UBA7541 > Acidiferrum. The sequence continues at coordinate 15,857 of DATFSI010000046.1, read as the reverse complement.
GTGGCCATTGGCGACGGCGAGATCGAGGCGGCCGTCGAGGTCGGCGTCGAAGAAAACACAACCAAAGCCGAGGGTACTGCGCGAGGCGGAGCCGAGGCCGGCGGGCATGGCGACATCGTCGTAGGATTTTCCATTGGAGCGATAGAGACCGAGCATTTCATTGTCGAAGTTGGTGATGACGATGCCGGGCAAACCAGAGTTGTCGAAGTCCGCGACGTCCACGCCCATACCGGCGCGGGCCTTACCTTCATTGCTGAAGGCGAGGCCGAGTTCGACGGCGACGTCCTTGAATTTTCCGTTGCGCTGATTGCGGTAAAGCTTGTTGGGTTGTGTGTCGTTGGCGACGAAAAGGTCGGGCCAGCCGTCCTGGTCGAAATCGTACATGGCCACGCCGAGGGATTTGGAACTGGTATCGAAGATGCCGCTGGTGGAGGTGACGTCTTCGAAAGTGCCGTCGCCGCGATTATGAAAGAGCCAGCAGGTGTCGCCGCGATAGGCTTCGGGTGTGCAATACGATTTGTATTTGCCGTCGAGGCTGCAGAAGACATCGTGCTCGGCGGACCAGCGAACGTAGTTGCAAACAAAAAGGTCGAGAAGGCCGTCGCGATCGTAATCGAACCAGACGGCGGATGTGCTGAAACCCTGCTTGTTGAGGAGCCCCGTGGATTTGGTGGCGTCGACGAACCTGCCCTTGCCGGTGTTCCGGAATAGATGGCTTTGGCCAACGCAAGTGATGAAGAGATCGGGGAGGCCATCGTTGTCGTAGTCACCGACGGCGACGCCCATGCCGTAGAGTTCCACGTCGAGGCCGGCAACTTTGGTGACGTCGGTGAAGGTGCCGTTGCGGTTGTTGCGGTAGAGCTTCAGCGTGGAGCGCTGGCGCTTGTGCCCGGGCCAATCCATGGAATTGACAAGGAGGATGTCGGGCCAGCCGTCGGCGTCGTAATCGAGAAAGGCGCAACCCGAGCCGAGAGTTTCGGGGAGGAGTTTGCCGCCGTAGGCCCCACTGTTGTGGTGAAACGGAATGCCGGCTTGCGAGGTGACATCCGTGAATTGAAAGCCAAGGGCGTTGGCGGCTAGCGAGGTAAAAGGAAATCCTGCCGAAAGGGCGCCCGCGCTGAGAGAGTTTTTCAGGAAGTCACGCCGCTTCACGGAAGATTCACCAGGCCGTTGCGGATAGCGTAGACGACGAGTTCCGCGGTTTTGTGCATGCCGAGGGCATCCATGATGTTGGCGCGGTGAACGGAAACGGTGTTAACGCTGAGGTGGAGCTCGGCGGCGATTTCCTTGTTGGATTTGCCGGCTACGATCTGCTGGAGGATTTCGAGTTCGCGCGGCGTGAGGCCGGTGTCGCGTTCGCCCTTGAGATTACCGGTGCGCGTGATTTGTGGGTCGAGAACAGTTTTGCCTTCGGCGATTTTCTGGATGGCGGAGACGAGGTCGAGATCCAGGGCATTTTTGAGGATGTAGCCGCGCGCGCCGGCTTCGAGAGCCTGGCGAACGAGCGTGTCTTCGGAGTGCATGCTGAGCATGAGAACGGCGGTGTCGGGGAATTTGGCGAGGATGCGACGCGTGGCTTCGATGCCGCTCATTTGCGGAAGAGCACAATCCATGACGATGACGGCAGGATGAAGCTGTTCGGCGAGTTCGATCGCTTCGAGGCCGTCGCTGGCTTCGCCGACGACCTGCAAGGAGGGTTCGTCCTCGAGGATACGGCGGAAGCCGCGGCGGACGAGGGCATGGTCGTCAACTAGCAAAACAGTGAGCTTATTCGACATGAGGTTCCACTTTATCGCGCGGAATCTGCAGGTGCAGGAGCGCGCCTCCGGCGGCCCGCGGCGAAACATCCAGCTTACCACTAAGAATTTCGGCGCGTTCGCGCATGGCCACCAGGCCGATGCCGGTGTGCCCTTCGGCGGGCTGAAAACCTCTGCCATGATCTTCGACTTCCAAGATGAGTTCGGTGGGCTGAAACAGCAAACGAATCCAGGCCTCCTTGGCACCGGAATGGCGCGCAACATTATTTAAAGCTTCCTGAAGCACGCGATAGACCTGCACGCCGGCGGAGGCTTCCACGGGATAGGAAGTGCCGGATTTAGCATAGTGAAGCACAAGACCCGTTTGCCTTTCCACCGTGGGGATGTACCAGTCAAGCGTGGATTCGAGGCCGGCTTCATCGAGGAGAACGGGATGGAGAGCTTGCGAGAGGCTGCGGATGTTGTTGAGTGTGGTTTGCGCGATGCCCTGAACTTCCTGCAGATCGGCGTGAACGGGCGAATCTGGGGGGAGATCCTTGGTAGTGCGGCGAAGAAGCGAGCCGATGGCGGTGAGCACCTGGCCGAATTCGTCGTGGAGTTCGCGCGAGATGTGGCGCAGCGTAGATTCTTGGGTGGCGATGAGCTTTTGCGCGAGATCGCTGCGCTGCGAGGAGAGTTCGGCGACGTGCGCAAAGATGCGGCGATTGTAGCGAATGAGGTAGAGGCTGGTGAGGATAATAGCGACGAGGCTGGCGGTGAGGAAGAAATAGACCTGGCGCTCAACGCGGTCGTAAATTTCGGAGATGCGGGCGGCGGCGCGCTCTTCGGCTTCGTTGTTTTGCACTAGGAGGCGGGAGACGGCGGAGCTGAGTGCGGCCTGGCGAGGCTGCAAGGTGTCGCGGATTTGCTGCGCGGCGGCGGATTCGCGGCCGTCCTGCGCGAGGGCGAACATGCGAGCGACCGCGTCCCAAAATTGCGCGAGGGATTGATTGAGGTAGCCGCGCTGGTCGCTGGTGGGCGCGGCGACGGCGAGGAGGGATTCCTGCTGCAAGGCGTCGACGAGGTCGGTGCGGATGCGTTCGAATTGCGGGACCCAGGCGGCGATGGGATAAGGCTCGGTGGGGTCCTGCATGTCGCGCATGGCGAGGCCGAGGGAGTTGAGATCGTTCTGGATGCGGAGGAGTTGCAGAGAATCACGACGGTTGCGGTTGACGAGTTCGCTTTGCAGGCGGCGCAGCCCGGCGAATTGGATGGTGATATAAGCGCCGTAAGCGAGGACCGCGAAAACGGTAATTACCAGGCCGAGATAGAGGCCGCGCGTGGGAGCTTGTTGGGGAGCAAGAGGTTTGTCCACTGGCGAAAGGATATAACGCAGGTGGGGGTGGAACCAATTTCGATTTGTTGGGGGATTCTGGTGTAATGTTGCGGCGCATGAGCGACAGAGTGGTGCGTGGCGTTGGGTTTACGTGTGGCGGAACAGTGTATCGCCCCTTCGGGGCTCGAACGTGAGGAGCAATTTAACCCAGGGCTTCCACCCTGGGCTAAATTGCGCTGCGCCTACGGCGCTTGACCGCGGTTGTGCTGGGAGCGAAAAGAAACCAATAGTGCTGAGAGGAGAATAGGGCTTGATTGAAGTGGGGCTTGTGGGGTTTGGATTGGGCGGGCGATGCTTTCATGCGCCGGTGATTGAGGCGGTGGAGGGACTACGGTTGACAGCGATCGTGCAGCGCACGGGGGACGAGGCGAACAAGGCGTATCCCGACGCGCGAATCGCGCGCAGCCTGGATGAGTTGCTGGATATCGAAGCGATCCAGTTGGTGGTGATTTCGACGCCGAACCAGACACATTTTCCTTTTGCTCTCCGCTGCCTGGAAGCGGGGCGCGATGTGGTAGTGGACAAGCCGTTCACCAATACCGTGCAGGAAGCGGTGGAGTTGGTGCAAACGGCGAAGCGGCTCGGGCGCGTGCTGACGGTGTACCACGACCGGCGGTTCGATGCGGATTTTCAGGCTTTGCGGAAAGTGCTGGCGGGCGGCGAGCTGGGGCGCATTGTACGTTTTGAGGCACATTACGACCGTTACCGGCCGAAGCGGAAAGCGAATGCATGGCGGGAAATTCCCGGGCCAGGGAGCGGAGTGTTTGCGGACCTGGGACCACATCTGCTGGACTATGCGTTGACGCTGTTTGGAACGCCGGCGCGGATCACGGCGGATGTGCGCATCGAGCGCGAAGGATTCGTGACCGACGATGCGTTCGACATCTGGCTGCATTATCCACAAAGCTTGGTGGCCATGGTGAGCGCTTCAATGCTGAACGCGGTGCCACGCTCGCGGTTTGTGGTGCTGGGGACGAAGGGGAGCTATTTGAAGAAGCAATTCGATCCGTTGGAGAGCGCTTTAAGAGTGCACGTGCCTGGCCCGGGCGAGTCGTGGATGCTGGAGAAGCCGGAGAATTTCGGCGAAGTGACGCTGGGGGATGGAGAACAGGCGACGAAACGGAAGGTCGAATCGTTCGGCGATTGGCGCGATTTTTACGTCAATGTGAGAGATTGCCTCCTGGGGAAGGCGGAATTGATGGTGACGCCAGAGCAGGCGCTGAACGTGATGGTGGCGATGGAATTGGCGCGCGAGAGCAGTGAGAAGAGATGTTCGGTGGATTGGAGAGGGATTGAGGTGTAAGTGGCGAGTGGTGAATGGGAAGCGAAGGGAAGACCCACCCTTACAAACCAACGGTGGGTCACCCCGCCGCTTCAAGGGACCCTTTGCGCTGGATCGATAATCCAAGGCTTGGCGGCGATCCAAGAAGGCGTTCGGGAACAGGACCGCACGGCGTATAATCCGTGGGGAGAAAGGAGCCGAGAGCGGCTATGAAAATTGAACTGGCGCCATCCATATTGGCGGCTGACTTTGCGCGACTGGCGAGCGATGCGCAGCAGGCCCTCGACGGCGGGGGCACGCTGCTACATGTGGACGTGATGGACGGGCATTTCGTGCCAAACATCACGTTGGGGCCGCCGATCGTGAGGAGTTTGCGCAAGGCCGTGAAGGTGCCACTCGATTGCCACCTGATGATCGAGAATACTGACCTTCTCATTCCCGAGTTTGCGGAAGCGGGCGCGGACTGGATTTCGGTTCACCAGGAGGCCTGCATTCACCTGGACCGCACGCTGCACCTGATTGCGTCGCACGGATGCAAGCCGGGCGTGGTGATCAATCCGGCGACGCCGGTGGAAACGCTCACGGAGGTGCTGGACCTGGTGCATCACGTTCTGGTGATGAGCGTGAATCCGGGATTCGGCGGGCAAAAGTTTATTCCCAACGCGCTGAACAAGATTGCCGCGCTGGCGCGATTGCGCACGGAGCGCAAGCTAGATTTCCGGATTGAAGTGGACGGCGGGGTGGACCTGGAAACCGTGGGTGACGTGGTGAAGGCGGGAGCGGAGTTGCTGGTGGCGGGCAGCGCGGTGTTTTCGCATGGGGACGTGGCCGGGAATGCCGCGAAATTACTAGAGACGGCGCGCGCCGCGATGCTGACGAGGGCCTGACGAAAATCACGCAAGCCTCGGCACATGCCGAAGGATGAGCAACCCAGTTCGCATGACACCCGCAGGCCTGCGGGATTTTCCGCGATTATCCGAGGAGACTGGCTGGGCGGCTTCTCGGGCGTAGTGATTGCCGGCTCTCTGTTGTTTTTCCTACGGCGACAAGAAATCAAAGAGGCCTTTGCTTAAGATTACCGGCAAAAATCCGGCCGTTCCCCACCGGGAGCGAAACACCCGGTGCCGCAATGACAGAAATCTTTTAAGCGGCGAAGGTGATGACCTTTTTGGATTTGGCGCGTGATTTTTTGGCGGGCGCGGAAAGTTCCAGTTCGGCGCGCAGCCAATCCTGCATGGAGTCGCCGGGAGTGCAACCCCGCTCCAGATAAATTTCGTAAGCACGGTGGGCAATCTGTTCGTGCGTGGGCTTGCTGGCGGTTTTCGCGGCGGCCTTTTTTGCTTTCGGTGCCGGTGACGGCGTGGACTTCGGCATTCTTGCTACTCCTTCTGGAAAATTACACTTCCATCTTAAAGTGCGCACACGCAGAAGCGCCTGTAATGATTTAACACGCGTGCCGTTTTCGATACGCCGGAAAATTTGATGAATATGAGAAAAATTTCAGATTCGAGGGGTTACTGTTCCTGATAATTCCAGGTCAGGCCCCCGTCAACGAAGAGCGTGGTGCCGGTAATGTAGGAAGATTCGTCGGAGGCGAGGAAGGAAGCGAGGGAAGCGACGTCGCCGGGCTGGCCAAGGCGCCGCAGCGGAATGTTTTGCAGCAGGGCATTCAGCTTAGCGGGATCGTTGAGGAGATTTTTGTTGATTGGCGTTTCTATGGCACCGGGGGCGATGGAGTTGATAGTGATGCCCAGAGGAGCAAGTTCGATGGAGAGATTCCGGCTGAGCATTTTCACGCCGCCTTTGCTGGCGCAATAGGAAGCGAAATGCGGGAAGGGAAGTTCCTCGTGGACGGAACTGATGTTGATAACCTTGCCTCCGGATTTCACGGCCATGCGATGGCGAACGAAGGCTTGCGTGAGGAAGAAAAGGCCCTTGAGATTGACGTTGAGGACGGCGTCGTAATCGGCTTCGGTGACCTCCCAGAAATCGGCGCGGCGTTCGAGGCCGGCGTTGTTGATGAGGATGTCCACTTTGCCAAGCCGCTCGACAGCGGAAGTGATGAAGCGTTGGCCGTCGGCGATTTTGCCGACGTCGCACTGGATGGCCGCGGCGCGGCGGCCGAGTTGTGTGATCGCGGCGACGACTTCCTGCGCGCCGGCCTGATTGGAACGGTAGCACAACGCGACATCGGCGCCGTCGGCGGAGAGGCGTTCGGCAATGGCGCGGCCGATGCCCTGGTCGCCGCCGGTGATGGCGGCGGCCTTGCCTGCAAGACGTAGGGACATGGGTCTCCTTGAGTGGAATAGATTACCTGAGGGATTGTTGCAGGACGGAGAAAGATTGTTCGGCCGCGGCCAGTGGCAAGTGCCCGGCGACGGGAAGATTTAGCACCGAGGAAGAGCACAGCGGACACGGAGACATTGGGGCCGGATTTGAGTTGATGCTTGACCGGAGTGGCGGAGCGGAGATAGGCTCGCGCGTGACGATTCGGAATTTCCCGTTTCCACACCCTATTTCCAAACAGGAGGGCGGCATGGTCTCTTTAATGGCGCTTTGGATCCCGATTGTGCTGTCGGCGGTGATCGTATTTATCGCCAGTTCGGTGATGCACACGGTCTTGAAATATCACCATTCCGAGATCCGGAAACTCAACGATGAAGCCAAAGTCATGGAGGCGCTGCGCGGGGCAGGGGCGCAGAGGGGAATTTACGTTTTCCCGTACTGTTTGGGCGGGAAAGAGATGAAGAATCCGGAGATGATCGAGAAATATAAGCAGGGACCGGTGGGGATGCTCACCGTGTTTCCGAGCGGGCAGCCGGCGATGGGGAAGTTTCTCGGGCAATGGCTCGGGTATTGCCTGCTGGTCAGCTTTTTCGTGGCCTACCTGACGGGCCACACGGTGGCGGCGGGCATGCCTTACCTGGCGGTGTTTCGCGTGGCGGGCACGGCGGGTTTTATGGCCTATGGACTGGGACAAATCAGCAACGGCATTTGGAAAGGTCAGCCGTGGAGCGGGACGATCAAGGAAGTGGTAGATGGGTTGGTTTACGGCTTGCTGACCGCGGGGACGTTTGGGTGGTTGTGGCCGAAATAAAGGAGGAACTAGCGAAGTAAACAGGCAAAGAGGCAAAGAAAAGAGGGAGAAAATAAGGATTGAGGGCAATCGGGCGGAGCATGCTCCGCCCGTACAAGGGCGATTTACGCGATGGTGACGGAGTTGCTCAGGTAGACGTCCTGGATGGCGTTGAGGAGCTTGGCGCCTTCGGCCATCGGACGCTGGAACGCTTTGCGGCCGGAGATGAGGCCGGTGCCGCCGGCGCGCTTGTTGATGACCGCGGTGGTGACGGCTTCCTCGAAGTCGTTGGCGCCGGAAGCGCCGCCAGAATTGATCAGGCCGGCGCGACCCAAGTAGCAGTTGGCCACCTGGTAGCGGCAGAGATCGATGGGGTGGTCGCTGGCGAGGTCGGTGTAAATGCGCTTGTCGAACTTGCCGTATGCCGAATCGCCGATGTTGAGCGCCGAATAGCCGCCGTTATTTTCGGGAAGCTTCTGCTTGATGATGTCGGCCTGAATGGTAACGCCGAGGTGGTTGGCCTGGCCGGTGAGGTCGGCGGCAACGTGGTAGTCCTTGTCCTTCTTGAAAGCCGGATTGCGGAGATAGCACCACAGCACGGTGGCCATGCCGAGTTCGTGAGCCTTGGAGAAGGCCTGGGCGATTTCGATGATCTCGCGGCCGGCATCATCGGAGCCGAAATAGATGGTGGCGCCGACGGCGGCAGCACCCATGTCGTAGGCTTCCTCGACGGTGCCGAACAGAATCTGCTTGAACTGGTTGGGAAAGGTAAGCAGTTCGTTGTGATTAATTTTCACGATGAAAGGAATCTTGTGGGCGTACTTGCGGGCGACGGATCCGAGGACGCCATAGGTGGAGGCGACGGCGTTGCAGCCGCCCTCGATAGCGAGCTTGACGATGTTCTCACCGTCAAAATAATCGGGATTCTTGGCGAAGCTGGCGCCGCCGGAGTGCTCGATGCCCTGGTCCACCGGAAGGATGGAGAGATAGCCGGTGTTGCCAAGGCGGCCGGTGCCGAAGAGGCGCTGAAGATTGGCCAGCACGCGGAGGTTGCGGTCCGTGTGCGCGTAAATACGGTCAATAAAGTCGGGGCCCGGGAGATGCAGGCGTTCTTTGGCGATTTTGGGGTTTTTGAAGCCGAGAAGCGATTCGGCCTTAGTGCCGAGAAGTTGTTCGATGTTGCTGACAGCAGCGGTTGCCATGGCTAGCTCCTAGAAGAAATATCAGTACTCAGGTATCAGTAATCAAAAAGAAGGACCTCAGGGGTTGAAGCCCCAAAATCTTTGGCACCTAACGCCACGACTAAAGTCGTGCCTCCCGACCAAGACGAAATTGCGCCCGTGCCTTTTCGGCGCACAAAACGATTCTACTCTCGAACGCCAGCCGAGAGCATCTTGCCCGCGTCACGGTCGATGAGCCAGAGAGCCTTGCCGCTCAAGGGTTGAATGAATTGAGCGGGAAGCTGCTCGGGTTCATAGGGCCCTTCGAGAACAGCTTTGAGCGCGGGCCCCTTATCGGCTTTGGTGATCAGGAACATCACCTGTGCGGCGTGATTCGCGGCGGTGGAGGTCAGGGTAACGCGCTCAGTGTAAAGCTTGCCGACCCAATTGTGGACCACGATGCGGCGCGTTTCGCGCAAGGCTTTTGTGCCCGGAAAAAGCGAAAGGGTGTGGCCTTCGTCGCCCATGCCGAGCAGCAGCAAGTCGAAGCTGGGATACTGGCCGTCCTGCAAACGGAAATAGTCGCGCAGGGCCTGCTCGTATTCGAGCGCGGCTTTTTCGGGATCGGGATACTCGCCCTTGATGCGCGTGATTTGTTCGGGTTTCAAAACACCCTTGGAAAAGAGTGATTCCGTGGCCATGCGGAAGTTGCTGTCGTTATGGTCGGGAGGGACGTGGCGCTCGTCGCCGAAGAAGATGCGCATTTTGTCCCACGGCAGTTTATTGCGATACGCGGGATCGTCCGCGAGCATGGCGTAGAGCACTTTCGGCGTGGAGCCGCCGGAAAGTGAGACGGTAAAAACACCCTTGTTGGCCACCGCCTGCAGCGCGGCTTTCAGGAATTCATCGGCGGCGCGGCGGGTAACCGCGACGGGATCCACAAGGATGCGGATATCACGTTGAGCGGTTGCGGGCATCAAGTGGCGGCGGCCTTCTTTCCCGTGGCAGCTTTGGAGCGCAAGTCCACGTCTTCCTCGCCAATGCGGCGCCAGGTGCGACCGTCGCGGGCGAGCAGGTCGTCGGCTTCCGCGGGTCCCCAGGAGCCGGCGGCATAGTTGGGGAAGCTGCGGGCGGGGAGTGCATGCCAGACGTCGAGAATCGGCTGGATGACGCTCCACCCGGCTTCGACCATGTCAGCACGCTGGAAGAGCGTGGCGTCGCCGGCCATGCAGTCGCGCAGCAGGCGCTCGTAGCCGGTGCTGTGCTCGGAGCCGAAATAGGTGTTGTAGTCGAAATCCATGTTCACCAAGCCAAGGCGCATGAGCGAGCCAGGAACCTTGGCGCCGAAGCTGAGGGAGATGCCCTCCTCCGGCTGGATGTGGATGACCATGCGGTTGGTCTCGATATTCTTGACGCCGGTGTGGCGGAATAGAACGAATGGCGTGCGGCGGAACTGGATGACGATTTCCGTGGCGCGCTTGGCGAGGCTCTTGCCGGTACGGAGATAGAAGGGAACACCGGCCCATCGCCAGTTGTCCACCTGGAGTTTCAGGGCGACGAAGGTTTCCGTGTTGGATTGCGGATTGACGTCAGGTTCCTCGCGGTAGCCCTCGACACGCTCTCCCTTAGGCGACTGGCCTTCGCCATACTGGCCGCGCACCATGTTGGTGATGACGTCCTCGGGACTGAGGGGCTGGATAGCGTGGAGGATTTCTGCCTGCTTGTTGCGGACCTCGTCCGCGTCGAACGAGATAGGCGGCTCCATAGCGGTCATGGTGAGGAGCTGGAAGAGGTGGTTGGGAACCATATCGCGGAGGGCGCCCGCGGTTTCATAGAAGCCGCCGCGATGCTCGACGCCGACGGTTTCCGAGGCGGTGATTTGCACGTGGTCGATATAGTGGCGGTTCCAGAGGGGTTCGATGATGTTGTTGGAAAAGCGGAAGACCATCACGTTCTGCACGGTCTCTTTGCCAAGATAGTGGTCAATGCGGTAAATCTGCTTTTCGATAAGGACCTTCTTGAGGTCGGAGTTGAGCTGCACGGCGGACTGCAGGTCGTGGCCAAAAGGCTTCTCCACGATCACGCGCGACCACCTGCCGTTTTCCTCGCTGGTCATCTTGGCGGCGCCGAGTTGCTGCACGATGGTGGCGAAGAAACGCGGAGCGACGGCCAAGTAATAAAACCTGCTGCCGCCGCAATTGTGCGCCTTTTCCACGGTGTCAATTTGCGCCTGCAGACGCTGGTAAGTTTCCGGACTGGCAAAATCGCCTCGGACATAGTAGATGCGCTCGACCAGCCAATCCCACATTTTCAGGTCAATAGGATCGGGAGCGAATTGCGGCATTTCCGCGCTCAAGGCCTTGCGCAAGGATTCGGTGGTGGAGTCGTTGCCGGCTACGCCAATGATGGCGAAATTCTTGGGCAGGACGTTCTCCTGCGCCAGATTGAGCAGCGCGGGGATCAGTTTGCGCTTGGTGAGGTCGCCTGTAGCACCGAAGATGACCATCACACAGGCAGAGGCGGCAACGGGACCATCAGCGTGATTTGTGTTCATCGCATGTTTTTCCTTTTTTTGGCGCGCGATTTGCGGAGTCGCGCCTTATTGCCCGGCTTTCTTTTCCAGGTGCCCGCCAAACTGGAACCGCATCGCGGAAAGAAGCTTGGCGGCAAAATCATCTTCACCACGCGAAATGAAGCGCTGATAGAGTGAGGCGGTAAGAACGGGGGCGGGGGCGGTGGACTCAATGGCGGCGAGGATGGTCCAGCGGCCTTCGCCGGAGTCGGAAACGCGGCCGCCGAATCGCTCGAGCGTCGGCTGGTCAAAAAGCGAGATGGCGGTGAGGTCGAGCAGCCAGGAAGCAACGACGCTGCCGCGCCGCCAGACTTCGGCGATGTCCGCGAGATTGAAATCGTATTGATAGTGCTCGGGATTGCGGAGCGGCGTGGTTTCGGCGTCGACTTCGCGGTGAGACTTGCCAGCGTTGGCGTGCTTGAGAATGTTGAGGCCTTCGGCGTAAGCAGCCATCAAGCCGTACTCGATGCCGTTGTGCACCATCTTTACGAAGTGGCCGGCGCCTGAAGGGCCGCAGTGGAGATAGCCTTCTTCGGAGGTGCCGGTGCCACGTTCGCGGCCAGGGGTGCGGTCGACATCGCCGCGGCCGGGGGCGAGCGCTTTGAAAATGGGATCGAGGTGATTGACGATGGCGTTTTCGCCGCCAATCATCTGGCAATAGCCGCGCTCGAGGCCCCAGACGCCCCCGCTGGTGCCGACGTCGACGTAGTGAATGCCCTTGGGGGCGATCTCTTTGGCGCGGCGGATGTCGTCAATGTAATAGGAGTTGCCACCGTCGATAAGGATGTCATCCTTGCTAAGGCGTGGGATCAGGTCGGCGATGGTGGCGTCCACCACGGCCGCGGGCACCATCAGCCAGATGGCTCGCGGCTTGGTCAGCTTGCCAACAAAATCGTCGAGCGAAGTGGAGCCGATGGCGCCTTCGCCGGCGAGCTGCTTCACCGAATCCGCGCTGCGGTCGTACACCACGCACTGATGGCCTTTTTTCTGCAGGCGCCGAACCATGTTGGCGCCCATCCTGCCGAGTCCGATCATGCCGAGTTGCATTGCCGTTTCCTCCGCCAAGAAATTAAGACCAAAATACAAGTGCCACGACAGGGCCTGTTTGACCGCTTTTGCAAATTTTGCGAGATTGCCCTTTACGCTTTTGCCGTTTTGCTCAGGCTCACGCTTTGACTCCTGCATGCTTGCCGGTGGCGGCGAGCAGAGTGGTAAAGGCATCGGCGAAAAGCTTCACACCGTCGTGCACCAATTGGTCGGTGACTTCCTTCATAGAAATACCGGCCTTGGCGAGGTTAGCCATGTGGGCGGCGGCGCCGGGTACGTCGTCGATGAGGCTCTTGCGCAATTGGCCGTGATTACGGAAGGAGTCGAAAGTGGCTGGCGGCATGGTGTCCACGGTGTCCGCGCCGATGAGTTCCTCGGCGTAGATAACGTCGCGGTACTTGGGATTCTTGGTGCTGGTACTGGCCCAAAGGAGGCGCTGGGTTTGCGCGCCCTTGGCGGCGAGAGTGGCCCAGCGCGCACTACCGAAAAGCTCCTGATATTTCTTGTAGGTGAGCTTGGCGTTGGCGATAGCGATGGTGCCATGGATGCTCTCGAGAAGGGCCTTGGTGTCGCCGGCGGCGGTCTTCAGCATGTTGTCGATTTTGCCGTCAATGAGGGTGTCGATGCGGCTGACGAAAAAGCTGGCGACGCTCGCGATGTGGTGCAACGCCTGGCCTTTTGCAGCACGAGCTTCGAGGGCGGCGAGGTAGGCTTCAGCGACTTGTTCATACGCCGACTGCGCGAACAGCAAGGTGATATTGATGTTGAGGCCTTCCTCGAGCAGCGTGCGGATGGCAGGAACGCCTTCGGGCGTGGCGGGAACCTTGATCATGACGTTGGGCCGATTGACGGCCTTCCAAAGGCGGCGGGCTTCTTCGAGCGTGCCGGCGGTGTCGTTGGCGAGGAATGGGGAGACTTCCAGGCTAACGTAGCCGTCGCGCTGATTGGACTCGTCGTAGACAGAGCGGAAAATGTCACAGGCGTCCTGAACGTCGCGGATGGCGATCTTTTCAAACAGACCTTTGGCGTTGAGGGATTTCGCTTCCGGGGAATTGAGAATGTCGTCGTAGACATTACTGCCGGTGATGGACTTTTCGAAGATGGCGGGGTTGGAAGTCATGCCACGGAGACCATCGTCGGCAATCATTTGCTTCAAGCCGCCTCCGGTGAGGAGGTCGCGGCGAATGTAATCCATCCAGACGGACTGACCGTAAGCGAGGAGACCCTTCAGCGGATTTCCTCCGGTATTCGTGACGGCTGCAGGCGTTGTCATAGCACTTCTCCTTATAATTTCAAGAGGGCCCAGGGACCTGATTCTACGCCCCTGCGGAGCAGGCGGCGATTGAGAAATCCTGTTGCCACGGCCGGTGCCTTTTGCGGCGTTGGCCGAGACGAAACTATTTGCCAAGCAACTTCTTGGCAGTGGCGACGACGTTGTCGGGCTCGAAGCCGAATCTCTTGAGCAAGTCCTTCAAGGGCGCGGAAGCGCCAAAGGAGCGCATGGCGATCATGGTGCCCTTCGTGCCGACGTAGCGGTCCCAGCCCAGCGTGGCGCCCATCTCGACCGAGACGCGCGCGGTCACGCTGGAGGGTAGCACGCTTTCCTTGTAGGCGGCATCTTGTTGCTCGAAAAGTTCCCAGCAGGGCATGCTGACCACGCGGGCCTTGATGCCCTCGGCCTTCAGCTTTTCCCAAGCGGCGATGCAGTGCTGCAGTTCCGTGCCCGTGGCCATGAGGATGACGTCAGGCTGGCCGGCGTCGGCATCGGCAACTACATAAGCGCCTTTGGCGACCCCGGAAGCGGGAGCGAATTTCGTGCGGTCGAGCGTGGGTATGGGCTGGCGGCTAAAGACCAGCGTGGAGGGCCCGTGCCTGCGTTGCACGGCGACCTTGTAGGCTTCGACGACTTCGTTGGCGTCGCCGGGACGCAGCACGAACATGTTAGGCATGGCGCGCAGGGACGCGAGCTGTTCGATGGGCTGGTGCGTGGGGCCGTCTTCGCCGAGGCCGATGGAATCGTGCGTAAAGATGAAAAGAACAGGGATCTCCATGAGCGCGGCAAGGCGCATGCTGGCGCGCATGTAGTCGCTGAAATTGAAAAAGGTAGCGGAGAAGCCGCGCAGGCCGGAAAGCGTCATGCCGTTGACCGAGGCGCCCATGCCGTGTTCGCGAACGCCGAAATGGACGTTGCGGCCGCTGTATTCGTTGGGGAAGAAATCGCCGGCGCCGTCGAAAGTGAGATTGGTCTTGTTGGATTTAGCCAAGTCGGCGGAACCTCCGACCATCCAGGGAATATTGTTCGCCAACGCGTTCAGGGTCTTTCCGGAGCTTTCGCGGGTGGCCATGCCTTTGGCGTCGGCGGGGAAGACCGGGAGGCCCATGTCCCATTCATCTGGCAATTTGCGGGCTTTGATCTTCATGAGTTGCGTGGCGAGTTCAGGATATTTTTTCGAGTACTCGGCGAAAAGGGCGTTCCAAGCCGTGCGGTCGTTGTTGCCGCGCGCGCCGATACCGTTCTGAAAGTGCTGGTAGACGCCGTCGGGAACCAGGAATTTGGCGTCTTCGGGCCACTCGTAATTCTGTTTGGCAAGTTTGACCTCCCCTTCGCCGAGGGGTTCGCCGTGGGCTTCGTAAGAATCTTGCTTGTGCGGAGAGCCGTAGCCGATGTGGCTGTCGACGACGATGAGCGTGGGTTTGTCGGTGCAACCGAGAAAAGTTTTGTAGCCGCGGGAGAGTTGCAGCAAATCGTTGGCGTCGGCGACACGGGTGACGTTCCAGCCGTAGCCGACAAAGCGCGTCATCATGTCTTCGCTGAACGACCAACTGGCCGGGCCATCGAGAGTGACACGATTGTTGTCGTAGACCAGGCAAAGATTCGAAAGGCCAAGATGCCCCGCAAGAGAGACGGCTTCGCCGGCTACGCCTTCCATCAAGTCGCCGTCGCCGCAGATGGAGTAAATGCGGTAATTAAAAATATCGAACCCCGGCTTGTTGTAGGTGGCCGCCAGCCATTTTCCCGCGATGGCCATGCCCACAGCGTTACCCACTCCCTGGCCGAGCGGGCCGGTAGTGGTTTCCACACCGGTGGTGAGATGCGATTCGGGATGTCCGGGAGTGCGGCTGTCGAGCTGCCGGAAACGCTTGATCTCTTCCATGGGAACGGAGAGTTCCTTCTGGACTTCGCCGTTGTGATTGACCGCGCGAACGCCGACCAGATGCAGCGTGGAATAGAGCAGCATGGATGCGTGGCCTGCGGAAAGCACGAAGCGATCGCGGTCAAGCCAGGTGGGGTCGGCGGGATCGTAGCGCAGGAAATTCTGCCACAGCGAATACATCACAGGAGCTAAACCCATCGGCGCACCGGGATGCCCGGAATTGGCCTGCTGCACGGCGTCAATCGAGAGGGTACGAATGGTATTGATGCAGATTTGATCCATGGTTTGCTTGGGTATTGCGGCTTGCTGGCTCACAAGGACTCCTTCGTAGAGTTCCGGGTGTCCAAGAAAGAGGCCTTCCGTGCGGGGGCGCCACAGGGCCGGAAGCGGGGTGCATTGTACAGCAAAAGTCGATTCTTTTCTTCCATCTTTA
>DATFSI010000045.1:0-7734 GCA_035262705.1 Candidatus Acidiferrum sp. | reverse complement strand
TTCCAGAGAGTCGCGCACGGTCTGTTCGGCGGAGCGCGGCTGGCTGGTGTCCCCGAAACGCAGCGCGAACGGCTCGGCCAGCCTTCCTCCATGCACGCCGAAGACGCCGATGGTCTGCTCCTCTGCCATGCGTTGCAGAATCACGGCGTCGAGATCTTGCACGCGACGCGCAACCTCCGGCCCTGCGCGCAAGGCATCATCCAGCTTCTCCAGCTTTTTGTGAATTGCTGCGGCGCGTTCGAAATCGAGGTCCTCGCTGGCGCGTTCGCGCTCCTGTTCGTAAGTTGTGCGCAACGAATCGCCGCCGGTTTCGAGAAATCCGATGAGGCGGTTCACCTCCACCTCGTATTCCTCTTTCGTGCAGCCCGCGAAGCACGGAGCGAGGCACATCTTCATCTCCGAATAAATGCAGCCGGGAAAGGAAGGATCGCGGCGAATCTTGATCTGGCAGCGGCGCACCTTGAAAAAATCCAGCACACGGTCCGCATAGCCCTGCGCGGCGCGGCGGGAAGGGAAGGGGCCATAGTAAATCCCACCCGAAGGCACGCCCTGTTCGTTTACGGAAATATGACGTGTGACGTAGCAACGCGGATAGGCATTTTTGAGATTGATTTTCAGCACCGGGGACGGCCGCAGGCGCATCAGTTCACGGTACTTTTTCGGGAAAATCTTCCGCGCAATCCGGTAGTAGGTCAGCGATTGTTCGAAAGCTGAAGATGTAACCCGATAGCGCACCTGACCGGCAAAATCTCTTAGATTGAGTCGTTTGCTCGTGGGATCCAGCGGGCCGAGCAACCGCTGCAGGCGGCGCCGCAGGTTGGCGGTGCGGATCAGATGCGGCTCGGCGTTTTTCGCGCGCGCCTCAATGAGGCAAACCGACGGCCGCTCCGGCAGCAACAAAAAAAACTCCTCGTCGTTTTCCGCTTGGAATTCCAGCCCCGCGTCGAGTTCCAGCACCAGGTCAGGATACTACGGAGAGTTCTTCCATGCCGCTCGCTATTCCTCACGCTCTAGGGGCCTGCCCGGCCCGGTCTTCGATTTGTCTTTAGAGGTGTTCGTCAAAGGGCGGAGCAAGCTCCGCACCTGCCATGTTTCTTTTCGTTACGACTTCAGCAGCCAACCCGCAATCACCAGGCGCTGAATCTCGCTGGTGCCTTCGTAAATTTCGGTGATGCGCGCGTCGCGATAAGCACGCTCCACCGGATATTCCTTGCTGTAACCATACCCGCCGTGAATCTGAATAGCTTTGTGCGCCACGCGCGTGGACATTTCGCTGGCAAACAGCTTCGCCGTTGCCGCTTCCTGGCTGAAGCGCCCGCCAGAGTCCTGCTTCCACGCCGCCTTGCGCACCAGTAGGCGCGCGGCGTCAATCTCGGTGGCCATATCGGCGAGCATGAACTGGATGGCCTGAAACTGTGCGATGGGATGACCAAAGGCCATACGCTCTTGCGACCATTTCACCGCCGCCTCGAACGCGCCTTGCGCGATGCCCACCGCCTGCGCGGCGATGCCGATGCGCCCGCCGTCGAGCGTCGAAAGCGCCACCTTGTAGCCTTCGCCTTCGTTGCCGATGCGATTGCCCACCGGCACCACGCAATCTGCGAACACCAATTCGCTGCAAGCGGTGGCGTTGATGCCCAGCTTCTTTTCTTCCTTGCCGACCTTGAAGCCCGGCGTGCCCTTTTCCACCACAATCGCGGTGATTCCTTTTTCGCCTTTGGCCGGGTCGGTGTTCGTGTAGACAATCGCGGCATCTGCTGCGCCGCCGTTGGTAATCCACGCCTTAGTGCCGTTGAGGACGTAGGTGTCGCCCTTTTTCATTGCTTTGGTCTCTAGCGCAGCTGCATGCGAACCCGCCTGCGGCTCAGTCAGCGCGTAGCAGCCAATCTTTTCCCCGCGCGTGAACGGCAAAAGAAATCTCTTCTTCTGTTCCCCGGTGCCGTAACGATGAATCGGATCGCAGAACAGCGAATTCTGCACGCTCAGTATCACGCCCGTGGAAGCGCAGCACCGCGATATCTCTTCAATCACAATGGTGTAAGCGATGTGGTCGAATCCCGCTCCGCCTTCCGCCTCCGGGAATGCCACCCCCGTCAAGCCAAGCTCCGCAGCCTTGCGGAAAAGTTCCCGCGGATACTCCCCGGTCTCATCGTTGTGCCTGGCGAGCGGCCGCACTTCGGATTCCGCAAATTCCCGCACACTTTTCTGCAGTAGTTTCTGTTCTTCGGTCAGTTCCAGATGCAAGATGATTCTCCGCCCGGTGGGCCGAACAATCTGAATTTACGATTCTAGCATTCCAGACTTCTACGCACCCAAGGCTTTGCTCAGGCGCAGATAGGTGACCTTCAATTCCTCGGGATGCACACGGGTTTCCCCGGTGACGGTCATGAAGCTCGCATCGCCGATCCAGCGCGGCAGCATGTGCAGGTGCAGATGCCCGGCGACGCCCGCACCCGCCGCGCGCCCCAGGTTCATGCCTAGGTTCATCCCATCCGGTTTGTAGCCTTCGCGAAAAATCTCCTCCAAGCGCTGTGCCAACTCCAATATCTCCGTCAGCGCGCCCACTTCGCATAACTGCAATTCCGCCACATGCGTGTACGGCACGATCATGACGTGGCCCGAGGTGTACGGAAAGCGGTTGAGGATGACGAAGCATTTCTTTGCGCGATGCACAATGAGCGTCTCGGCGTCCTGGTTGCGCTGCAGGGCCTCGCAGAAGATGCATTCCGGCTGCTTCGCGGCATGGAACTGCGTCATGTACTGGTAACGCCATGGGGTCCAAAGATAATCCATTCGAGTGCCACCATCGTTTGGAAGGTACGGAGGTCAGCATATCGCACTGTTCTCAGTAATCGGTAATCAGTAATCTGCAAGAAACGCCAAGAAGGCCGACAGATTAAGTTTCTGGAAAGGTTATGCGCAACATTACGCCGAGTTCGGGCAAGGGGACGCGCACAGTGATCGGTAACTATGAATCCGCAATCCAACTCGAAATCAAGAAGCTCGACCTGTTTCTGATTACTGATCGCTGAATTACGGATTGCCGGCCTGCCAAAACAAAACGCCCCGTTCGAGCGGGGCGTCAGCACATCCCACAAATTTCAAAAACCTGCACCCTACGACGGCGCCGCTTCGCTTTGCGCCGCCGCGCTGTTCACGAAATCCTTCAATTCCTTGCTGGGCTTGAAAAATGGAATCTTCTTCGCCGGCACTTCCACTTTTTCTCCGGTCTTGGGATTCCGCCCGATGCGCCCACGGCGCTGGCGCGTGCGGAAGCTGCCAAACCCGCGGATTTCGATTTTGTCGCCCTTCTGCAAGGCGTCAATGATGCTCTCGAAAATCGTTTCCACGATGGTTTCCGACTCCTTGCGAGGAAGCTCGGTCACGCGGAGCACTTCCTCGATCAAGTCGGCCTTGGTGAGTGTCGGTTGCTTATTCATCGGTTTAAGCCTCTTCGTCGGGAACCGCTGATACCGTACAACTCTTTGGGGCTAGGCAAGTTACAGGGCATCCCCCGCCCGGATGTCCCTTTCTCTATCATTAAAATGACCCGCAGGTAAATGAATTTATCTGCTGCCCTGCCTGCGAGTTGCGAATACCGCCCGCGCTACCGCGAAGCCAGCTTCTGCTTCATGGCATCGCCGATGGTGGCGGTGGCCGAGGACTTCGACGACTTGTACTGCTCGATCTCCCTGCGCTCCTGCTGCCGGACCGCAGCCCGGTAGCTCAAGCCGATGCGCCGCGTCTCCGCGCTGATCTTGATGATCTTGAAGTCGTACTCCTTGCCGGGTTCCAGCGGGCCCGCGCTCTTCAGCGGTCCGGTGGTTGGACGGAAGCTGCCGGGACCCTCGTCGCGGCGGCGGCGATCCTCGATTTCCGTGTTGTGGCACAGACCCTCGATGTTTTCGCCGAACTCCACGAACGCGCCGAACGTGGCGATGCGCGAAACCTTCCCTCGCACGATGTCGCCCACCTTGTGCTGCTTGAACCAGTCCGCCCAGATGTCGTTCACCTGCTTCATGCCCAGCGACACGCGGCGGTTTTCAGCATCAATGCGCAACACCTTCGCGGTTACCGGCTCGCCTTTCTTGAAGACTTCGTGCGGATTCTTCACGCGCCCGGTCCAGCTCACGTCGCCGACGTGCACCAGCCCGTCGAAACCCTCTTCGATCTCCACGAACGCGCCGAACTCCGCGATGTTGCGCACCTTGCCAGTCACCACGGTGCCCACGGGATACTTCTCTGCGATCAGCAGCCACGGATCGGGTTGCGCCTGCTTCATGCCCAGCGAAACGCGCCGGTCGCTCGGCTTGATGTCCAGCACCACCACGTCGACTTCTTCGCCGGCCTTCACCACCTTCGAGGGATGCGTGGGCTTCTTGGACCAAGACATTTCGGTGACGTGCACCAGGCCTTCGATGCCCTGTTCTAGCTCCACAAATGCGCCATAATCCACCACGCCGACGACCTTGCCCTTGTACTTGCCGCCCGCAGGATACCGTTCCGCCGCGTCAATCCAGGGATCCTTGGAAAGCTGCTTCAGGCCCAACGACACGCGCTGTTTGCCCTTGTCGAACTTCAGGATGATGACGTCGAGCTCCTTCTCGGGCTTTACCACGTCGCTGGGATGCCGCACCCGGCCCCAGCTCAGGTCAGTCAGGTGCAGCAGGCCGTCGATGCCGCCCAGGTCCACGAACGCGCCGTATTCGGTTACGTTCTTTACCGTTCCGTGCACCACCTGGCCTTCGCTGAGCTTTTCCATCAGCTCGGCGCGCTTCGAGTGCAGCTCTTCTTCGAGCAGCGCACGACGGCTCACCACCACGTTGCCGCGGCGACGGTTCAGCTTGGTAATGCGAACTTGCACTTCCTGGCCCATTAGGCCGTCGAGGTTCTGTGTTGGGCGCAGGTCGTACTGCGAACCCGGCAGGAACGCGCGCACGCCGATATCGACCACCAACCCCCCCTTGATGCGGTCCACAACTTTCGCGGTGATGGTCTCTTTGGCCTTGAACTGCGCGTCAATTCTTTCCCATGTGCGGCGCCGCAACACCTTCTGGTAGGAGACGATGACGAAGTTGTCTTTGGTCTCGCCGGTGCGCTGCACTTCGATGGTTGCGTTGGGGTCCGGACGCGGAATTTCCGTTTCCGTGAACTCCGCGGCCGGGATCAGGCCCTCGGTCTTGCCGCCGAGGTCCACCACCACGCCCTGCTCGGTGTACGCGACCACCTTCACTTCAATGATTTCGTTCTGCGCGGCCGATGCTTCTTGCGGCTCGCTGTATTGGTCGATGAGCTTACTCATCTCCTCGGCGCTGGCGGCCTCTTCGGCGGCGGCGGCGGCTTCCGCATCGGCGGCGGCCGTCTGTGCCTGTGCCTCGGCGTGAGCGTGCGCGTCGTCGGGCTTCACGGGCTCCGCTGCGGCCTGGGGCGCGGGGGCAGTCGGAGCCTCAGCCGTTGGCGCGGCGGGCGTGCTTTCCGGGTGTTGGGGAGTTTCGCTTTCCTGGGCTGCTGCGGCTGCTGCGGAAGATACGGGGTTATCGTTGTCTGAAAACATGATCAATCGCCTCCGGGATGTATATCCCTGTTTTTGTCGAGTCAATCCTTGCCGAATCCCAACCGGGGTAATGCAAGGAGGGGTTACCACAGGGCAGAGCCGAATTGCTCCTGCACCAAGTAACGCGGTCTCTAGCTACTGAGATGCTGCAATCGTTGCGGGGAACGCCACAGCCCTAAAAGAATACTCGCCGCAAGAACACCGTGTCAATCAAAGCTCCCTGAACAGGGCAATCTCAACCAAGTTCCACATTTAACGTCTCGAATTTCCCGAGCGCAAGCTATCTCAAGGATATGATCACCGTGGCCGCCCCCCCTAGTAAGAACAAATGGCCGAATTTCTGTAAGCCGGAATTCTGTTTATCGTGCACCTTTCGAACAGGAGATCCTGCAGAGGTTCGCCCATGTCCCTGCCCAGAATTCGAAATTCTTCTCTAATTCCTATTGCCACCCCAACACTGACATGTAACCTGCCTGCAAACAGTGTTTCCCCATAGCTTTGGAAAACACTTCGGCGGTAATTCACCACACGGACTGTGAAGTGTTCGCACCCTTAAGCGACCATACCCTGCAAAACGGTCATCTCCGTTAGGCCCGGGCGCGACCGGCTTGACGGGCTTCGCGGCGGAAATCCGGGGCATGCACTTCGATGGTGCGGCACATTTCGTAGAGGCGCGAACGCATGCGCGCGCCGATGCGATCCGCCAGAGTGTCTTCCTTCACGGCTACACGTTGCCCGCCCGGCAGGCGGGCACCTAGTTCAGGCGCGCCACTTTCATCAAGATAGTTGGTGGTCAAAATGGTCATGCGCTTTTCGTTGTAGCGCGTGTTGAGCACCAGCCCGATGATGTCCAGCACCCATGCCGAGGGCTTGCTCGCTCCCAGATCATCCATCACTAAAATTTCCGCGGTGCGGATGGGTTCGAGAACGCCCATCTCCGTCGATTCGCTTGCCGGGTTGTAGCTGGCTTGAATCTCTTTCAGCAGTTCGCGGTAATCGCAAAACAGTCCGTTGTGCCCGCGACGCATTAACTCCTTGAGCGCTGCTACTGCCAGATGCGTTTTGCCCACGCCCGAGGGCCCTATCAGCAGCAGGCCTTTTTCGGTGCCCGGGTAATCACGCACAAACGCCTGCGTCAGCAGTTTGGCCTGCTTCAGCGCCTGTTCGTGTTGCGCGGTCCATGTCTTCCCATCCGCCAGGTCGGTCGCATAACTTTCAAAATCGCAATGCTCGTAGCGCTTCGGCACCCGCGCGCGCTCCATCACCTTTTCCGCGCGTTCCTCCATCCCGCAATCGCAGGCCACCGCCACCTGTCCCGGCGTTCTGTCTTTCCGCGGCACCAGCTTCCACCCCGTTCCCTTGCATAGCGGACAATCTTCCTGAGCCATGTTCCCCTGTTGCACAGGCTTTAGCCTGTGTCCGATGCTCTTCCTGTGGCACAGGCACACTTACCTGTGCAACGTAATGTGTTACGCATTGCCATCATACGTTGCAGCGTTGCGCTCAACAATCAGCCTGCCCTGCGGAAATCTGTGGAGAAAATAGGGAGCAGCAAACAACGAACAGCGAACAGGAACCTTGGAGAGCCGACAAAAGCGAAAAGCCTCGATACGATCGAGGCTTTTTACTGCTTCCTGTTTACTGTTATCAGCTCGCTGCTCTCCCTGAGAGCACGGCTGGATAGCCGATTTTTGGCCCACCAATCACTAATTACCAGTCACGTCCTAACCACCCGCGGCCCCGCCCGCACAATCGCGTGCTTCGGCGGACGCTCCTCCGCCTGCGTGGCCATGCGCGACAACTCCTGCTGCACCACGTGCGCGAAATCGTTCATCTGACGCTCCATTTCGATCATCTTCTCGCGCATGTTCAGAATAATCTCGATGCCCGCTAGGTTCACGCCCATGTCTCGCGCCAGCGTCAGTATCACGTCCAGCCGCTCAAGGTCCGCATCCGTATAGAGCCGCGTATTTCCTTGCGAGCGCGACGGCTTCAGCAAACCAACACGTTCATACAGCCGCAGCGTCTGCGGATGCAGGTTATAAATCTCCGCGACGGCGCTGATCATGTACCCGGCCTTGGCGCGTTTTCTGGTTTTTATCGGCATGGCTGGATAGGCTCTCCTTACACCCCAGCTTTTGCGAACAAATCTTTCCGCGGATCGGCTGGCGCAATCTCTT
>DATFSI010000044.1:0-9542 GCA_035262705.1 Candidatus Acidiferrum sp. | reverse complement strand
GTGAGTCTGCTCTTTTGCACAGTTCTTCACGCGCAAAGCGGGGCCGGAGACACGGCGAAGATTACTTCGGTGGGATCCATTGACACGCAGGCTTCCCAGAAATTTGTCATCCAGGGAACGAACTTGGGAACCTACAAGCCCTATAACGGATGTGAGCCTTTCCTGCAAATCACGGACTTGACGAGCAATCAGGCTTTCGGTCAATCGGGCGCTGGGTCTTGTCAGGCAATTCTGGTTACCTCGTGGACCGATACACAAATCGTTGTCGAAGGCTTTCCTCCCTTCGACGCCGGACGCAACGTATTCAAAGCCGGAGACGCAATCCGAATCGAGGTCGCCAACCCGCAACAACAGGGAACGGTATCGGCGGGCGACAACTTCAGCGGCTCCCCAGTTGCCTGGTTTTCGGCAAGGGTCGGGGGAGACCCGGTCCCGCTGCCTGAAGCGCCTCGAGCTCAAACCGCTCCTCTGGCAAGGGTCGCACCCACACAAACGCCAGCTTCAGCCGGCACGATCACCATACCCGCAGGGCAGCCGCTCCTGATTCGCATGATCGATGGCGTGGACTCGTCCAAGAATCAGGTCGGCGACATTTTTCACGCCAGTCTGGAAACGGACCTGAACATCGACGGTGCTCTGGTTGCCCGCAAGGGCGCGGATGTCTACGGGCGGCTCGCGCAAGCGAAGGAAGCGGGCCATTTTTCCGGAAGCTCCGAGCTGCAGTTGGAATTGACCCGCCTGGTGATTGATGGGCGCGATTATCCGGTGGTGAGCAGCGACTACACCTTGCAAGGAAAAGGACGCGGGAAGAACACCGCCGAGAAGGTCGGCGGAGGCGCCGCACTTGGCGCGATTATTGGAGCCCTGGCGGGGGGCGGAAAAGGCGCGGCTATCGGCGCCGGCGTTGGCGCGGGGGCGGGAGGAACCGTTCAAGTGCTCACGCGCGGTCAACAGGTGAAGGTTCCAAGCGAAACGGTGCTGGAATTTCGCTTGCAGCAGCCCGCAACCGTAACGCCCACCGGTCAATGAGTTTCCGTTAGCCACCCACACAACACAAAGCGGCTCAGAAACGCGCAGTTGTAGCGGCCCTCAGCGTGTCAGAATTCGTAGCGCAGCGAGAATTGCATAACCCGCGCGGACGTCAGTTGACTCGTGTAGGCGCCGAAGTGCGTAGGCTGCTGCGTGAGCGAAGTCACCAGAGAGGAGCCTACGCCTTGCGCGTTGAAGCGTGTGAGGTTCGGCACATTAAAGACTTGCCAGAGGAACTGAATGTCGTGAGTTTCCGCGTAGGGCATTTTCCAGTGTTTGCCGAGACTCATGTCCAAACTAGCGTAGCCGTTGCCGCGCAGCACGTTGCGCGAACCGACCGCGCCCGGCACAGGAAGAGTAAAGGCGGCCTGAGCCGAGGCGGGATTCGGGAAGGGGCTAACGAACGAATAGCCCGTCGAAGGGTCCACGAGATGATAAGTCCCGGTCTTCTGCCGGGAGGTCTGCTGAGCGACGGCTGTAAGGAACCAATCGGTTGGCCAGCGCTGGCCGCCGTCCACACTGAAGGGAAATCCACTGGTCCAGCGGGCGAGGCCGGTGAGTTGCCAACCGCCGATGATGGCATCCGCGAAGCCGTTAGCATCATGGGCAATGGCTCGGCCCTTTCCGACCGGCAAATCGGCGATCCAATTGAGATTCATCTGGTGCCGCAGGTCGAAATCGGACGGCGCATGAGCGAGGTTCGGGTGAAATGCATTGACCAGGCGGCTTCCCACCAGGCCGATATTGGTGTAGCCGTAGACGGCGAATCCCACACGCGAAGCAGCCGAGGTGATATCCAGCGACTTTGAGAAGGTATAGTTGAAATCGAACTGCACCCCGTGACTGAACTGCTTGCGCAAGCTGGTCTGCAAGGCGTTGTAGTTGGAGGTGCCAATGGAACTCCAGCCATACAAAGAAAAGGCCTGGTTGCTCAGGTATTTGCCGGACTGGCAGAAGGCCGCGGGCGGTGGCGCGGCGGGCGGACAGAGGCCGGGCAACATGCTGTTCGGGCCGTTGAAGAAGTAGGGGATCCCCGAGCCGCTGGTGTCCCCTAAACCACCATAAGAATCTATGTCCGCCAGGCCGACAATTTCGTCTCCAACGACGGAAAGGGCCGGGTTGTAATAAAGATCAAAAACAGCCCGCAATAGACCGTCCGTTGTATTCGCGGTTGTAGGAACGTATAAGGTGAAAAGGTCGGCATACTGGCAATTGTTGCACCGCAGCGCGGGCAGCATGTCCACCCAATATTTATAGGTTGGCCCGAGCATGGAAGAAGTAATGCTGTCAATCTGGCCTTGAGTGATCGCGGCTTGATAGAAATTTGCTGAGGTACCGGCGTTTTTCGCGGCAAATGTTCTTGCCAGATTGGAAAGGGCCGCGGCGGCGGTGTAGTAGTCAATTCCGGTCTTCGGGTCCACGATGTCCAGCGGCTGGTTCAAATCGCGCTGGGTAAGAAGATTCCTGCCGAAGCGTCCGACATAAGAAACTTGCAGAGAAAATCGCTTGGGCAGCTCGCGGCCAACGGAAAAGTCGACGGCGTAGGCGTGGGGAGTCTTCAACGTGTCGTCCGTGCCCCACAGATTGGCTTGCGCGGTGACCCCCGGCACCTGCGGAAAGCCTGGTGGAGGCGCCGGCTGTAGGAATTGCACAGGAGCAATGTCATTCGGCGGATTGTTCGGGGGCGTGTTCACCGTCGGGATGGCATTGATGCCCGTGATTCGCGGCAAATCTTCTGCTCCCGTCTGGTTGAACGTGCAGCAGGGATTTTGAAGAGTGGTCGTTAGACCCGCGGAACCAATCTGATCGAAACTATTCAGGAGCGCGAAACCTGCTCGATCGTAGACCTTGCCGAAGCCGGCGCGGATCACCGTTTGATTCTCTTCGCCGAACAGACTCTTCAGCAAGCCTCCGTGCGCGCGGGGGGAATACGCGACAGAAACCCGTGGACCGAAATCCGTTTTTTCAAAGGGGTACAAACCCTTACCATGGTTTGCGGGCCCTCCCAGGGTAAAGGCAATCGGCGGCTCTGACGTATACCCTAACCCCTGCTGCTGGTTTTTGACGTTTTGCGCGAACTGCGTTCCCAACCCAAACGTCGGAGACGTTTGCAAACCATTGACTTCCCACGGCGGCGGGAACAGTGACCAGCGCAACCCGTAAGTCAGCGTAAGGTTGGGCTTGATGCGCCATGCATCCTGCGCGTAAAACTCGTACGAGTTGAGTCCGTACCTGCGGTTTACGGGAGCTCCCAGGCCCCCTGGCAGCAGACCAATAACATTGCCGTTGTGGTCGAGGTTGTAGTTCGCCACCACGTCCGAAATCATGCCGTACAACGCCAGCAACGGCCGGTCGTACTGCGTCGCCGTCCCAGGCTCAGGCGCTTGTCCCTGCAAAAGCGGCACTTCTCCCGGAGGCGTGGGAACCGTGAGGCCCGGATGCCAAGTCTTATTCAAAGGATCCAGCGGGCTAGAAGTGCCTGCGAACCCGATCGGGGACGTCCAGTTGGTGGTGCCCAGCGCCAAATTGTTGGAATGCAGAAAGCTGGTGCGTGGATCGCGCGCCAGACCGATGGCCGCGCCGAATTGCAAGGCATGGTTCTTCTTGGTCCAAGACAGGTCATCCACGAGATTGTGAATAGGCACTTGGAAATTGTGGCTGTAGGTGAAGCCCTCATCCAGACCCAGGAACTGGTTCCAGGGTAAGTCGGAATTGCCGTCGACCCCGAAGCTCTGGCGGGTGAAGCCCCAACGGAAGGAATTTGCGAGCGTGGGGCTGATAACAGCCGTGTAACCGATCACGAACCCTTTGCTATGGTCGACGATAGTCTCCTCGGGCACGTCGCCCGGCAAGAAGGGAGCGCCGGGGTTTTTCAGATTCTGTACCGCGCCGCGCCAGAACAGAGTGTGTTTAGGACTGAGCCGGTAATCCAATCTGGCGATGAAGACATCGTTATCGAGTCTTGTGGGAGCCTTGAAAACAAAGCCAGCATAATTCAGGCCATCACCTGCGGAAATGTCGTTGGTTACGGTCTTGCCTGTGCAGAACGTTGTGCCTAGATAGCCGCCAGGGCTATTGGGATTGGTCAGATCCAGCATGGCGGGATCGATTCCCGTGGGCGTGCCCGTGAGGAAGAACCCTGGCCGGTTCCGCGGATCCAGGTTCTTCAGGTCCGTGGGTGTGAAGGTAATCAGGTTTCCGTTCAAATCGAAATAACGGAAGATGCCCTGGCACATCTGCGGAGTAGGGATCACGCGTTCGACGCTCTCTTCTTCGCGCCTGCGCGTGCCTTCATAGTTGGCGAAGAAGAACAAGCGATCCTTGGCAAAAGGTCCTCCAACGGAAGCGCCAAAAATGTTGCGGTTCAACCTCAGCGGCTTATTGGGATTGCCGGTATTCAGTTCCGCCTGCTTCACCAGGTAATCATTCGCGCTGGTGGCGGTGTTGCGCAGGTTTTCGTAGAGCGAACCGTGAAATGTATTCGTGCCGCTCTTTGTGACCAGCGCGACTTGTGCGCCGGAGCCTGTGCCCTGGTCCGCGCCGTAGTTGGACGTCGTGACGCGAAATTCCTCCACGGAATCTTGCGTAACCGGCAAGACGGAAGTGAAGGCGTATCCATTCGCCTGGTCGTTTACGTCCACGCCGTCCAGAGTGATGTTGCTCTGGTCGCTGCGCGCGCCGTTCACCGAACCGTTGCGCGTGTCCTGATCCTTATCTATATCCGGGCGGTTGCCGGTATAGGCCACGCCGGCCTGCAGGCTCAGCAGATCCGGAACGTTGCGGCCCTCCAGCGGAATTTGGCTTACTTGCTTTTCATCGAAAGAGTTGCCGATGGACGCATCAACGAGATTGAGCGCTGGCGGTTCGGTGGAGACCGTCACCACTTCGGACGCGCTCCCTACTTTCAAGGTGACATTGAGCGTGGCCGGTGTGTTCACGAGCAACACCAGACCCGTCTTTTCGAAACGCTGAAAGCCCGTCGCCGTCACGCCGAGCGTGTACGTGCCCGGCGGCAACAGCAGAAATTGGTATTCGCCGCCACCTCCCGAAGTCGCGTTGCGCTCAATCTTGGATTCCGTGTTGGTCAGCATCACTTGCGCGCCGACCACCGCTCCGCCCGAGGGATCGGAGATCTCTCCGCGGACTGAGGTGGTTGCCTGGCCCCAGGCCGCGCCCGCCACCAGCAGCAGGCATAGCGCTGCCAGCCAGACGCGCAGCGCGCGGTTCGCCATTTTCGGTTTCGCTTCTGTTACATCTGGAGAGATGCAGAAAAAAGAAAAGGAGGCACGCATCGATTTTTCCTCTCGCACGAACCTGTTTTTTTGAGGAAACCTTACTATAATTGGGTAAGGTTATAGCCGAGCGGTATCTCCATGTCAACTTTTAATCCAGATAAGTGAGGAAGTGCGGGGCCCGCTTTCTGAAGCGGGCCTCTCTGCGATGGAAAAAACGGAAGACTTAATGCTTCTTCAGGAAGTGTTCCGCGACGATACTCGGCGTTTCAACGATGCGCTTTTCCTCGGCGCAAACCACCAGGCGGATGAACTGCGCCATGCTCCACGCCAGTGGTGTGGCGCTTCCGGTGCCCCGGCCAAACACGAATCCCGAGCGGCTAGGGTCGGCCTGATCCCAGATCTGCTCCGGAATCATTCCGCCCTCATTCGCGAATTGCAGCATCGACTTCAAATACAACGTCGGGTCATGCCCGGCGGCAATTTCATACTCGCCACGCTCTCCGGTGAAGATCGGCCAGATGCGCCCGATACCTTCGCTCTGCCACGGCCCGCCGAAATAGGTTTCGCCGTAACCGTCGTGGCTGTAGCGGTGAAAGCTCGGCCCGCTGGGAGTTTCCACGCGAATCGCCGAATCCACAATCTCCACGGAGTGCTGAATAATGGGATCGTTCGCCGGGCGAATGCCCAGACGCACAAATTCCAGGAAACCCGCGTCCACCACGTCGCGTTCGTCCCACACGCCGCCGCCGTTGCGCGTGTCGAGCTGAAATCCGTCGTTCGGGTCCTGATTATTGTCGATGCGTATGTAGTAGCCCGGCGAACCGGCGCCCGTTCCCAAATGCCCGGTCGTCGTCACCAGCCAGGCCTCGATGTGTGCGGCCCAATCGTCGGCGGCTTGCAAATAGCGATCCGCGTCCTGGGTCGCGCCGTTTTTCCTCGCAATGTCGGAAGCGCAGACCAGCCCGGCAATCTCCGCCGCGATTGTCGACGGGGAATAACCTGACACTTCCTCCCAGCGTTCCTGCTGTGTCACCGGTCCATGCGCGATCACGAACTCCGCTTCCGGTCGTACATCTTTCGTCCAGGTATCGGCGTCGGTGCGCCCCAACTGCCACGCCAGAATCATCGGGTAGGAAATTTCGTCCATCTGCAGCGCAGTCCAATAGGGTTTGCCGTCGAGCCAGCTGTTTTGCGGGAACCTGCCGTCGGGCTCCTGCTGCACCGTATATAAATAGGTGAGCGCACGCTCGGCGGCATCGCGGTCGCCCGCCGCCCACAACCCGGTCGCTACTTCATAAAGGTCGCGAGCCCAGATCAGGTGGTAGCCGCCCACGTCCGGTTTATCCGACTTCACCGCGAATCCCCAGGGCACGCTCATTGAGGCAATCATCGCGCCGCGATAGGTTTTGTCTTCGTGCGCCTTCAGCACCATGGCCGCAAGCTGGAATTCGTCACGATATTTCGGCTCGACCTTTCGCAACCCTTTGATGTAGCCACGCCAGCCGGCTGCATATTCATTGCTGACCTCGGAAAATTTGCGGGCCAGCGATTTCTTCGCCGTATCCATCGCCGCATCGCCATTCGGCCCGAACCCCAAGGCCAATGTGTATTCGCCCGCGGCGCCCAGCTTCGCTGCCTGAAAAACATTGCCGTTTTCTGAGCGGTCGTATTTCCACGTCAGCTTATGGTGCAACAGCAGATCCGTGTAACCGTCGTTTCTCCCCGCAAAACCAGTCGTCGCTTGCGAAAACGCGGGCGAGCTTACCAGTGCACAGGCCACATCCTGCTTATGCGTTACCAGCGTGTCTCCCTGGACGGAACCGGTGTCGCCATAGCCGCCGTTCTTCAGCGCAGGATCGAAAAGCACATAGAGCTGATATCCCGCCGGAGCGGTGAAGGTGACGTCGATCAACATCGCATCCCGCTGCGGATCGGTCACATAAGTCTTGTTGATTTTGAATTTGCCGTCGGGATCGCTACTGGTCTGCCGGTAGAGCAGTGATTCGTTGTTGATGCGCTCGAGGGAATGCTTCAGGTCTTTCGATTCTACCCAAGTGAAATGCTCGTCGCTGACCGCAAATTCGAGCGTTCGCACATCCGCCGTGTCCAGTCGCGGATAATACACTTCCGTCAGGATTCCATTTTCCAGGGTGAACCACACTCGCGAATTGAGCGAGGTAGCCGTGCCCACGGCCTCCTTGCTTCCGGCCGTCCACGTGGGCATCGCGCCCGGTCCGCCCGGCGCGCTTTGCGGCAGACACGGCGCAGTCCACGTCAATCCGAACACAGCCATGGCCAGCCACTCTTTTTTGCGAAGTGATTTCATGGGTTTCGATCCGCCGCTGAAAATTTACTAGAGGAAAAAAAGGAGGCGGTCAACAAGCTCCGCCTCCTCCCGGGTGTAGGGGTTAAAAGTTGAAACGCAGCGCCAGTTCCACTTGCCGCCAACTGTTGGTTAGAACGCTGTTAATCTTTCCTATTTGGTTGTCATTAATGTTTGTATCGAACGGATTCGAAAAGTGCGGAGTATTGGTCAGGTTATAGGCTTGCACCCGGAACTGGCCTTTTATCCGCTCCGTAACCGGGAAATTCTTGAACAGAGCAAAATCCATGTTCGAGAATCCGGGGCCGCGAACGATATCTCGGCCCGCGGTGCCAGGGGCAATGTAGATACCCGCGGCATTCTTGGCTGGCGCTGCGAAGGCAGAGGCGTCCACGTAGTTCAGGATATTCCCCGGATGAACCTGGATCTTGCCGACGAGGTCTGCACGAGCACTGCTGGGATTGCCGCTCGAAGTGATGCTGAACGGCGTGCCGCCCTGTAAGGTATAGATTGCGTTCAGTTGCCAGCCGCCGATGACGTAGTCCATCCACTTGGATACGTCACCTCCCCACCGCTTGCCACGGCCAAAGGGCAGTTCGTATAACGCGCTGGAAGACAAGACGTAATCCACGTCCTGGTTAGACAAGCCGCGCTCAAGCCCGTAGTCGGTGTACAACTGCGGAACATTGGCGCCGCCCGCATCCAGGTTACCGAAACCGTCGTCGAGGGTCTTCGACCAAGTAAACGCACCCGTCACCGTCAAACCGTGGGACAAGCGATGTTCGTATTGCAACTGCAAGGCGTGGTAGTCCGATTTGCCTCTTGTGTCTTGGATATTAATGCTGCCCAAGTTGGGATAGAGGTTTCCGCCGGTATCGAATAACGTCTGGTTCGCATTGTAGTTCCGCACCAGGTGTGCCCCGTGCGTGCCGACATAGGCGATGCTCGCGGACTGGTTGTTTCCGATCTGGTGCTGTATTTGCAGGTTCCACTCAGAAACCATAGGGGTCACATTGGCGGGTAATATTCCCACCACGCTCACACCTGTTGGTGCGGCGAGATTGAGATCGCCTGGCGCCGTTCCCAGGACAAAGCTTCCACTCGGCAGCGCGCCGGTGGCCAAGGTGGAATTAAGGTCCGCTGCCGGGCAAGTCGGATTCGGGTTGCAATTCGGCAGGGAGCCTGAAAGGGTGATGCGGAAGCCCTGCTGATACGTAACCGTCTTGACTCCAGCAAACGGAGGATTCTGTGCCAACTGATTGCTAATGCCTCCGCGGTCAATGAAGTAGAACAGGCCGTAGCCACCACGCAGCACGGTCTTCCCATCGCCCAACAGGTCATAGGCAAAGCCCAGGCGGGGGCCAAAATTGTGATAGTCGTTGGGGATCAAGGTTCTTGGTGCGCCGTTGCTCCCTGCAATGACGAGTGCGCCAGTGACCAGATCAAAATTGGCCTGGCGGTTTTGCACTTCAGTCGGCCAAGTGAGAACGTCATAACGGAGTCCCAGGTTCAAAGTCAGCCGACGAGTAACGCGGAAGTCGTCTTGGGCAAAGAAGCCATTCTCCCAGCTCCGGGTTCCGACCATTCCGAGGGGCGTGCCGACCTCATAGTCGTCCACGAAGCCCGCGAGCAAATCGGAGACTTCATATCCAGTGTCCACGTGTCCCTGGCCGCCATTGCAGCACCCCCCCCTGCCATTTCCCGCCGGCCGGAAACCGCCCTTGCCGTAGTTCGGGCGAAACAGGTTCAGTTGCCGGCGAAGAATGGTGCCACCCACTTTTATCGTGTGGCGTCCCTTCGTCCAGGTAAGCGTATCGTTAAAGTTGAAGCCCGTCTGCGGCACCAAATAGGGTCCGAAATCTCCGGTGTACTCGATTTGCTGCGCATAGGCGCCGATCAGTGCGATGCCGCCAGTCACGATGTTGTAGCAATTTGGAATCATAAACTGCGTGCAC
>DATFSI010000043.1:0-7991 GCA_035262705.1 Candidatus Acidiferrum sp. | reverse complement strand
CGCAAGAAGTACGGGCAGAAGGGCGCGCGCAAGCGCTTCCAGTTCACCAAGCGTTAATCGCTGGGAGCGTTCAACGACCTCTGGCGGTACGGCGCAAGCCGCCCCGCCAAGATCACGGCCGGCAAGACGCCGGCAAGAGGCTGCTGCGTAGCTTCAATTCGTGTAGGGGCGGCTTTACGCCGCCTTCTTCGCGGTTGACGACACGATAAGCAGCTATCTAACTAGGAGGAAAAGTGGCTGTCGAAATCACCATGAAGGAGCTGCTGGAGGCCGGCGTTCACTTCGGTCACCAGACGCGCCGTTGGAATCCCAAGATGAAGGAATACATCTTCGGCGAGCGCAACGGCATTCACATCATCGACTTGCAGAAGACCCTCAAGATGTTCCGGGAAGCCTCCCGCTTCGTCAGCGACATCTCCGGGCAGGGTCGAACTGTTCTTTTCGTTGGTACCAAGCGGCAAGCCCAGGAAGCCATTGCCGAAGAGGCGAAGCGCTGCGGTGCGTTCTTCGTCAATCACCGCTGGCTGGGCGGCACGCTCACCAACTGGTCCACGCTCCAGAAATCCATCAAGCGCCTCAAGCTTCTCAAGGCCATGACCGAAGACGGCCGCATGGCGCAGCTCTCCAAGAAGGAGCGCGCGCGTCTAGACCGTGAGATGAAGCACCTGCAGCAGAACCTGGAGGGCATCGAGAACATGGCCCAGCTGCCGGACACCATGTTCGTCATCGATTCGAACGCCGAAGAGATCGCCGTCAAGGAAGCCCGCCGCATGGGCATCCCCGTCGTCTCCGTCGTGGACACCAACTGCGATCCCGACATGGTGGACTGGATCATCCCCGGCAACGATGACGCCCTGCGCGCCATCCGCCTCTTCACCACCAAGATTGCCGACTCCGTCGCCGAAGGCCGCTCTCTCTACGAGCAGTCCCAGGTTGCCGACCAGAAGGCAGCCGCCGATCAGGCGGTTGTCGAAGCTGGCCCGGACTACGTGGACACCAGCGCCTACGAACAATACGAGAAGCAGGAAGGCGATTTCGTCGAAGGCTCCGAGCAGTTCATCGAGGCCGCCGAAACCACCGTTCCTCCCGACGAGGAACCCCGCTAACCACGGCGCAAGGCTTGACTTTTTTCGTTGGCCCGGTGCTGCGACAAAGCCCCACCGGGCCATTTTTGTAGCGGCGTATTGTAGCGGCCGCCTTCTGAGGCGGGCGCACTTAGATCAGAAAGGAAGTTCCAGGTTGTCGTCTCACGGTTTTCTTTACCTTTAAACTTTGAACTTTCAACTTTGAACTGAAAATAAGGATGAGTACAAGTAAACCAACCATGGAAATCCCAGCCAAGCTCGTCAAGGAACTTCGGGAACTCACCAACGCCGGCTTCAGCGATTGCCGCGCCGCGCTGGTCGAGGCCAACGGCGACATCCAGAAAGCCGTCGACGTCCTGCGCAAAAAGGGCCAGGCCGCCGCAGCCAAGAAGGCCACCCGCGAAGCCACCGAAGGCTTGATCGGCCACTACATTCATGCCGGCGGCAAGATCGGCGTCATCGTCGAAATCAATTGCGAAAGCGATTTCGT
Source organism: Candidatus Acidiferrum sp. (assembly GCA_035262705.1). Classification (GTDB taxonomy): domain Bacteria; phylum Acidobacteriota; class Terriglobia; order Acidiferrales; family UBA7541; genus Acidiferrum. The sequence goes on along the minus strand of DATFSI010000043.1, from coordinate 6,416 downwards.
TGCCCGCACCGAAGCCTTCCAGCAGCTTTGCCACGACGTCGCCATGCACATCGCCGCCGTCGACCCGCGCTACGTCCGCCGCGAAGACGTGACTTCCGATATGCTCGAAAAGGAGCGCGAAATCTACGCCGCGCAGGCCCGTGCCACCGGCAAGCCCGAGCCTGTCATCCAGAAGATTGTTCAGGGCAAGATGGAAAAGTTCTACGAGGAGAGCTGCCTCTACGAGCAGCACTTCATCAAGGACGAGACCGTCACCATCGGCGAAAAAATCACCCAGGCCATCGCCAAGCTAGGCGAAAATATCACCATTCGCCGCTTTGCCCGGTTCAAGGTCGGCGAGGTCCCCAATCAGCTCGCCGGCCCGGCCGCTCCCACGGTCTAGGCGCAACGTTCCTCATGTTTTACATCAGCCCGGTCGTGATACCAGCTTCTTTCATTTGTGGCACAAGCACTCTTGCCTGTGCGGCCGTTGTTGCGGCAACACGCAAATGAACTTGAGGTACCCCACCCTTGCTTTTGAAGGGTGGGTCTTGCGATCCGAGAGCCTTGGTCCTCTTTTCTTGCATTCTCTTTTCCCGCCACTCGCCAATTCTTCCTCTTCGCTCCACGGAACACAGGTCACGGCCAACGCTGTTTTGCTACAATCTTTCCAGCCTATTTCACTCATCGGAGCCACATGGCCGCGCCATCCAAAGTACTGAAAAAATCCTCCAAGAAACGTCCGGCCTATCGCCGCATCCTCCTCAAGCTTTCCGGGGAATCCTTCCAGGGCCAGCAAGGCTTGGGCATCGACGGCCAAACGATCTACGCCATCGCCAACGAACTCCGCTCCGTTCACAAGCTCGGCGTGCAAATCGCCATCATGGTCGGGGGCGGCAACATTTTCCGCGGCGCGCGCCAGAAAGGTTTCGAAATCGACCGCGCCACCGGCGACTACATGGGCATGCTCGCCACTGTGCTCAACGCCCTTGCCCTTCAGGACGCTCTCGAAAAGCTCGGCGTGCATACGCGCGTGCAAAGCGCCATCGAAATGCATCAGGTCTGCGAACCCTTCATTCGCCGCCGCGCCACGCGCCACCTTGAAAAGGGCCGCGTCGTCATCTTCGCCGCCGGCACCGGCAATCCCTACTTCTCCACCGACACGGCCGCCGCGCTCCGCGCCATGGAAATCAAGGCCGACGTCATCCTCAAGGCCACCCGCGTCGACGGTATCTACGATGCCGACCCCGAAAAGGTTTCCGGCGCTAAATTTTTCGCCGAAATCACCTACCGCGAAGTCCTGCACCAGAATCTCAAGGTCATGGACGCCACCGCCATCTCTCTCTGTATGGACAATGGCATGCCCATCGTGGTCTTCAACATGAACCAGTCCGGCAACATCCGCCGCGCCGTCCTCGGCGAACGCGTCGGCTCCACCGTCATGCCGGCGTAGCAAGTAATAAGTCATCGGTCAGTCGGGAAATGTAGTAGCCGGCCTTCAGGGCGGTTTGGCAGCGCCGGCCTCCTCTTTTTCTTTCTCTGCCCTTCCGTTTGTGTTGCTACCCAAATGATCTTGAGGGTGCTCCACCCTTGATTTTTTAGGGTAGGTCCTACGATTAGGGGGCATTGGCTCCTCTGGTGTTCGCCTTTCTTCTCCTCGCACTCAGCGTCCTCTGCGTTCTCTGGCGTTGATCTTTATTCTTCATTCTTCTCTCGCTTGCCCGGAGCATAGCGAAGGGCCACTTCTTCTCCTCGGATCACGGGTCACGTTCTTTCCCCTCCACATTGAAATTCCCATCCCGTCTGCCGCAATATGTTAGGGATTCTTTTTCAGGGGCAACGTGCCGTGTGCGCCAATCGCGGTTCCAGGCTTTCATGAGCCCATAAGCGTCGACGCTGGCTTGTACCGGTTTCCCACTATCTGTTCGCTGTTATCTGCTCGATGATTACTGATTACCGATTACTTTTCGCTGAGGACAAACGATGACCAACATCAACAATACCAAAGAAGCCATGGCCGCCGCCAAAACCCGCATGGACAAGGCCATCGAGGATTTCCGCAAGGAACTCACCAGCGTGCGCACCGGCCGCGCCAACGCTGCGATTCTCGATCACGTGCGCGTCGACTACCACGGCACGCCCATGCCCGTGAACCAGCTCGGCAACATCACCGTGCCCGACGCCAGCACCCTGATGGTCACGCCCTGGGATCCGAGCGCGGTCGCCCTCATCGATAAAGCCATTCGCGCCTCCGACCTCGGCCTTAATCCCAACACCGACGGCAAGGTCGTGCGCATCCCCATTCCTTCGCCCACCGGCGAACGCCGCAAGGAACTCGTCAAGCACATCCACAAGGCGCTCGAAAATCACCGCACCGCGGTCCGCAATATCCGCCGCGACATCAAGGAAGCCATCGACAAACTCGAGAAGGACAAGAAAATCAGCCAGGACGAGCAGAAGCGCTCTCTCGACGAACTCGAAAAGCTCTCCCACGCTGAAACCAAGAAAATCGAAGACCTCTCCGCCGCCAAAGAAAAAGAAGTCATGGAAATCTGATGCCGTAAGCAGTAATCAGTAAGCGGTAATCAGTTTCAGCGAACGATGAAATAGGATGGGTGCCCCACCCTTGGTTTTAAGGGTGGGTCTTACGATCGAACGGCATCAACTCATGCTTACGTCTGTCATTCCGACCGCAGCAGCGGCTGCCGAGCCGCTGCCCAGTCGAGGGACCGTGGCCCGATGTCAGCTTCAACTAAGCTCGATGGGATCGAGCCTTTCCGTACTTCACTTCTTTTCCGGTTTCTCGCCAGGAAAGAGCGTAATCACCTGCGCCTGATCCAACTGCACGGCCCTCACAAATGCCCCATAATCCGCGGCTCGTTCGCCCGCAATCTCCCGCATCAAAAAATGTACGTGCCGCGTCGCGGTCAAGGTATTCAAATGCCCATCGTAGTTCGACGCATAGGTCGCATAATCCCGGGCCACGCTCGTTCCTGGTGGCGTCTGTACTGCCGTCCCGTCCGGCAGCTTCAATGTCAACCGCGTCTCCACCTCGAGCGGCGTCCCTAGCTCAATCTTCCCGCCAGCTTCGCCTTTCCTAACCGCATCCGGCAGCGCAATCTGTGGCAGCAGCGCCGGAATCCGCACCGGCTTCTTCGACCAGTCCACGAATTTCGGCTGTGTAATCTCATACTGCACTTCAAACGGTTTTTCCGTCTCCATTGGGTCCGACGGCTGCACACTCTCAATGTGTCCCCGAAACCCATCCGCCAGCGCCAGCAGTCCCGCCACCTCGTTCCACCGCTCCTTCGGCGTCTGATGGAACGCCACGCGCAGCACCAATTCGTTGTCCCCCCGCATCGCGTACCTCACTTTTGCGGATAGCGTGCCTTCCCTGCCTATCGATGCGTCTATGTTTACCTTCTGCGACGAAGCAATAGGCAGCCCCTCCGGAATTGAGCTGAAGGCCTCACTCCCGAGCAAATCCTTGCCCGTTATTTCCAGTACCTTTCGGCCCCGGAGCTTCGCCGGAACAATACCGAAGGGAGCTACTTCAAGCCCGGGATCCAGGAAGTATGTTTTGGAACCGTCTTTGAGTTTCAACAAAGCGCCCGAAAGCAAATCGGGGCTGGGCAATTCCGATTCAAATTGTGGTGACTCGCTATAGGCAACGACTTCGCCCCTTGCTGCTGTCTGCGTCATCAATACGAACAGCAGCCTGATCTTTTCAATGGGTGTGCCAAATCCCGAGGCTAGAATTTCGTGTATTCCTCGCCCGCGAATGGGAACCCAGTCAAAAGGCAGGTCCACGGTAGCTATCTTTTGTGCGACAAATTGATAGAGGAATGCTGGTGAACTTCGTCCCTCCTGGCTATGGGCTAACGCCTCGGCTTCCCCGTAGATGGTTGAGACGACAACCGGGTTGATAAACCGTGTCAGTTTCCTTACGAGGGCCGACCAGGAAGCGAAAGTGGTTACCACAATATCTTTCGAATCGTTGTTCCCTTTGGGAGATGTAAAATTAACTGGCCTGATATTCCACCGATAAGATTCACGGGCGTTCTCGTCCCTACCCGATTGCTCTATAGTTGCGGGCGTTTCCGGACTGATGCGGATTTGCGCTCGTTTATCTGGCATGTCCAATTCGTAGATTTCCTCGAGCACCTGACCGCTCCGGTCAAACGAATGCTCCAGCCAGAAATCTGGCGCCAGCGGCGGCTTTGTCGTCGTGGTGATCACCCGATACTCCAGCGTGTCCCCTTCCTGCAATCCCAGAATCCGCACCGACTTCACCCGCACATCCTGATACACCGGAAACTTCTCGACTGCCGCATTCGGCGCATCGCTAATCGCGCTCGGCAGAATCTCGCTCGTCCCACCGTTTGCGTGCGTGATCTTCACCAGCGGAATCTCCACCGCCTGAAACCCGCGGTTGTAATCAAATCCCAGCCGCGCAAACTGCCGCGCCCCCGCCGGGTCGTTGATCTTCACGATGGTGTGCAGGTCTTTCCGCGAATCCCCATTCGCCTCAAACCGCACATGCGTCTCCAGCAGTTCAATTTGGAAGGGAAACGCGGCCTTTTCCTCCGCCTGTGTGGCCTCCTTCTCACCAGGCTTGGAATTGTTCTGAGCTTTGGCCGGCTCCGTTTTTTCGCTAGAGGGGGAACTCTTCTCGGGGTTCGACGCAGGCTTTTGCGCAAACGCCGCCGCTCCAGCCAGCACGCCGCTCAGCAAACAAACGCTTCGCAAACTTTTCCGTAGGGAACTCACCCTGAAATTCTAGGAGCGCCCCCCACCCCGGTAAAGCTTCGTCTCTCCCCGCGTTTCCCCCTGCGCACCGGCGGGTGCCCATACGCCGTCTTTGCACGTGGGGATTTTGTTCTTGGGTGCCGCACCCTGCTTGCCTTGAGCGCCGTCGAAGGGCGATTTTCGAGGGTGCGAGTTTTTCTTCTCTTCTTCTCTCTCGCCACTCGCCATTTCTTAACCCTCTCGAGGTCACCGGCCGCGGGTCTCCCAAGCGCCCTCCCGCCCCGTCCCGCGTCTAATCCCATGCTAAAGTCAAAGTTTGTGCCCTAACGCAAATTCCTGGAGACACGCATGACCCTTCGCCAACTCGTCTTGGCCACGATCATCCTTGCCACCGCCGCTAATCCATCTTTGGCCGCCCCGCCGCAATCCCCCTCCGACGACGGCACCAAAACCGCCTTGGTTGAAATCGCCGGTAATGCCACCCTCGACTCCAGCGCCTTCCAATACCTCACCGAACTCAGCGACGACATCGGCCCGCGCCTCACCGGCAGCCCCGCCGACCGCAAATCCGCCGATTGGGGCCTCGCCAAAATGCGCGCCGTCGGCCTGCAAAATGTTCGCCTCGAAAAATACACCATGTGGAAAGGCTGGACGCGCGGCCCAGCGCAAGCCGAAATGCTCGTGCCCCTTCACCGTCCTCTCGAAGTCGCCGCCATGGGCTGGACGGGCGTCACTTCCGGCGTTGTCGAATCTGACCTCGCCCCCGCCAACGTCTTCGATCTCGACACCGCCATCAAAAACGCGAGACTCTATCGCGGCAAAATTATTTTTCTCTGGATGCAAGGCAGGCCTAAGGCAACCATTGGCGTCATCTTTGCGCAGATCGGCGAGTTCCTGAACGCCGCCCACGATGCCGGCGCCCTCGCCGTCATCGGCGGTGATTACGGCTTTAAGCCCGAAGGCTTCCACTTGGCTCACACCGGCATCCTCGGTTTCGCCAAGGATTTCGCCATCTCCTATGGCGCGCTGACCCGCGAAGATCAGGGCCAGATCGAACGCTACCTGCTCGCGGGTAAGACAGTTCGCATTCGCCTCAACATCCAGAATCAATTCACCAACGGCTCGGTTGAAAGCGCCAACGTCGTCGGCGAAATTCCCGGCCGCGAACATCCCGAGGAAATCGTCGTGGTCGGCGGCCATCTCGATTCCTGGGATCTCGGTGAAGGCACCACCGACAACGGTACCGGCGTCGCCGCCACCCTTGCCGCCGCCGAAGCTATCGTCAAAAGCGGCGCACGTCCCCGCCGCACCATCCGCTTCGTGCTTTTCACCGGCGAAGAGCAGGGCCTGCTCGGTTCGATGGCCTACGTCAAGCAGCACGCCGCCGAAATGAAGAATCATCTTGCCGCGGTCATCCTCGATTTCGGCCAGGGCCCCGTCAAGGAATTTCAGCTCGGCGGGCGCAACGATCTCGTCGAATCCTTCGAACCCTTTGCTGATTCGCTGGAAAATATCCGCGAAATCAAAGTCTCCGACAAAGTCGAACTGGAAACCGACACTGCTCCATTCATTCTCGCCGGCCTTCCCGGCATTAATCTCGATCAGGATTCTCCCGACTACAAATACACGCACCACACCGCCGCCGATGCGCTCGAAGCCGTGAAGCCCGACGTGCTCGCGCAAAACTC
>DATFSI010000042.1:0-10431 GCA_035262705.1 Candidatus Acidiferrum sp. | reverse complement strand
TCAGTTCCACCTGCCATCCTCGATTTTGCTGTGAAATAACCGTTTGCAGCGCTACTGCCGCGTTCCGATGACCACCGCCGGCGTCGTGGAAAAGCACCTGAATTTTCTTCATCGGGCAAGCATTGTTCCACAGCAATGTGAATATTCTGCTAAAAGCGAAGAGCATGCTCCATGCCATGTGGAAAACCCGAGAAGTCTATTGTGTTCAATTAGTTCCATCCTAACTTTCATCGGCAATTCGCGCCTGTTTTATGTACTGTTCATATCCCGCATCTAACCTTTTATCATGCGTTGCGACCTTCATGTTCATTCGACTGCTTCTGGGATGTGCGACACCCCGGGACTGCGCCGGATTTGCAAGGAGTCCTATAACGACCCCGCCGAGGTCTACCACCGTTGCAAGCGCCTCGGCATGTCCATCATGACCCTGACCGACCACGATTCCATCGACGCCGCGGAAGTCCTCCGCAAGCACCCCGACTTCTTCATCAGTGAGGAAGTCACCGTGAGCTTGCCGACGGGAACCACCATGCACCTCGGCGTTTACGGAATCACCGAGCGTGATCATGCGGAAATTCAGCGGCGCCGCAACGATTTTATCGCTCTGCTGATGTACCTCACCGAGCGTAGAATTTTCTTCAGCGCCAATCACTTGTTCTCCAGCCTCACCGGCCGCCGCGATGCGGAAGATTTCAACTGGTTCGCTTCCTACGTTCCCGCGTTTGAAGTGCGCAACGGCCAGATGTGGAAACAGGCGAACGAACAGGCGCAACAGATGGCAACCAAACTCGGCAAAGCCGGTGTGGCGGGCAGCGACTCGCACACGCTTGCCGGTGTCGCGCTGACCTACACGGAAGTTCCCGGCGCTCGCACTGTCGAAGAATTCTTCACCGGGCTGCGCAACGGCCGCGGCGTTATTCACGGCCAGGACGGCAGCTTCGCGAAAATCACGCTGGACATTTTCAGCTTTGCCGGCTGCCTGCTCAAAGAAAATCCGCTGGCCGCCGTGCTTCTGCCGCTCACGCCGTTTATCCCGGCGATCACCGGCTTCCACTGGCTCAACGAAATTCGTTTCTGCAAGCAATGGACCGCGCGCCTCGCCCGTGAAGAAAAGTCACCGCGCATGTTGTGGGATGTCGATGCCGGCTTCGAGGCCAACTGGGCGAGTTAGGAGCATCCATGGCTCTGACAAAAACCGTCTGGGGACACATCCAGAACCGTGACTACCGCGTGATGCGCCGCGTGAATCGCTGGAAGGCGCCGCGCTGGATTCGCTACTGGATGATCGCGGCCACGCGGATCGGCGACGGCTGGCTCTGGTACAGCCTGGGCATCATGTTGCTGCTCTTTGGCGGCCCGCAGCGTTTCGCCGCCGTAGGCGCCGCGGGTGGCGCCGCCATCACCGGTATCTTCGTTTTCAAGGCGCTGAAGAGAATCAGCCGCCGCGCACGGCCCTGCCAACTGGAACCACATTGCTGGTCGCGGGTGCTCCCACCGGACCAGTTTTCGTTTCCCTCCGGCCACACCATGACGGCGTTTTCGATTGCGCTGGTCATCAGCTTCTACTATCCCGGCATGGAAGGCGCGCTCTACTTCCTGGCAGCGAGCATCGCTGTCTCGCGCATCATCCTCGGCATGCACTTCCTTAGCGACGTACTCGCCGGCGCGGTCCTCGGCTCCGGCCTTGGCCTTGCCTCGATCGTGATCTTCGCCTCCTACGGCCTCGCCTAAGGCATTGCCAGGATTCCGCACCCTGAGCTACGCGAAGGCGTTTGTTAGGGTGCGTTCTTTCTCTGCTGGCCTCTGGGTTAAACTTTCTTTCTTCTCATGACTCCGTCGGCCCAACCTAAAATCCTGCTGGAAATTGCCGTCGCCTCGCTCGAACGTGCTATCACCGCGGAACGCGCTGGCGCTCATCGCCTCGAACTTTGTGATCGCCTGGATCTCGGCGGCATTACCCCCAGCCTCGATTTAGTCCGTCAGGTACGCTCTGCTCTGCGGATTCCCATCCACGTTATGATCCGCCCGCGCCCCGGAAATTTCGTTTACGACGCGGATGAATTTTCGCAAATGAAGAAAGATATTGCCGCGCTGCGAAACGAAAACCTACAAGGCATTGTCACCGGCGTTCTTCTACCGGATCATTCCGTTGATGTTTCCCGCACGCGGGAACTCGTGGCCCTCGCGTCGCCTCTCGAGGTCACTTTTCACCGCGCCTTCGACGAAACCTCCAGCCTTGCCATAGCGCTTGAAGACGTCATTCTCACCGGTGCGCGCCGCATCCTCACTGCCGGCGGCGCATTCAGCGCCCCGGAAGGTTCGGCGACGCTCTGTAAATTAGTCCAGAAGGCTCGCGGGCGCATCACCATTCTCCCCGGCGGCGGCCTCCATCCCGGTAATATCGCGGAACTCGTCCGCGCCATCGGCGTTCGTGAAATTCACACTGGCCTCGGTACCGTTCTCCCCTACAACAGCGCGGACAATATCTTCGAATCTGCAATCCGCGACTGCCTCGCGAATTTCACCCGGTAGCGCCGCCATCCTGGCGGCAAGGATGTGAAGGGGCGGCACGCTGAGGCGTTACCCAATAAAAAAGGGCGCCCTTGTGCGCCCTTTTTCAAATCTGAACTGCAGACTTGCCTACGCCTTCTGTGCCTGCCGCCGCAAAAACGTTGGCACGTCCAAATCGTCCTTGGGTACTTCGGGAGTAACCTCCCGCACGTTCTGCGCTACCTGGTGCACCACGCTGGGCGGCGCCTGCGGCAATTCCTGCTGCAAAGGCAGCTCGCGCCCGGCCTTCCAGGTCTTCGGCAGCACGGATTGCTTCTGCTGCGCCAGCTTCTTGGCGCCTTCCTTGAAGCCCGCCGCAATCACGGTGATTTTCACCGAGTCCTTCATGTTGTCGTCCATCACCGCGCCGAAAATAATGTTGGCGTTTTCGTGCGCAGCCTTCTGGATGACGCTCGAAGCCTCATGCACTTCATGCAGCGAAAGCGAAGAGCTGCCGCAAATGTTGATGAGGATGCCCTGCGCGCCCTGGATGGAATTGTCTTCCAACAGCGGACTGGCAATCGCGCGATTCGCCGCATCCACGGCGCGGCTGGCGCCGGTGGCAACCGCGGTACCCATCACGGCGTAGCCCTGCCCGTGCATGATGGCCTTCACATCGGCGAAGTCGCGATTGATGATGCCCGGCACGGTAATGATATCCGAGATGCCCTGCACCGCCTGGCGCAAAATATCGTCGGCGATGCGAAAGGCGTCAAAGAAGCTCGTGCCGCGCTCCACCGTTTCCATCAACCGTTCGTTGGGAATCACGATGACCGTGTCCACCACGCCGACCAGGTCCTGCAGCGCCTGCTCTGCCTGCAGCATGCGGCGCTTGCCTTCGAACGCGAACGGCTTTGTCACCACGGCCACGCTCAACGCACCCAACTCGCTCGCGAGCGACGCGACCACCGGCGCGGCGCCGCTGCCCGTTCCTCCACCGAGGCCGGAGGTGATGAAAATCATGTCCGAGCCTTCGAGCGCTTCAATAATTTTGTCCGTATCTTCGAGCGCCGCCTTACGACCCACCTCGGGATTCGCGCCCGCGCCCAAGCCTTTCGTCAGCTTCGCGCCCAATTGCAATTTCACCGGCGCCTGCGACATCTTCAGCGCCTGCAGGTCCGTGTTCGCGGTGATAAACTCCACGCCCTCCAACTTGGCGCGAATCATGCGATTCACCGCGTTGCATCCGCCTCCTCCAACACCAATCACCTTGATCTTCGCCGGCTGCAACTCCTCGCTGAAGCTCATCCGGATTCCTGCGTCTTTTGCTGTCATGTCTTTCTCCCGGCTGGTAAAACCTTTATAAAACTCGTATTCCCCTGATTCCACAGGGACTTTTCTGACCCTGTGGAAAACCCTTTGTAGCACCCCGCACCTGTCTACGCCCCCGCCAACATCGCCTTCAATTTCGAAACCAGCCCGCCGCCGCGTTGCGCGGTCGAGCGGCGCGTCTTTGCCGCATGCAAGACTAGGCCAATCACGGTCGCGTACTCTGGCAAAGCCACCGTTTCTACCGGCATGTCCAGAATTCCCTTCGGCTGCGCGATACGCACGGGCAGTTGCATGACGTCCTCCGCGAACGCTGCGAATCCATGGAGCTGCGAGCCGCCACCTGTCAGCACAAATCCCGCGGTGATCTGGCGATTCAGTCCCGCGCGGCGCAGATCCTCGCCAACCAGCGTCAGCAACTCCTGCGCGCGAGGCTCGATAATTTCTGTAAGGTTGCGCGCGAAAATCGTGCGCGGCGGCCGGTCGCCCACGCTGGCAATCTCAATCGCCGCGTCATTGTGCAGAAACTCGCTTGAGGCGCAGCCATGCTGGTGCTTGATCTTTTCCGCTTCCGGAATGGGCGTGCGCAAACCGACGGCGAGATCATTCGTGAAATGATCGCCGCCAATCGCGACGGTTCCAGTGTGGCGCACCGCTCCTCCGCCGAAAACCGCCAGGTCCGTTGTTCCGCCCCCAATATCAAGCAAGCAGCAGCCCAATTCCTTTTCGTCCTGTGTCAGGCACGCCTCTGCTGAAGCCAATGGTTCCAACACGGTGTCGTCCACATGAATCCCGGCCTTGTTCGCTGCGGTCACCAGGTTTTGCGTTGCGGCCATCGAGGAGGTCACCAGATGCACGTTTGCTTCCAGCCGCTGCCCCACCATGCCGATGGGGTCGCGAATTCCTTCCTGCGCGTCCACCAGGAACTCGTGTGGCAGGACATGCAGCACTTCGCGGTCTTCCGGCATGGCGATGTTCCGCGCCGCATCAATGGCCCGCCGAACATCGTCGCGCTCCACGTCGCGCGCGCGATTCCCCAGCGAAATGCCGCCACGGCTGTTCACGCCGCGCACGTGGCTCCCCGCCACGCCAATTACCGCCGCTTCGATGGGCACGTTGGCCACGCTTTCGGCCTCTTCGGCCGCGCGCCGGATCGAGCTTACCGTGGCATCCAAATTGACAATTAGTCCCTTGCGCAGGCCCTTGGACTCCGCCGCGCCCAGTGCTAGGAAGCGCACCGTCTCATTGTCCATCTCCGCCAGCAGCACGCATGTTTTCGTGCTCCCGATATCCAGCCCGATCACATACTTGTCTTTCTTTGCCAAGACCCTCTCCTGCCTTTTATTTCGTCCTTGCCACGGAGGTGCTGGTGTCGGGGTTCACCACCACCTGCCGGGAATACCGAAGATCGATGGAATGCACCGGGCCTGCGCTCGCCTGCCATTGCGTGAAGTTGTCCACCAGCGTGCGGTACTTGCCGGTGAAATCGCCTTGCCCGAAATGCACGGTCACTGCCGGGGTGCCGCCATCGGCGCCCAAACCCGTGAGCACAGCGCTCAAGTCGCGCGGATTGCCCAAATCAATCTCGCTGACGCGCTCCGAAGAACTCGACTTCACCAGGTCGATGTCCTTCATAAACTCCGCGTAGACCTGCATGCGCTTCCCGCGTTCCTCGCGCGCGAGGCCTTCGGACATGCCCGTGACGATCGCAAAATGAAAATCTTCGCCTTCGGGGCGGTCCAGAATCACCCCGTGTGCGTCAATCAGCATCAGCTCGTTACCATTGCGGAAAAACGCTACCGGAGTTCGCTCGGTGATCTCCACGCGCAGGCGGTTTGGCAAGATGCGCGCCACGCTGGCCTCTTCGACCCAGGGAATATCCTGAATCTGGACACGCCGCGTTTCCAGCGGCACGCGCAGCACGCTGCGGTCGCGGTCGCGCACAAACAACTTCTGTACCTCTTCGCGCGCCACGATGTGGTTGCCGCTCACGTCAATCTGGTCCGGCCGCAGCAGCAGCATCTGCGGCGAATACAACGCATAGCGCACGCCGAAATAGGCCACGGTCATCGTCGCCGCGCTCACGACCGTCCAAACGAAAACACGGCGATAGAACGGCCAAGTCTTGGCCCCGAGCTTTTTCCGGCGAATCTCTACCGGCTTTTGCCGCCGCAGGTACTTCGGCTCGTCGTCGGTCACCAGTTCCGGCCGGTAGGCCTCCTGGTCCGCGGCCGCCGCCGAAGTGTTTCGTTGCATGGGTTTCAAGCGCTCCAAACCACCACCTCGTTTTCGAGGGTGACCCCGTAGGCCTGCTGCACGCGCTCGCGCACGTCTGCGATCAACGCCAGCATGTCCGCCGCCGAAGCCTGCCCCGTATTCACGAAGAAATTCGCGTGGCGCTCGCTTACCCGCGCATCGCCATGCGAAAACCCTTTCAAGCCCAGTTCGTCGATCATCCGCCCGGCAGACCCGCCTGGCGGGTTCTTGAAGATGCACCCGGCGCTCTTTTGCCCCAACGGTTGGCTGGAGCGCCTTTTTTCATTGCAGATACGAATGCCTTGGAGAATTTCCGCGTACGGTTTGGAGGGAAGTTCCAGCTTCACTGCCAGCATCATATCATCCGGTGCAAACGAAGTGTGCCGGTATTCAAAGGAAATTTGTTCGCCCCTGAGGATTTCTATCTTGCGCTCGGCCGAGCGGTAGACTTTCACTTCGCGCACGTAGCTTCCGATTTGCGTGCCATAGGCGCCTGCGTTCATGCGAAGCGCGCCGCCAACCGTACCCGGCACACCGATCAGCCCTTCCATTCCCCCCAGGTTGTTTTTTGCGCAGTAGGTTACCGTGCGCCCCAGGTCCGCCGCGGCATCAACGGTGGCGATGTTGCCGTCGAGCACCACCTCCGGCTCGCCTTTGACCAACTGCAGCACCACGAACGGCAACTCACCGTCCATCACCAGCAGATTCGACCCGCCGCCCAGAAACTTGTTTGGCACGTCATGCGCGTCCAGGAGGTTCAGCAGCTCGGGAATCGCTTCATGCCGCGTGATGCACAGTAAATCCGTGGTTCCACCGATCCCGAGCGAGGTCAGCCCCGCCAGCGAGACTCCGCGCTCGAGCTCCACGCCCAGGGCCAGCAGCGCCGCCAGAATTTTTGCATCGTCAATCCGCATTCCGCCGCTTTTCCTCCACGCGCAGTTCCGTGCCCAGCAGCACCATTAATTCGTTGCTCGCGCGGCTCACATTGCCCGCGCCGATCGTCATCAGCGCGTCGCCGGAGCGCGCCTCGCGCAACAGAAACTCAATGGCATCCTGCATGGAGCGGAAATAATGCACGTTCTTGTGTCCGGCCTCGCGGATGCTCTTTGCCAGCGCCTCGCTGGTGACTCCGGGAACCGGCGCTTCGCCGGCGGGATAGATGTCCAGCAGGGCCAGCATGTCCGCCTCGTTGAACGCGCGCGCGAACTCATCCCACAAATGCTGCGTGCGCGTATAGCGGTGCGGCTGGAAAAGGGCCAGCACGCGATTGAACTTGCAGCCACGCGCCGCCTTCAGCGTGGCCTTAATCTCCACCGGGTGATGCCCGTAATCATCCACTACGGTGATGTCGTTCACCACTCCCTTGACGTCGAACCGCCGCCCCACGCCGGCAAATTTCGCCAATCCTTCTCGGATCAAGTCGCTGGCCACGTTCAGATACAGGGCCACCGCCGCAGCCGCAGCGGCGTTCTTCACGTTGTGAATTCCCGGCGGGTGCGGCAGGCTGAACAATCCCAAATCCTCGCCCTTGTAGGTCAGCCGGAACTCCGCGCCCAGCCCCCGCATCTCCACGTCGCTGATCACCAGATCGGCTTGCGGGGAAGTACCGTAGGTGATGATGGGTCGCTTAACGTCCGGAATAATCGCCTGCACGTTTGGTTCGTCCAGGCAGAGCACCGCCGCGCCGTAAAACGGCACGCGGTTCACAAATTGCGTAAACGCACCCTGAATATCCTCTAGCGAGGAATACTGGTCCAGGTGCTCGCGGTCGATTGTCGTCACCACGGCCACCACCGGCGCAAACGTCAAAAACGTGCGGTCGCTCTCGTCCGCCTCCACTACAAAATATTCGCCGCGGCCGACGCGCGCCGTCGCGCCTGCCTGGTTCACTTTTCCACCGATCACGAACGTCGGATCCAGATGGGCAGCCGCCAGAATCGAAGCCACCATCGAAGTAGTGGTGGTTTTTCCATGCGCCCCGGCCACGGCAATGCCGTACTTCAGCCGCATCAACTCCGCCAGCATCTCCGCGCGCGGAATCACGGGGATTTTGCGCTTATGCGCTTCCACAACCTCGGGATTGTCCTGCTTCACCGCGGACGAGATCACCACCACGTGCGCGCCTTCCACATTGCCGGCCTGGTGGCCTTCGTAAATGTTGGCGCCAAGATTTTGCAGACGTTCGGTGATTGTGGATGGCTTTAAATCCGAGCCGGAAACGGAGTAGCCCAAGGTCAGCAGCACCTCGGCGATGCCGCTCATGCCGATGCCGCCGATACCCACCAGGTGAATGCGTTGAAAATTGCGAAATGAAACCATCATATCCTCGGTCAATTCTTTCCGGCGCGCCGCCGCGCGGCCTCTTCAATTAAATTCACAATGTCGCGCGCCGCATGCGGGTACGCGAGGCTCCGCGCCTTCTGCGAAAGCGCAGCAATCTCCTGGGGCTGGTTGAGGAGGGAGAAGATTTCGCGTGCCAATCGCTCGCCGGTAAGTTCTGTTTCCGTGATCAGCCGCCCCGCGCCGGCATTTGTCATTGCCTGCGCGTTGCGCAACTGGTGGCTGTCCGTAGCGCGCCCGAACGGGATGAACATCGCCGCCCGGCCCGCCGCGGCCACTTCCGCCGCGGTGATCGCTCCGGCCCGGCAGACCAGCAGGTCAGCCCAGGCGAAGCGCTGCGCCATGTTTGTCAGGAAAGGAACCACCTCCGCGAGGATTTCGCGCCGCGCGTACGCGGCCCTTACTGCATTATAGTCGCGTTCACCGGTCTGATGCACAATCTGCAGCTCATTTTTTCGCGTCGCTAGTAAATCCATGGCATCTACAAGCGCGCGGTTCACCGGTAAAGCGCCCTGGCTCCCGCCGGTAATCAGTAACCGCAGGGGTTTTCCCGGCGCATGCGGCTCAATGGCGAAGAATTCCGGCCGCACCGGGCAGCCCGTAAGGCTTGCTTTGTCTCCCCACATTTTCGCAGTCACTTCATACCCCGTTGCAATGCGCTTCGCAAACCGCGCCACTACCCGGTTTGTGAATCCCGGCTCGGCGTTGGGTTCAAAAATCACGCTGGGAATTCCCCGCAGCCAACTCGCCAGCAGCATCGGCCCGGCGGCGTAGCCGCCCACGCCAAACGCCACCGCAGGCTTATGCTTTTTCAGCACGGCAAACGCATCCACAATTCCGTTCCCCAACATCGCGAGATTCTTCAGAAGCGTTGCGCCGCCTTTGCCCTTCAATCCGGCGACACGAATCGTCTCCAGTGGCAGCCCGGCCAGCGGCACCAGCTTCATTTCAATCCCGCGTTGTGTGCCCACCAACACCACTTCTCTCTTCGATCCCCGCGACATCCACTCCCACGCAATGGCCATCGCGGGGAAAACGTGCCCGCCGGTTCCTCCGCCCGCAATCAGCAGCTTCACGCCATCCGCCCTCAGGCCTGCCATCCCGACGGCCCCGTGGTCTGCTGGGACACATTCAGAAGCACGCCGGTGGCCAACAGCATCACCAGCAAGCTTGAACCGCCGTAGCTCACAAAAGGCAGCGGGATGCCCTTCGTCGGCATCATTCCCAGCACTACGGCGAAATTAATCAGACACTGAAAAATCACCATCGAGGTGACGCCCAGGGCCAGCATCGATCCAAAGCGGTCCGGCGCATTGAAAGCAGCCCGCAACCCGCGCCAACCGTATGCGGCAAAAAGCCCGATCACAAACATCGCGCCGAGAAATCCGAGTTCCTCGCAAATCACCGCGTAAATAAAGTCCGTGTGCGCTTCGGGCAAATAAAACAGCTTCTGTTTTCCTTCCATCAGCCCCACTCCGCTAAAGCCACCGGAACCCACCGCTATCAGTGACTGCATGAGCTGGAATCCCGCACCCTGCGGGTCGGAATCCGGATGCAGAAACGCGGTGATGCGCGCCTGCCTGTAAGACACAAACACAATCAACGCAATCAGCGCTGGTGTTGCGGCCGCCATGCCTACGGCCAGCCATTTCCACGAAAGCCCCGCCACAAACAGAATCGCGGTCATGATCAGCAGAATGTCCACGGATGTGCCCAGATCGGGTTGCGCCACAATGAGCGCAACGCACACCAGAATCGGCCCCACTGCCGGCAGAATCGTCTGCAGCAAATCGTCCTTGCCGAATTCCAGACTGGTCGCCGCGCGGCGTTTCAAATCCAGGAACCAGGCGAGATACAAAATCACGACCAGTTTGGTCATTTCCGAAGGTTGCAGATTCACCGGCCCGACTTTAATCCAGCGATGCGTCGCGTGCGATTTGTCCAGGAAAAACGTGCACACCAGCAGCACCGCCACCAGGCACAGCGCGGTGTATACCACACGCGGCTCGCGCAGCC
>DATFSI010000041.1:0-5552 GCA_035262705.1 Candidatus Acidiferrum sp. | reverse complement strand
ATCCGGGAACGTCGGCGCAATCCGGATCGTGCGATCGTCCGGATCTTTCCCATACGGATGGGTCGCGCCCGCAGGCGTCAATTCAATTCCTGCCGCCTGCGCCAGTTCCACCACGCGCCGCGCGCATCCCTTGGGTACCTGCAGGCTGATGAAGTAGCCGCCCTTCGGCCGCGTCCAGCTAACCTCCGGCACGCGCAACAGCTTCGCCGCAAACACTTCCAGCACCTTCTGAAATTTCGGTGCAATCAGCGCGCGGTGCCGGTCCATCAATTCCAGAATCCCCACCTCGTTTTTCAGGAACATCACGTGCCGCCACTGGTTCAGCTTGTCCGGCCCAATCGTTCGCGGCACCATTCGCGCCAGCAACCACTTCACATTTTCCTTCGATGCCGCAAACAGGCCCAGCCCGGCCCCGGCCAGCGTGATCTTCGACGTGGATGCAAACACCAGCGCGCGATTCGCGTGCCCATGCCGCGCGCTCAACTCCACAATGTTCGCGATCTCCACGCGCTCGTCCGTCAGATGATGTACCGCATAGGCGTTGTCCCAGAACAAGCGGAAGTCCGGCGCTGCTGTCCTCATTGCAGCCAATCGCTCAATCACTGCGTCCGAAAACGTAATCCCGGTCGGGTTGCTGTATTTCGGCATGCACCACATACCTTTGATCGACGCATCGCTCTTGGCCAGACGCTCAACTTCCTCCATGTCTGGCCCGTCTTCCCGCATCGCCACGGTAATCATGCGAATCCCGTAGTCCTCGCAAATCCGGAAATGCCGGTCGTAGCCTGGCACAGGGCACAAAAACGCAATCTCGCCCTGCTTCCCCCACGGCACCGTGCTGTCGCTCATTCCTTTTAGCAATGCGTACGTCACGCAATCGTGCATCAGCGCCAGGCTCGAATTGTTCGCCACCACCACCTGCTCGGCCGGTGCGCCCATCATCGCCGCAAACAATCGCCGCGCCTCCGCCAGCCCTTGTAACCCGCCGTAGTTCCGGCAATCCGTCGCGCCCTCGGCCATGTCCTTCCCTTCGCCCGGCAGCGAAAGC
Source organism: Candidatus Acidiferrum sp. (assembly GCA_035262705.1). Taxonomy (GTDB): domain Bacteria; phylum Acidobacteriota; class Terriglobia; order Acidiferrales; family UBA7541; genus Acidiferrum. Next base: position 4,504 of record DATFSI010000041.1, on the reverse strand, counting down.
AATCCCTCGCTCAAATCGAGCTGCGCCGCCGACGGCTTGCCGCGTGTCAGGTTCAGCTTCAACCCTTTCTTGCGGAACGCTTCGTAGATTTCTTTCAACTCGCTCAATCGCCCTCCAATCGGCAAACTATGTGGCGCGCTCCCCGTCATGAGATGCACCTCTCCTGTGAAAACTCCAATCCAAACAGGTCTGAGTCCTCCGATTATCGCGAATTCTTTCCGTCTCTGGCTACCCGAACCTTTCCATCCATCCAGGGCAAAATGGCTTCTACTCTTTCCCACTCACCACTTCTCTTTATTTCCCGCTCGCTAGTCGATGCTCGCTGTTATCTTTCGTGTTTTCCATTTTCTGTTTTCCGTTGTTGGTTGCTAAACTATCCCGCGTCTCTCGCACCCTTTTCATCCTTGGAGATTCCCCAATGACTTTCGTCGCTCTATCTTCTCGCAGGCAATTTCTCTCGGATGCTTCCCGCTTTAGCGCTGTTTACGCTCTTGCCGGAGCACTCCCTCTTCCCGCTTTCGCAAAGTCGCTCTCCGACGACCCCCGCGTGTCGCAAACTCCCATTGCTGACGCCGGCTACGCCTCCGTCCGCAAAATTGGCGACGGCCTCTACGCCACCATCTCCGACACGTCCAAAGGGTTCGCCACCATCTGTAACGGCGGCTTCCTCGTCGGCAAGGACGCCGGCTTGCTCCTCGAAGGCTTTGGCACGCCGCGCGGCGCAGGTTTCCAAATGGACTCCTTCCTGAAGGCGACCCAGGTTCCCGCCGTGGGCGCGTTGCTAAGCCACTATCACTTCGATCACTCCTTGGGCAGTTCCTTCTACGGCGCAAACGGTATCCAGCTTTGGGCGCACTCCTCCGTCTCCAAGCGCATCATGGAAAATTACGTTGCCATGCAGGGCGTCGATCGCGCCGCCGTTCTGGCCCCTCTTGAAAAGCGCGTCCAAACAGCCAAGAACGACGCCGTCCGCCAGCATGCCCAGAGTGATCTCGCCGCCACCGGTAATGTCTTTGATCTGGTCAACAAGACTTCGCTGGCATTTCCCAATCGGCCGCTGGATCCCTCCAAACTCCCGCTGAACGTCGACCTCGGCCATTTCCCTATTGTCATCGAGCACTATCCAGGACATTCCGGCACCGATCTCATCATCCGCGTCCCCGATCAAAAAGTTGTCTACACCGGCGACCTCGTTTTCAACCGCGCCTATCCCGCTTGCTTCGACGACCAGTGCACCATGTCCGGCTGGCGCAACACGCTAAAAACCTTCTCCTCCTGGGACAAAGACACCCTCTTCGTTCCCGGCCACGGTCCCGTCTGCAGCCAGGACGGCATTCAAAACCTCCGCGATCTTTTTGATGATCTGGGCCTGCAAGCTGAAAAAATGCACAAAGCCGGCGTCCCTGTCTCCGACGCCGTCGATCAATATGTCATCCCCGACAAGTTCAAATCCTTCGCCGTCTTCGCCTGGGGCTTCTGCATCGCCGGCGCCATCTCCAAGCTCTACGCCGAAATCGGCGCCAAGTAGCGCCTCTCTGCGTGTGAAATCAGGATGAGGGAAGAATGTGTCCCCCCTGCCGGGGCTTGGTGCTTGTTGGGGGTGCGAGACCCACCGCTAACCCTTCGGCGCTCAGGGCAAGCGCGGTGGCAACCTTGTGTCCCGCCTACGGGGCTGGGTTTGCGTGTAATTTCCTCCCGAGAAGAGAAGGCCTACGCTTAAAAGCCAAGGTGAGGCACCCACCGCGACTGAGGAGATTCCTCAAGTTCAATGGAGCCACGGCTCGAGATCGGCTACACACGCAGGAGTGCCTGTGCCACATAGAGCGGATGAGACTGGGCGGCCTCCTCCTGAGAGACAGGCTGAAGCTTGTGCTAGAGGCGCCGAATTCAGCGCCCCTTCTCTTTGCTCTGCGCTTCCTGTTTGCCGTCAGAACTTCACCAGAATCGCCAAATCAATAAACGACTCATTCTTCCGCAGGTCAGGGAACCACACGCTGCTCAAACCTCCGCCACAAGCCGTCTCTGCGGCTCCCCGCGAGGTCTGCCCCGACGAGCTCCCGTTGCTGCACGCAAAGAACTGCGGCGCTCCGTTGTTCCCGCCCGGCGGTGTGATCCCGCCTTTCCCTGTCCAATACGGCACGTTCGCGTGGCGGTAGTCATACTCCGCCCGGAACGTGATGTATTGCTTCGGCATGTAGTCGAACGTGATCGAAGAATCCCACGCCTTGAACGGGTCGCCCGGATTCCCCGTAAAATAAGGGGCATTTGTCGCCGCCGAAATCGCACCTGCTCCATTGATCGGCGGAATCAACACCAGATACCGCCCCGGATTGTTGATCTTCCCGCCGCCGATTGTCAGCCCGAAGAGGTCTCGGTGGAACCAAAAGCGGTTGTAGGCCATGAATCCGATGAAGCTCTGTTTCGGTCCGCCCTTGTGATTGCCATAGCAGCTCACACCGCTGCCATATTCGCACCCCAAGTCACCCGTCAACGTAAATGCCATCTTGCTGATTGGGGTTTCCTGGTTGTCGTAGTACTTCACCTCGATGCTGTTATCCGTGTGGATGCGGCTGCGGCCCTTCACAAACAGGTCGTCCTCTCCCAGCCCATAGTTGTTCGAAATGATGTTGATCCGTGATGTCGGCGTCCACTTGATCTGGCCGCCGAGCCCCGGCTTGTGGTTCGCCGAGGCGTATGCCTGCCACCCGTTGATGAACCACGGCTCGATCTTCAAATGTGCCGTCGGGAAAATCTGCACACGCACGCCGTTGAAAAACCATGGCGTGTTCGACGAAACATATGACGGCTGATAGGCCCAGTTGTCGAAGTTGTAGTAGCTGAACAACCCCACGTAGGACATGAAAATCCCCGCGTCCACGTTGATTCCGTGCAGCACGTTGAAATGGTATCCGCCGTACGCTTCCGAAACATACCGGTACGCGGTGTTCAAATCCCACTGCCCGTGACCCGGGCTGGGATCGTTTCGCGGTGTGGTCGCCGAATACATTCCGAGCTGTGTCAGTATCCGCGCGCGCACATTGTCATAGTGGAAGTCGCCGCCGACCCCCAACTGTTCGAGCTGTACCTCGTTCGTTCGGAACAACTCGCTGGATCCACCCATCGAGTGGTCGTCCGGATGATTGAAGTCGTACACGTAGTGGATATCCGCGCGAATCTCCGGCGTGAAAAACTTCGAGTCCCAGTAAATGTCCTTGGTGCGCGCATTGCCGTTCAGCCACGTCCAATCCGCATCGGAAAACGGCTCAATCGGCTTCGGTTTTTCGTTGTTCGTCGCCTGACTCGTCGAGCTACCGCCCTCTTGCTTCGGCCCAATCCCCAGGCTGCTCGGCTCGACCTTCACCGCCAAGCTCGCATTCGTTGCAATCTTTGCGGGCATCGCCGTCGGCGCTGCCTCTGGCGCCTCCACAATGTTCGTCGCCGCGGGCGCAGGCACCGCGCCCGGCTTCCCGCCTTTCGCTTCCAGCTCGGCCACGCGCCGCTCCAGTTGCTCCACCCGGTCCAGCAGCCAGCGCTCGCGATCCGTCAAACCCACTTCCGGCTTGCTCTCAACCGCCTTGGCCGTAGCCTTCGCCCTCTCCGCCATGTCCTTCCCGTCCTTCGTGTCATCCGCGTGCCCAACGCAAACCGCCACGCTCAACACGAGACCCGCCCCCAGCAACAACAACCGATTCCTGCATGAACGCATGGACTTCTTCTCCTGCCCCAAGTTTCGAAACGAACTGTTTCCTTGCAATGGCGGCTACCCGGCCGCCCAAGACCTTCCCAAGAGAACTTTTGTTACGGGGATTAGACTACCGCCCAAGGCATAAGGATTCCGTGAAGGCCCGAACCAGCGTTTCGGCTCCTAGGATTCCACTTTCCCTTTTGATAAATTGTGCGCGAGTTAAGTTGTGCCCGGTCTTCTTGTAGAGCCGTCTTCTTGCCGTGAGCGTAGCGAAGGGCTGAAGCGGGCCGTTTTCTTGTGTAGGCGCGGGTGGTGAGCGAAAGCGAAGCCAGCCCGGCGCAATCAAACTGAAGCTGCCACACCACACCCGGCCTTAGAAGAAAATTGCGATTCTGGTATGTGTGGCAGAAACACGAGGTTCAGCGCAAAACTCGTCAAGCGTCCGAACGAGGTAATTGCTTCATTTAGAATAAGCTCCCTATAGTGTGACAGGCAAAGGGGTTAGCGGGGACCAGAATATGCCCCTGCGAGTATGGCCTCTAGGCCTTCAGTGCTTCTTTCTTCGATATCTCCGTGGCCAGTTGTTCCATCTCCGTGTGGATCAGTCCGTTCGTTGCCAGAATCGACTTGCCACCCAGCACATACGGATTCCCGTTGAGGTCGCTGATCTTTCCCCCTGCTTCTTCTACCAGCACCACTCCGGCCGCCGTATCCCACGGCTTCAACCCGAACTCCCAGAAGCCGTCGAACCGCCCGGCCGCCACGTACGCCAGATCCAGCGCCGCCGACCCATCGCGCCGCACCCCGTGCGACCGTAAC
>DATFSI010000040.1:0-22015 GCA_035262705.1 Candidatus Acidiferrum sp. | reverse complement strand
TTGCCAGACAACGGCGTGGCCTCCACAAGACGGCGTCCGACCACCCTCGACGAGCGCACGCTGGTGCCTTCCGCTTTGCCCGTGGTGCAGTTGGATGGCCGCAGCACCATCCCATCGAATTTGCCGCTTGAATCCATCGCCACGCGCATCGTGGTGCCGCGCGACGTGAACGTGGAACTGGTCCAGCAGCCGGAACAATCCATGCTGCCTCCGCAGCCCACCGAAATGGACGAGCGCATCACCATTCCCGTAGGCGCCGCCCCGCCGATGGAGCTTGCGCCCCTGCCGCCCATCTCGGAGGATTTGGTTGAGCCGGACATCATCCGCACCGGCGAAGTTTCCTTTCTCCCGCCGGAGGCGCGCACCGCGCGCACCCCGGCAGACCGCGCCACCAATATCGTCTCCGTGGCGGTGCACATCCTCCTAGTGCTGTTCCTGCTTTTCTCGCCGAAATTTCTTAACCATGTGCCCACGGCAGAGGAGCAGGACATCGCACGCCGCCAGATGACCGTGCTGCTGCCTCCGGGAGCTCTCGACGCGCTGAAGCCCCCGGCCCCGCCTGCGCCGCACGCGGCGGTCCGCGTGGACCCGCGCGTCATCAACAGGGTCGCGCCCCCCGTGGTGCAGCCGCCCCCGCCGCAGCCAGTGCCGGAGCCTCCAAAGCGTGAATTACCCAGCGCACCGACGCCGCAGCCCAACGTTGCGCAAGTGCCGCCGCCGAATCCGTCTCCTTCGCGCGGTGACCTGCCCAGGCCGCAAGCGAAGCTGGAAAATCCGGACATGCCGGTCCCCGAAAAGGGGCTTATCCTCCCCAAATCCGGATCGGCGGGCAGCAACATCCAGGATGCGTTGCGGGGCATTAAACCGAATGCACCGGTGGCCATTGGCGGCGGAGGCGCAATACGCGGAGGTGGCGGCGGGCACGGTAAAGGCACGGCGGGTGCCGGAATTGAGATGCTCACCGACACGCAGGGTGTCGATTTCAACGACTATCTGCGGCGGATCTATTACATCGTGAAAGGGAACTGGTACGCGGTGATGCCGCCATCGGTGGAGCTCGGCGAGCAAGGCGTTGTTTCGCTGCACGTCAAGATCATGCGCGACGGCAGCGTCCCCGACCCCGAGCCCATCATGTTGTATGGATCAGGAAAAGAGCCACTGGACCGCGCGGCCGTTTCTTCCATTCGCACTTCGAATCCATTTCCACCGTTGCCAGGACAATTCAAGGGTCCTTATATCGAATTGCGCTACACCTACTATTACAATATCCAGCCACCAAACCAGTAGTGACGTGCAGGCGATTTTTAGTGGCACGGGCGCTGTTGGCTGTGCTCAGATTGTTGCTATTGGCTCGCCTGCACGGGCAGGAGTGCCTGTGCCACACTGAGTCCATATGAAACCCTCGCGGCACCAGGTGATTGGGAGTTTGCTGCTGACGCTGCTGGTGGCTCGCGCGTGGCCGCTGTTGTTTCCGAAATGAACGCCTTCGCCGATTGGCCCCTCATTGCGATTGTAGGGCCCACCGCCTCCGGAAAATCCGCGCTGGGCATTTTTCTTGCGCAACAACTTAGCGGCGAAGTGGTTGCGTGCGATTCTACACAGCTTTACCGCCGATTCGATGTGGGCACGGCGAAGCCCAGCGTGGAGGAGTGCCGGGATATTCCACATCATTTGATCGATGTGTTGGATCCACCAGAGGAGGCGACTGCTGGCGGCTACCGCGAGCGGGCCATTGCCGTCCTCCAGGATTTGCACGCGCGAAGAAAGCTGCCCATTTTCACGGTTGGCACGGGGCTCTATCTTCGCGTTTTGCTCGAAGGCCTTGCCGATGTGCCACTGCGCTCGGAAGAATTGCGCGAACGTCTGCGAGCCAGTGCGGCTCAGCACGAGCCTGGGCATCTTCACCGCATTCTGAAACGCATGGACCCGGTTTCCGCGGAAAAGATTGCACCCGCGGACTCCCAAAAGCTCATTCGTGCTATCGAAGTCTGTCTGCTGACAAAGAGACCGCTTTCCGAAGTGCATCGCGGGGGGAGGAATCCCTTGCGCGGCTGGCGCGCTATCCAGATCGGCCTCTCGCCGGAGCGCGAAGCGCTCTATGAGCGCATCCACGCGCGCACCGAGGCTATGCTTGCCTCCGGATGGATAGAAGAAGTGCGCGGCTTGCTGCCCAGCGGCTTGCCCTCTGACGCCAAGCCGTTCGACTTCATCGGCTACCGCGAACTGCGAGCAGTGTTGCATGGCGAAATGTCCCTTGAAGAAGCCCGCGCGGCTATTCAGCAAGCCACGCGCCGCTATGCGAAGCGCCAGCTCACCTGGTTTCGCCGCGACCCTCAAATCCACTGGCTCGCCGGCTTCGGCCAAGACGCCGCCATTCAGCAGCAAGCCCTCGCCTGGATTCGCCCCCAACTATGATCCGCGCGTATGGTGTTACGCGGATTGCGGCGCCAGGCTTTCGATAAGGGAACACGCCTGCGCAAGCGCAGCGTCAGAGTGGATGCGTGCGGAAAAACTCTTGCAATGCTCCCTGAGTCCGGAATCGGAGAGCAAATCCTGCAAAAGCGATGCGACTTTCACGGCGCGATATTTTTCCGGATACACAAATTTCCCCAGGCCCAGGCGTTGCACGCGAGCCGCGTTGTCCGGTTGATCGTGAGCATAGGGCACCACCAGGTGCGGCACTCCCGCTTGAATCGTTTGTGCCATGGTGCCGATTCCACCCGGATAAACCATCGCGGCACACCTCGGTAGGATTTGGCTGAAGGGAAGGTACGAAAAAGCCCGTACTCCGGCGGGAAGAGCGCCCGGCAACTGCTCCGGGAAATTGGTCACCAGCATTCCGCGCAGCCCGGCGATGCGGCAGGCCTGCGCGGACTCACGGAAGAAATCGCGTAAGGTCGCCGCTCCGCTGCCCGGCGTGAACAGCACAGGAGGTGGGCCGGCGGCAAGAAACGCCGCGGCCTCGGCGGAAACTTCCCGATGGGAACCGGCGTCGTAAAGCACGAATCCCGGTAGATGCAGATTCGGCGGCCAATCCGGCTGTACCGGAGCAAACCAATCGTCAAACAAGCCCAGCACCAAATGCGGCGAATGAATGTAGTCGACGAAGATGCCGGAAACGGGGTCCAACCCCAACTCCTTGCGGAACGCGTTCAGGCCGGGAGCCAGTTCCTTGTCGATCAAAAATTTGTCGGCAGCCCAATAAAACGCACGCTTCAAGAAGTGCGGCACACCCGGGCCCAGGGGAAGGCGGCCAGCCATGCCCGCATCGAAGTTCGTGCGCAACATCGACGGCTGCAGGTGCACCGTGGCCAGGGGCACGCCAAGCTTTTCGTGGGCCACCCGCGCGCCAAGGCAAATCCCGGAGGAGACCACAACTGTGCGCGAGTCCGCATGTTCTTCGATAAGGCGGTAGAGCGGGCGCAAATTGGGCAGCATGACCAGTTGCGCGATGCACGAAAATGCTTTCGCGGGGTCCCAAAGCCGCGGGTCGGCGAGAACCTTTTCTCCCTCTTCCACCGTACCTAGCGGAAGAAATTCGATGCTCGCCTCTCGAATCTGCTGGCCATAGAATTCGTTGGTGAGAATAGTCGTACGATGCCCGCGGGATTGCAGCGCCAGCGCCAAAGCGATGGTGGGATGAACGTCTCCCGCGCTGCCCAACGTGGCAAGCAGGATTTTCAGGGGCTGCGAGGGATGGAGAGAGGGCATGGGGCTCAGAGTATCTGTTTTGGTTCTCAAACAAAATCAGCTGCGCGTGCCTGCGACGCGTTCGAGCGCTTTTCCCGTCAGGACCATGGATTTCCATTGATCGAGGAAAGTTGCCCCAAGCTTTTGATAGAAATCGATTGCCGCCTGGTTCCAGTGCAGCACTTCCCAGCGGACGCCATAACACTGCTCCACCCGTGCGATCCGCGCAACTTCTGTGAGCAGAGCCTTGCCAATCCCCGATGACCGGTAAGGTGACCGCACGAAAACATCCTCCAGAAAGAGGCCGGGCCGGCCCTCCCACGTGGAATAGCAACCGTAAAACAATGCATAACCGGCGGCCTGGCCGCTCCATTCCGCGATTAAAGCGCGAAATTTGGCTTTCGCGCCGAACCCATCCCGCACTAGATCCGCCTCCGTGATCGTCGCCATGTGTCGTTCACGTTCGAATTCCGCCAGTTCATAAATCAATTCCCTCAGCAGGGTCGCGTCCTTTGCGGTGGCGGGGCGAATGGTCAGCTTCATTTAGGGGCTCCAAAAGCGTTCATGATAATTCAATCCGCCAGACGCGGTTCTCGAATCCCGTGCAGTAGCATGCGAAACTTAGGTGCAAGGTAGCAACACCTGCCCGTTTTCTGGCCTTTCTGCCAGTTTCCCGCATTTCCAAGGGGGATTAGATTGCCCTTATCCCGGCCCAAGGTGGACCTATGAACGATTTGATGCCTTGGACGCAGCATGATTGGTATGCCGCGGGGAGCCTGCTCATCCGCTTGGGATTCCTGGTCGCCGCGGTGTGGTTCGCGCGTAATTTCCTTACAACCATCAGGGCCTTTCAGGAACAGCTTGGTACGCTCTTGAAGCTCTCGATCACTTCCGCCGCCGCCGGCGAACGAACCATGCCAAACGCCAGCGCCATTGCCGCGCGTTCCCTTGGCGAAGTCAGCCCCTACTGGCTGCCGCCGCAGGAAACGCATGCTCCTGCCTTCCAGGAAACGCGGTTTGAGGAAGTTCGCCCTACTGCCCTCGTGGCGGCCTGGTACGGCCTGGTTCACTGGTTGAATGAACCAATGAACATTTCCGGGATTTCTACCTGGCGGCGGATGCTAAACTGGCTGCAAGCCCCAGCCGGAAGCTGACCCTTTGGGAAAGGCGGGAACGGCATGGACGAAACGAAACCCGAGGAAATTACCTACTCGCGCGACCGCATTGAAACCGCGTCGATTCAGGCTCCGGCCGAAAACACAAAAGCGCCGGAACCCTCGCAGCCGACAAGCGTTACACCGCCACCTGCGGAACCGGGAATTCGGGGGCAAATCGCGGAGTTAGCCGCGAATGTCGCGTCCAACTGGCCCGCCTCGTTTGCCGAACTGCCGCAATTTTTCAAGAAAACGCGGCGCACCTGGCTGACTCTGGCCGCGGGCGTAATCGGATTTATAGTGCTGGCGATGCTTACGCAACGCGCCGTGGATTGGCTCAAGGACCGGCGCGAACGCCGCCAGGAACAAGCTATCGCCACGGTAACGCCGGAGCATTTGATCGCGCGATGCGGCCAGGCGGCGCAGGACGAAACCAAGGAAGTCTATCCCATCGTGATGCGCACTATGAGCTATCAGCGCGGCGGCGAAAAATTGGTGATGGCTTTCAGCCGTACCGCTGAAGAGAAAAGCGACTGGGTGTTCCTGTCCATGCAGGATGCCGGCGGCGTCAATTCCTACGACACGACGCAGGCTAAAATCGCAGCATTGCCCTGCCTCGATTCGCGAGAATAATTGGTCCTGTTCTTCCTGGGGTCGTAAGCAGTAATCAAGCCGGCTTGTTCGTCAGTACCCGAGCGAAGACGTCACTATCCACATTGCCGCCGGTAGCGATCAACGCCACGTGCTTGCCCTTGAGTTGCGCCGCTTCCTTCGTCGCAGAGGCCAGTGCAGCGGCCCCCGCGCCTTCCACCACGTTGTGCGTGTCCTTGAAGAAGGCACGCATCGCATCGGCCACTTCCGCATCGCTCACGCGAACCATGTGGTCCACGTTTTCCAGCATCACTTGCAGGGCCTCTTCGTTGCCCAGCCGGCAGGCGAGGCCGTCGGCCAGAACCGTCAGTGACGGAGCCTCCACGATTCTCCGCTGCTCAAACGAAAGCGCATACATTGGGGCTTGTTCGCTGACCACGCCGACGATCTTTGTTTGCAACCCCAACGCGTTGCGCATCGCCGACGCCGAGCAGATGCCGGAACCCATGCCGATCGGCACGTAGACCACATCAATGTTCGCAACGGCGGTAAACAGTTCCAGCCAGTAGGTGGCGATTCCCAGGACAATGTTCCGGTGATATGGCGGCACCAAGTGATAACCCAATTCGCCGGCAAGTTTTATGGCGTGTTCCAGCGAGGACTGAAAATCGTCGCCGTGTTCGACAAGGCGCGCCCCTTGCGCGCGCATGGCCGCGTTTTTGTCCACGCTGTTGCCGCGCGGCACCACGATGATGCAATCCAGCTTATTGCGTTGCGCCGCCAGTGCCACGGACTGTCCATGATTCCCACGCGTAGCCGCAATCAATCCGCGCGTGTCGGGTTCGCGTCGCAGGAGTTTCTCTGTGTAGACGATGGCGGTACGGGCCTTGAAGGCCCCGATGGGTGTGTGGTTTTCGTGCTTGACCCATACTTCGGTGCCTAGGCGCTCGCAGAGCAGCGGCCAGCGATATTGCGGCGTCGGCGACATCAGCCGGTAGACCACCTCGGCCGCCGCACGCACTTCGTCAAGAGTCGGCAAATTTGCTGTCGCCGTCCCCGTTCCCACGCTCATGGCCGCACCTCAGATCCCGCCACGCACTTCCGTGGCTGTCCTAATTGTGGCCGCGCGCGATTCGACTGTTAGCTCCACTTTGGCCTGCTGCCGCCAGAGATCAAGGCGCAGGCGACAGGTATTGTTCCGGCAGAAGTTCCTTTCGAACAAGCTTCAGCAGGGTTGGTCCGGTGTCTGAGGGGCTGTTACGCCGCGTTGATGAATTGGACGTATAATCGGGGTAATGAAACAGGCTCTCACGCAGCATCGCTCCGCGAACGCGAAACCCACGGCGCAAGTCCTTGTTTCTCTCCGGGCATGAAAACACAACATCAACTTTCTTCAGCGGAACGTGTGCTGCTGGTGGGTGTTGGCTGGAAACGCGCGCCGCGCTTTCCCGGCATGCCGGCGGCGGAGCAGGGCAGGGAATCGCTGGCCGAGCTTGTCGAGCTGACCGAGAGCGCAGGCGGCGAAGTGGCCGGGACGATTTTTCAGGTGCGCGAAGCGGCGGATCCCGCGACGCTCGTTGGCCGCGGTAAGCTCGAAGAGGTGCGCGCGGCGGCTAACGCCTACAACGCCCCCCTGATTATTTTCGACAGCGACCTCTCGCCGGTGCAGCAGCGCAACATCGAAGAAATTACAGAGCGCCGTGTGATTGATCGCACGCAGCTCATCCTGGACATTTTCGCCCGGCACGCGCGCAGCCGCGAAGGGCAGTTGCAAGTAGAACTAGCGCAGCTCAATTATCTCCTGCCGCGGCTGACCGGGCGCGGCACGCAGATGTCTCGTTTGGGCGGCAAAAGCGGCGGTGGAGGCGCGGGCGGAGCGGGCGGCGGAGCGGGGCGCATCGGTGTGCGCGGCCCCGGTGAAAAGAAGCTCGAGACCGACCGCCGTCGTATTCGCGACCGTGTGCGCAAAATCGAGCTAAGCATCGACGAGGTGCGCAAGCAGCGCGCGCTGCGCCGTGAAGCACGCAACGCAGTGCCGCTCGGCACGGTGGCTCTGGTTGGCTACACCAACGCCGGCAAGTCCACCTTGTTTAATGCACTCAGCCGCGCCGATGTGCTGGTCTCTTCGCGCATGTTTGCCACGCTCGATCCAACTATCCGCGCGATTCGCCTGCCTTCGAATCGACGCATTCTGGTGTCGGACACCGTGGGATTCATTCGCCAATTGCCGAAAGGATTGATCACCGCGTTTCGCGCCACGCTCGAAGAAGTGCAGGAATCGGCGCTGCTTCTGCAGGTCAGCGACATCTCCAATCTGCATCACGATGAACTGGACGCGGAAGTCGAAAAAATTCTCGACGACCTGGGTGTGAAGTCGACGCCGCGCGTACACGTCTTCAACAAAGTGGACCGCCTTGACCCCGACCACCGAGCGCAACTGGAAGCGGCTTGCCGGCGCAACGGCAACGGTGAAGCGCCGCCTGCGCTGGTTTCCGCCCTTACCGGCGAAGGCCTCGAGGAATTGCTGCGGCGCATCGACGCCGCGCTGCCGCTCGATCCCATCGTCCGTCTTTCCTTGCACATGCCCCTAACCGAAGGGCGCTCGCTGGCTTTAATCCATGCCCTGGGCCGCGTTCTCCATTCCGAAGTCAGCGATCCGCAATTCATGGATCTGGAAGCGGAGGTGCCACAAAGCATCGCGCGGCGCCTGAAACTACACACCTTCGCCGCCGCTGGAACTTCCTTGGTGCCAGATGCGTATCAAGGATCAGGAGAGGTCAACTAACCATGGCCGCTTTCTTCTTGTGGTGCCTGTTGCTGATCTTTTGCTGGCCGATCGCGATTCTGGCCCTGATTCTTTATCCGTTCGTTTGGCTGCTCCTGCTGCCATTCCGCATCGTGGGGATAGCGGTGCATGGAGTTCTGGCCTTTTTGTGCGCTTTGTTCTTTCTGCCAGTGCGCATTTTGCGTGGGCCTCACGCCATTTAGCGTCCACGGAATCGCGCCATCTTAACTTCCGAGTTAACTTTGAAAAGAGCTTGATTTGTTAAGGAAATATGACTGTTTTTGGCGCGTTTAGTGCCTCTCAGTAAGGCCTGGGCCGCTTGTGGAAACGTTGTGGAAAGCGTTGGCTGGTCTTTTGACGTCTCGCGCATTGAACGGCGCCGGGGAAAGCAGCCCTCGACGGCAATTGTCGGTAAGATGCTTTAAAATAAAGGCTTATCCTTTCATTGGGCAGTGACAGTTTCGCCCTATGCCCTGGATTGCGGCAACTTTCCAAATCGAATTTTGCACAGATTTGCAGCACAAGGTGTTACGAAAGAGTATCTGTCAACTCGCTTTTGCCTTCACGCCCCTAGTTATCCAAGAGTATCGCCTGCTCCTTGAATCGCCTGGGTTTTGCGAACGTTGACGCGCTCTGACGCGAAGATTATAGTGACCCCAGGGTCTGGAAAGCCGCAAATTTGGCTTCCACGGCGCTCGACTTATGAATCTGCCGAACTTCCTCACCGTACTGCGGATCTTTTTCGTTCCGGTACTCATCGTGGTCCTCTTGACCCGCAGCCCCAACGTGGAACTGTGGGGGTTCCCGGTGCACTTCGAGGTTTGGGGCGTTTTGATCCTGCTGACGGCGGCGGCGACGGACTGGGCGGACGGCTACTTTGCGCGGCGTAATCGGCAGGTGACCACCTTGGGGATTCTCCTCGACCCCATCGCCGACAAATTGCTGATTTCCGCCGCCTTTATCTCCCTGGTGGACATGCACCTGGTTCCCGGCTGGATGGTGGTGATCATCATCGGGCGCGAATTCACGATTCTCGGCTTGCGCAACATCGCTTCCGCGGAAGGATTTATAATTGCCGCCTCCACATTGGGCAAAACGAAAATGGTGCTGCAGGTTTGTGCCGTCGCCGTGCTGATTGCCGGCGCGCGGCATCCCTCGTTGCACCCGTTGGCCACGATTCTGCTTTGGCTGGTCGTCGTCAGTGCGTTGGTTTCCGCCGCCCAATATTTCTACCGCTTCTGGAACCAACTGGACGACCGCATCAAGCAGCGACGCAAGCTGAGTATGCTGGAGACGCAGAAGAAGCAGCACGATGCCGTCCCTCTCTGACGAAGATCGAAAGGCCATCCTGGAACTTGCCGCGCTGGGCGTTCGCGAAGCCGTGATTCATGGCCGTCCGCTTTCCACTTATCCCACAATTGGCATCTTCACCGAACCTCGTGGGTTGTTCGTGACTCTTCATCATAAGAAGAAATTGCGAGGGTGCATCGGTATTATCGAAGGTGGCACGCATTTAGGAGAAAATCTGGCGCGCTGTGCGGCCGACGCCGCCCTGCGTGACCCGCGCTTCGCGCCTCTGCGGCCCGAGGAACTCGCCGGCCTGGAAATAGAGGTCTCCCTGCTCTCGCCGATTTACCCAATCCGGGCGGAAGAGGTGGAAATCGGGCGCCATGGGCTGCTCGTCGAGCGTGGCTTGCGGAGAGGATTGCTGCTTCCCCAGGTGGCTACCGAGCACCGCTTGAGCCGCGAGCTATTCCTTGCGGAAACCTGCGTCAAAGCGGGGCTGCCGCGGGAGTCCTGGAAGGATCCGGAAACGCACCTCTACGGGTTTGAATGCGAGATTGTTGCGCAGGAACATCCGCTGCAGCAATAAAAAAGCCCGCGCTGTTTCCAACGCGGGCTACCTTGGAAACGATCCCGCAAGGCTATTCGATTTCGACGTAGTCTCCGGCGTACAAATCGAGCTTACTGTAGGTGACGAACATCGTTGATGAATTGCGGCTCACGCTCAGCACGATTCCTTCGCCCAGCACTTCGCGCGGCAAGTCGTTCCACTCATACTTCACCGGCGTGCTCCCAAAACCGTACATGCTGTACTGGTAATCGCTGTAGTACTCCGAGGTTTCCGCGTGCGATCCCTGATATCGGAATATCCGGAAGTAGTCGCCCACCTTTACTCCCTGATTGGTGCCCAAATTTACGTAAATCGCGGAGTTCTTGCCGTACACATTGGCGTAGTCCCTGCCGGACACCAGCATGCCCACGGACTTTCCGCTCACCGGCGCGAAACGGTCAAATTTTTCCGCGGGTTTATACGGCGGCGCGGGGCGCTCCACCATGGCCAGCGCGATGTCTCCGCGCTGCATGTAATCGCAGGAGTATTTGATCAGGGCCGTCGAAACATTGGGCTGCACATTCACGATTTCCACTTGACCGGCGTCGATGTAATGCGTGCCCATGGCTTTGTGCAGTTGGTGTTGCCATTTGAACCATTGCACATCGTTGACGTCGTTCTCCGGACGCACGATGGAAAAACGATCGCCTACGCGCACGCCCTGTGCCGACCCGCGGTTGATGAAGACGTAGTTGCCTTCGGTAAAAACCAGCCGGTTGTTGGACTCTTCGCCGGAGATCAGGCGCACGTCGGAAGGCATCTTTTCATCCGAGTAGAAGCCCGAGCAGTACACGGCATGAAAATTCGGTGCCGTGGGCGAGCCTATGCCTTGCTGGGTGCTTACCTCCTGGCTGGCAGGATTATCCTGAGCCAGCGTCGCCGAGGCCAGCAGCAGGGCAGCAACACTCATAGAGGTCGCGATTGCGCGCATGATCAAAACTCCTTCCATTCACGCCGGATAAGGGCCGTGCGGGGACTGCTAAAGACGAAACTAACAAGCGCCCGCGACAGCGTCAACAAAATGGCTTGAGGGACTTTCCATATTTGCAAAGGGGCCCTAGATGCCGTATTTTCAATGGATTGGAGGTAGCTTGGTGACCTCTGTCTTTGGCCAAGGTGTGGCGCGTCTTTGCGGCGTTGCCGCCGCCCAGACGGCTGCGGAACTCCGCCGCCTGACCCAACTGGCTTTGCAGGAAACACCCACCGTGGAACTCCGCGTGGACTGGCTGAAAAACGACCTGGAGCGCCACCGCTTTCTCGCCTGGCTCAAAAAAAAGCGTTTCGCAAAGGCGCAATTTATCGCGACCTGCCGCCGCCGCGTAGGTGGAGGCGAGTTCACCGGCGACGCGGGCGCGGAGCTGTTCTGGCTGATGCAGGCGCGCGAAGCGGGCTGCGCCTGGTGCGACCTGGAAGTCGAAACGCTTCGCGAACTATCCGGCAAAACCGTGCACGGCTACGCCATCCCGCAAAAAGTCTTGCTTTCGATGCACGACTTTCGCAAGACGCCACCATTTCCCCGGAAGCTCGTTGTGCCGGCAAGCGGCGGCGCCAGCGCTTTCAAGGCCGCCGCTATGGCACGGAGCATTGGCGACAGCGCGCGCATCCTGCGGCTGGTGCGAAAATCTCGCCATGTAGTGGCTGTTGCCATGGGCGAGATCGGACTGCCCGCTCGCGTGCTGGCCTTGCGCGAAGGAAGCGCGCTGGCCTACGCGCCGGTCGCTTCAGCCACTGCCCCGGGGCAAATCCCGTTGCGCGACATGAAAAATCTTTACCGCGCGCACGAATTGACGCATGCCACGCGTGTCTACGGCGTGATTGGTCATCCCATTGGGCATTCGCTCTCCCCACTCCTGCACAACACGGGCTACATCGCCGCGAAGAGGGACGCGGTGTTTTTGCCATTCCTGGTCGAAAACCTGAAGGATTTTCTCCGCTCCCTCTCGGACTTCCATTTGCGCGGCTTTGCGGTAACTCTTCCGCACAAAGAAAAGATCCTTGCGCACCTGGATCATGTGGAACCCTTGGCTGAAAAGATCGGCGCCGTGAATACAGTCACAGTCGGCGGTAACGGAAAGCTTTATGGCAGCAACACCGATTACCGCGGGGTGCTTCGCGCGCTCGAACCAAAGCTGAAACTCCGCAGCAGTCAGGTGGTCATTTTTGGTGCCGGCGGTTCAGCGCGCGCCTCCGCTTTTGCCCTGAAACTTGCCGGCGCCCACGTTTTCATCTGTGCGCGGCATCCGGAAGCCGCCCGCGCGCTGGCACGCGCTGTCGGGGGCGAAGCCATTCCGCGGTCCGCGCTGCGCACGCAAAAATTCGATGCTCTGTTGAACGCCACCCCCGTCGGCATGCATCCCAACGAAAAAATTTCCCCTCTGGGGGCAAACGAGCTAAACTGTTCTCTCGTCATGGACCTCATCTACCGGCCAATGCGCACAAAACTTCTCGGCCTGGCAGCTTCGCGTGGCATCGCCTGCGTTTCCGGCCTGGATATGTTCCTGGCGCAAGGCTTCGCGCAGTGGGAGCACTGGATCGGCGGCAAAGCCCCGGAATCCCCGATGCGCAACGCCGTGCTGCACGCCCTGAAAAACGAAGAAAACACACGCTGGTGAACCAACCTCGATAGGTGTCCGCAGGCCGTACCCTGTTTGCCCATTTCGATATTCCATTGAAGAGAGTGTGAAAAGGCCATGATCCAGCCTTCGTTTTCGGAATTCGAGCGACTTGCCAAACGCGGGAACCTGATTCCCGTTTACGACACGTTTTCGGCGGATTTGCTCACCCCGGTCAGCGCGTATTTGCGCGTAGCCCAGGGCGCGCGCTATTCGTTTCTGCTGGAAAGTGTGGAAGGCGGCGAAAAAATCGCCCGCTACACCTTCGCCGGCGCGAATCCCGAGGAGATCTTCCGGTACGCGAACGGCGCCTGCGTCCTGGAAAGCCGCGAGCGCATTTTGTGGGAAGAGCGTGACCCGATTTCCTTTTTGCGCGGGCGCATGGCGAAGTTCCGCCCCGTTCGACTGTCTGGATTGCCGCCACTAGTGGCCGGCGCCATCGGCTACTTCAGTTACGACATGGTGCGGTTGATTGAACGCCTTCCGAAACGCCTGCGGGATGAAATCGGCTTGTTTGATGCTCAGTTGATGTTCTACCACGGCATTCTGGCCTTCGATCACGTGCAGCACCGTTTGTGGGTGGTGCGCAACGTCTACACCGAGGGGCCGGGAAGCATGCGCGCGAAATACAACGCCGCCGTGAAAGAAATCGCGCGCACGCGGCAATTGCTAGAAGAGCCTGCCGCCGGAGAGAAGCCTAGCAAGCCGGCCAAGGGAAAGCCGCGCCCACTGAAGGTCGCTTCGAACCTGAAACGCAGCGAGTATCTGGCCATGGTGAAAAGGGCCAAGCAGTACATTCGCGAAGGCGATATTTTTCAAGTCGTGCTGAGCCAGCGCTTCTCGGCTAAAACAAGCGCCGAGCCGTTTTCGATTTACCGTGAACTTCGCGCGCTCAATCCTTCGCCATACATGTTTTATCTCCAGTTGAACGACGTATACGTTGTTGGGAGCTCGCCGGAAATGCTTGTGAAGGTGCAGGGCAGGGAAGTTCTCTACCGCCCGATTGCCGGAACACGGTGGCGTGGCAAGGACGACGCCGAGGATAAACGCCTCGAGCGCGAAATGCTGGCCAGTGAAAAAGAGCGTGCCGAGCACATCATGTTGGTGGACCTCGGCCGCAACGACCTCGGCCGGGTCTGCGATTACGGCACCGTACAGCCCGAAAAACTGCTTACCGTGGAGCGCTATTCCCACGTCATGCACCTGGTCTCCAGCCTGCGCGGCCGCTTGCGCCAGGACGTGGACTGCTTCGACGCGCTGATGGCGTGCTTTCCCGCGGGCACCGTTTCCGGCGCTCCAAAAGTTCGCGCCATGGAGATCATCGAGGAGCTCGAAAAGACGCGGCGCGGCATTTACGCCGGAGGCATTCTGTATCTCGATTTCGCCGGCAATCTCGATTCGTGCATCGCGCTGCGCACCATGGTCATCAAAAATGGTGTGGCCCATATCCAGGCGGGCGGCGGCATCGTGGCCGATTCGAAACCCGAAGGCGAATTCGACGAATCCGTGAATAAATCGAAAGCGCTACAACGCGCTCTGGAAGCGGCGCATGGCGGGGCCGGGAAAGGGAGGGGCCGTTCATGATCCTGCTGCTCGATAACTACGACTCGTTCACCTACAACCTCGCACAATATCTCGGCGAACTTGGCTGCCAGGTGGAGGTGCACCGTAACGATCGCATCAGCGTGGAACAGATCGGGCAACGCAAGCCGGAGCGCATCGTGATTTCGCCCGGCCCCTGCACGCCGCAGGAAGCGGGCATTTCCGTGGAGCTGATCCGAAAGCTGGCAGGCGAGTTTCCCATTCTCGGCGTTTGCCTGGGGCATCAGGCTATTGGTGCGGCATTCGGCGGGAAAATCATCCGGGCGCCGAAACTATTTCATGGTAAAACCAGTGAAATTCAGCACGAGGGCACGGGCATCTTCCGCGGCCTGCCCAATCCGTTTACTGCCACGCGCTATCATTCGCTCATCGTCGAAAGAAAATCCCTGCCGCGTGAACTGGCCATCACCGCGGAAACCCGCGACGGCATCATCATGGGAATGCAGCATAAGAGCCATAGACTTGTGGGTGTCCAGTTCCATCCGGAGTCCGTCCTCACCGAATCTGGCAAGCAACTGCTGAAGAATTTTCTCGAACTGTAGCGGTGGCCGCTTGCCCTGAGCGTAGCCGAAGGGTCTGCCTGCCCCGACCCCGTCGGGGAGGGGGCGCCTTTGCGCTGTACGTCGCTTACAATCACCTGCGGTCGTAAAGAAAAAATCCCAAAAGCCCGCCATGTCCCGCGCGACCAAAATGTCGTTCTTTATTTTAGGCGCAGCGGGGTGCCGTTCTGGCAGTGTGGTGGATTCACGACATCATCGAGTCGCTCAACGATGTGGAAAGCCCGGCCAAGCCGTAACAGGAAGCAACGAAGCAATAAAGTAACGACAAAGCGCCGCAAACTGCTACCGGCAAGATGGCGGCGCTACCCTTTTGCGGCGTGCTGTTTTGTAAATTTCTTCAACTGTTCCAGTTTTTCGCGGGCTTCACCCGAAGCCACGGCTCGTCGTGCCAGCTCTGCGGCACTGCGAAAATCCCCGGCTTTGCCGCTGACGACCAATGCTGCCGCTGCATTCACAATCACGATATCGCGGCGCGGCCCGTTCTCTCCCACCAGCAGCGCTTCAATGAGCCGCGCATTCTCCCGGGGTGTTCCCCCGGCGAGCGCTTCGAGTGGCGCGCGCTCCACACCAAACTCCTCCGGCGTCACCGCAAATCGCCGCACTTTTTCATCGTGCACTTCAGCGATTTGCGTTTCCCCGGCCAACGAGATTTCGTCCAGCCCGTCCGCGCCGTGAATCACGAAAGCGCGCTTCGTTCCCAACTCTGCCAGCGTCGCCGCGACCGTATCCAGCACCTCGGCGGAAAAAACCCCCAGTACCTGTGTTTCCGCGCCCGCCGGGTTCGTCAACGGCCCGAGAAGATTGAACACGGTGCGTTTGCCAATCTGCCGGCGCGCCGGCCCAGCACTTCGCGCCGCGGCATTGGCCGCGGGCGCGAACAAAAAGCCGATACCAATTTCACGCACGCCGCGTCCGGCGTGGACGAGCGGCAACTCAATGTTCACACCTAGGGCTTCCAGCACGTCCGCCGAGCCGCTGCGCGAACTCACCGCGCGATTCCCGTGCTTGGCCACGCGCGCGCCCGCAGCGGAGGCTACAATGGCCGCCGCCGTCGAAATATTGAACGTGCCGCTGTCGTCTCCGCCCGTGCCGCACGTGTCCACCATGCCCGTGGGACGCGGCTCGCCCGCCGCAAACACCGGCGCGGCGTGCCGCCGCATTACCCGCGCGAAGCCGGTCAACTCCGCGACGCTCACCGGACGCTGGTTCAGCGCCACCAGCATCCGCACGATCTCTGGCGTCTCCAGGCGTCCGGAGAGCAGTTCCTCCATGAACGCTTCCGCCTCTGGCCGGGCTAGCGCCCGTCCGGTCTCCGCCTGTTCGATGATTTCCTGCGCAGTTTTATTCGTATTCAGTCCTTTTTGTAAGCACATCCGCCTCGTCACAGCGTGCGTTTTGTCTTCAACAAGCTTCTTATTCTCTGCGTGGCAACAGGCCTCGCCTTGCTCACAGGTTGCCCGGTCAAGTAAACTTAACTGTTTTGCGAGCCCCAAATTCTAACATCGGTGGACGGTCCCATCGTCGCACAAGATGTCGGTTCCGGTAGCGGTAAGCCGGGGCCGCCCAAAAGGCAGAACCCGAAATGAAGATCCACGAATACCAAGCCAAAGCCATCCTTGCGCGTTATGGCGTCACCACGCCGCGCGGCGAGGTAGCGTTCACCAAGGAAGAGGCCCGCGAAGCCGCGCAGCGCCTGAAAACGCCGGTGGTGGTCGTGAAGGCGCAGATCCACGCCGGAGGCCGCGGCAAGGCCGGCGGCGTGAAGCTGGCGCGCTCCGCCGATGAGGCCGCCGAACACGCCTCGCAAATCCTCGGCATGATCCTGGTGACGCCACAAACGGGCCCGCAAGGCCGCGTGGTGCGCCGCCTGTTGATCGAAGAAGGCCTCGACATCAAGCGCGAACTCTATTTGGGCCTGCTGGTGGATCGCGAAAGTGGCCGGCCGGTGTTCATGGCCAGCGCCGCGGGCGGCATGGAGATCGAAGAAGTCGCCAGGGAAAATCCCAACGCCATTCTGCGTGAACCGATTCACCCGGCCGTGGGCTTGCAGCCCTACCAGGCGCGGAAAATCGCGTTCGGCCTAGGACTTTCCGGCGAAATGGCAACCGTGGCCACGCCGTTCCTGCAGGCACTCTATCGCGCGTTCATGGATACGGATGCATCGCTGCTCGAAATTAACCCCTGCGTGGTGACCGGTGACGGAAAACTCGTGGCGCTCGACGCCAAGATGACTTTTGACGACAACGGTCTGTTCCGCCACAAGGATTTGCGCGAACTGCGCGACCTCGACGAGGAAGATCCGCTCGAAGTCGAAGCCTCGAAGTACGGCCTCAACTACATCAAACTCGACGGCAGCGTGGCCTGCATGGTCAACGGCGCGGGCTTGGCCATGGCCACCATGGATATTATCAAGTACGCCGGTGGCTCGCCGGCCAACTTCCTGGATGTGGGCGGCGGCGCATCCGCGGAACAGGTGAAGAATGCTTTCCGCATCCTGCTGAGCGATCCCGAGGTGCGCGCGGTGTTTATCAATATTTTTGGCGGTATTTTGCGCTGCGATGTGCTGGCCACCGGCGTGGTATCTGCGGCCAAGGACCTACACGTGCAAGTGCCTGTGGTCGTGCGCATGGAAGGAACCAACGTGGAACGCGGACAACAAATTCTGCGTGACAGTGGTTTGAATTTCACCATCGCCGAAGGCATGAAAGACGGCGCACAAAAAGTTGTGGCGTTGGCGGGAGGTGCGCGATGAGCGTTCTGGTGAATGAGAAAACACGAGTTCTTGTCCAAGGATTTACCGGGCGTGAAGGCACTTTCCATGCGCAGCAGATGATCGAATATGGAACCAACGTTGTCGGTGGCGTGACGCCAGGGAAGGGTGGAACAAAACATCTCGAGCGCCCAGTATTCAATACCGTTTCCGAAGCCGTGAAGGCTACCGGTGCGGATGCATCCGTAATTTTCGTCCCGCCGCCATATTCCGCCGACGCCATTCTCGAAGCTACCGACGCGCAGTTGCCGCTGGTTGTCTGCATCACCGAAGGCATTCCGGTGCTCGATATGGTGCGAGTAGCCGAAGTGCTCTCCAAATCGCGCACCCGACTGATTGGCCCGAACTGCCCCGGTGTCATTTCGCCAGGTAAGTGCAAGATTGGCATCATGCCGGGCCGCATCCACAAGCAAGGCAACGTTGGCGTCGTGAGCCGTAGCGGCACCTTGACGTATGAAGCGGTGCACCAGCTCACGCAGCTGGGAATCGGCCAGTCCACGTGCATCGGCATCGGCGGCGACCCGATCATCGGCACGCCCTTTCTTGACGCCATCAAGTTGTTCAACGACGATCCCGACACGCACGCTATCATTCTGATTGGCGAAATCGGCGGCAATGCCGAAGAGCGCGCCGCGGCCTGGATCAAGGCCAACGTGAAAAAGCCGGTGGTCGGCTTCATCGCCGGGCAGACCGCGCCTCCGGGCCGGCGCATGGGGCACGCGGGCGCTATCATCAGCGGCGGACAAGGAACCGCGAAGGATAAATACGCAGCGATGAATGCGGCAGGAATTGAAACGGTAGAAACTCCCGCGGACCTTGGATCAACAGTCGCGGCAGCTTTGAAGTAGATCTTTTCGGTACGAACGCTGGCATAAAAGCCAGTGCTACATTTTGCTAATTCGAATACGAGGAGAAAGTTGTGGCTATCGAGAGGACATTTGCAATCATCAAGCCGGACGCGGTGGGCCGCGCCCAGCATGGAGAAATTCTTTCGCGCATACACAAGGCGGGGTTCAAGATTGTGGCCATCAAGTCCATGCGCCTGACGAAACAAGAAGCCGGCGGCTTTTACGCCGTGCACCGGGAGCGCCCGTTTTTCGGCGAGCTTACCGACTTCATGAGCTCCGGAAAAATCTTTGCGATGGTGCTCGAAGCCGATGGCGCTATTTACAAATGGCGCGACACCATGGGCGCCACCGACCCGAAAAAGGCCGCGCCGGGAACTATTCGTCACGACCTCGGCACCAGCATCGGCAACAACTGCACGCATGGATCGGACGCTCCGGAAACCGCCGCCTTCGAAATCGGCTACTTCTTCTCCGGCCTGGAATTGATTTAGGTATGCGGCGAAAAAGGACGAGTTGTGTCATCCCGAGGAATCTGTCGTTTTTCTAAAGTCTTACAGAAAGCAGATTCTTCGCTCCGTTCGGAATGACAACCTCCAGCCCGCCTGCAAAATCTCTCCTATTTCTTTCTCGTGCGTCTCAGCATAATAGAAGCGGATGCCCCCCTCCCTCCGGAGGTTTCTATGGCCTGCTTGCAGAAGACCCGCCGTGAATTTCTCCACCATGCCGTTGCCATTTCCGCTGCGGCATGGCTCGCGCCAGAGACGCTGGCCGCGCGATTGGCTTTGCTGCCATCGCTGCCGCAAAAATTCTCCGCTGCCGATACCATCACACTGGGAAAGACAGGGATGCAGACTTCGCGGCTGGCCATGGGCACCGGCACGGTGGGCGTCGGCCACCATTCCCACCAGACGGCCCTGGGCATCGACGGCCTGTCGCGACTCCTCCGCAATGGCTACGACAACGGCCTGCGCTTTTTCGATGCCGCAGATTCCTACGGCAGCCATCCCCACGTCGCCGAAGCTCTGGAGCACGTCGATCGCAGCAGGGTGACCGTGCTGACCAAATCCTGGGCCCGCGACGCCGACGGCATGCGCGCTGACCTCGAACGTTTCCGCCGCGAGCTCAACGTCGACCACATTGACGTCATGCTGATGCACTGCCTTACCGAAGGCGACTGGACCACCGGCTACCGCGGCGCGATGGACGTGCTGGAAGACGCCAAGCAAAAGGGCATCATTCGCGCGCATGGCTGCTCTTGCCACACCATCGAGGCGCTGCGCACGGCGGCGAAATCTCCCTGGGTGGAAGTCAACCTGGTACGCATTAATCCCATTGGCGCGGAAATGGATGCCAGCCCGGACACGGTCGTTGGCGTGATTCGCGAAATGCGCGCTGCGGGGAAGGGCATTGTCGGCATGAAAATTCTTGGCCAGGGCGCGCTGCGCAATCGACAGGACGAAGCGTTGAAGTTTGCGCTTGGCCTCGGACTGCTCGATGCATTCACCGTCGGCGCCGAATCGATCGCCGAGCAAAAAGACTTGATCCAGCGCATCGCCGCAGCGTGATGGACTCCTTGCGCGAACTCGGCCGAACCCTGCTGCTGCTGGGCGGATTTATCGCCCTGGTAGGCGCATTCTTTTATTTCGGCGGCAAATTGCCCTTCCGGCTCGGACGCTTGCCCGGCGACATCGTCCACGAGGGCGAACATTCCTCGTTCTATTTCCCGCTCACAACCTGCATCCTGTTGAGCGTGGGGCTCAGCCTTCTGTTCTGGCTGGTTTCGCGCTTCCGGCGTTAAGAACCTCCAGGTTTCTTCTGCGTTTTGTTCCCGCTCTGCCTTGTCGCTGGCACATTGCCTGCGTTAGACTCGCCGAGCCAGGAGGCGCAAGATATGAAAGGCTCACCTAAGGTCATCGAGGAACTGAATAAAGCTCTCAGGGAAGAACTCACGGCGATCAACCAGTATTTTCTGCACGCGGAAATGTGCGAAAACTGGGGCTACGAGAAACTGTCGGAGTACATCAAGAAACAATCGATTGGCGAAATGAAGCATGCCGAGGCCTTGATGGAGCGGATCCTTTTCCTCGATGGTACGCCGAGCATGAAGCCGCTGGACCTGACAGTGGGCAAAAATGTGCACGAGATGTTGCAGAGCGATCTGGATTTGGAGCTCGGTGCTGTGAAAGACTACAACCACGCGATTCAGGTGGCGGTCGCGGAAAAGGATAATGGCTCGCGCGATATGTTTGTTGCGCTGCTCAAGGACGAAGAGGACCACGTCGACTGGCTTGAAGCGCAGATTCACCAGATCAAGGAACTCGGCTACGAACGCTACCTGACCATGCAGATGGGCGACGAAGAAGAGGATTAAAGCCGAATGGGGCAGCTGACCTTTAATCTGCAGCCGGAACGCCGGATTTACACCGTCAGCGACCTGACCGCGCGCATCCGCGAACTGCTGGCCAAACATTTTACCGACGTCACCGTGCAGGGCGAAATCTCCAACTGTCGGGGAGCGACGTCCGGCCATTATTACTTCACCCTGAAAGACGAACGCGCGCAGGTGAAGTGCGTGCTTTTCAAGCAGCAACAACGTGGCATGAAGTTTTTCCCGGAGGATGGGCTCAAGGTGACCGTGCGTGGGTCGGTCAGCGTTTACGAGCCGCGTGGCGAGTATCAGATTTATGTCGAATCGCTTGAGCCGGCCGGCCGCGGCGCGCTGCAGCTTGCATTTGAGCAGCTAAAAAAGCGCCTTGAAGCGGAGGGCTTGTTCGATCCGTCGCGCAAAAAGCCTTTGCCGCTACTGCCCAGCCACATCGGGCTGATTACTTCGCCGTCGGGTGCCGCGGTGCGCGACGTCGTGCGCATCCTCAAGCGCCGCTTTCCCAACGTGCACCTGACGCTCTACCCCGTGCGTGTACAGGGCGAAGGCGCGGCCGGCGGAATTGTGAAGGCGCTCGATTATTTCAGTAAGAAGCGCACGGTGGATGTGCTGCTGCTCGTGCGCGGCGGCGGTTCGCTCGAAGATTTGTGGTCCTTCAACGAAGAAAGCGTCGCGCGAGCCATTGCCGCCTGCGCGATCCCGGTGATTTCCGGCGTAGGCCACGAGACGGACTTCACTATCGCGGATTTTGTGGCCGATGTGCGCGCGTCCACGCCCTCCGCCGCCGCCGAACTCGTAGTGCAGACGCGCCGCGAGTTCGACAAGCATGTTTTCGAGCTACGCGCGCGCCTCGAAGGCTCCTTGCGCTATCGCTTGCTCGGATTGTCTCGCCGCGTGCACGCCTTGGCCGGGCGGCGCGGCTTTCGCCGGCCGCTCGATCTGCTGCGCCAGCAGCGGCAGCGTTCCGATGAACTGACTTCGCGGCTCGCCACCGGCCTGCGGGGCCGCTTGCAAGACTCGCGAAAGCGCTTGCACACCGCTCGTCTACACGTCGCCTCGTTTGATTTTCGCGCGAAGATTGGCGCATTGCGCCTGCGCCTGCAAAAAGCCGCCCACGAATTGGGTG
>DATFSI010000039.1:0-21311 GCA_035262705.1 Candidatus Acidiferrum sp. | reverse complement strand
GTTGAAAAAAGTGTAAGCGTCGCTTTGTCTGAAGCAGGCCGATGGATCCAGGCCCATTGCCTGCGTGCGCGCAAAGGTTTCGCCATCGGCGACCGCTCCAGCTGCGGGACTGTTGCCGTCCATGCCGTCGGTTCCCGCGCTGAACACCGTGATGTTGCCCCCGGCAATTCTCTCGACGCAGGCCAGCACGAAGGCGGAATTCCTGCCGCCGACGCCATTGCCCGTCACCGGGGAGCTCAACTCGCCATCCGCAATCAGCGCCACACGCTGGCCCGGGTTCTCGCGCCGCGCCTCTTCGAGCCGCTGCAGCAACGCTTCCGCCGCCCTTTCCACTGGCCAGTCGTCCGTGGAGTTGTCGCAAAACGCGAGGTAACCGTGCGCTTCGGCGGCGTGGTGCGCGGCATGAAACAGATCGTGCATGCCCAGCAGCAGCTGAAAATGCGCATTGCGAAAGGCGGCGTTGCCGGGCTTCGGCGTTTCAGGCATTTTTCCTTCGTCCAGCCAGCGAACGACGAGCTGGGGAAATTTCGCACGCAGGCCGTATTCATCGAGGACGCGCAGAGTATCCGCGATCGTTGAGGGGTCGGGGACTGTCGGTCCAGAAGCAAGCGCGTGCTCTTTGCCCTCAGGCACATCCGTAACCGCAAGCGTCACCTTAGCCGCTTGAGCAGCGGCCAGCGCCAACCGTCCCCCCTTGATCGCCGAAAAATGACGACGCACCGTGTTCATCGCTTCGATGGGCGCGCCGCACGTAACCAGGGCGCGATTCACCGCCTGCAGATCGGCAAGCTGCGCCCCAGGAATCAGGGGCAGCTCGGTCAGTGCCGAGCCTCCGCCGGAAAGCAAGAAAAAGACCACGTTGTTTTCGTTTGTTTTGCGCAGCAGCGCAAGAATTGCTTCCGCGGCCTGCCAACTACCCTCATGCGGGTTGGGATGCCCGCCGACGAAATATTTCAGGCCCGCAACGGGCACCGCGGGTTTGGTTGGCGCCGCAACCACCCCTTCGAACACCCAATCCTCCGGCAGCAACGCACGCAAACCAGCAACCAGTGCATACGACGCCTTGCCGATGGCAACGACAAACACCGGAGCATTTTTCGGGAGCCGAACCTCGCCACGCTCCAGCAGAAGAACGTCTCCCCGAATCGCCAGCTTTCTATCCATGATTCCGGGAATATCCAGCGCCGCCAGGGTGCTGGCGAAAATCTCCCGCGCGACTTGCTTTCCGGATTTCATGGCCGCCGCTCTCGGGAATCAAGCTTTTTTCAATACCGCAGGGTTCAGCATGTTCGCCGGCATCTGGCCTTGGAACAAGGCCGTCACATTGCTGGCCGCCATCACCGCCATTTTCGTGCGCGTTTCGATGGACGCGGATGCCAGGTGCGGCGCCAGCACCACGTTCGGCCGCTTCAGACCCGGATGAATGAACGGCTCGTTCTCGAAAACGTCCAGCGCGGCACCGGCGATCTTTTTCGCCTCCAGCGCGGCGACCAGCGCCGCCTCGTCGACAACCGGCCCGCGCGCCGTGTTAATCAAAAACGCCGTCGGCTTCATGCGATAAAACTTCGGCGCGTCAAACAAGCCACGCGTTTCCGGAATCAGCGGCACATGCAGGCTGATAAAGTCAGATTCGGCCAGCAATGCGTTCATCTCGCGATATTCTGCTTTCAACGACTCGGTAACTTCCGGCTGCGCCTTCACCGCATCGGTGTAGATCACTTTCATCTGAAAGCCCAGCGCGCGCCGCGCCATGGCCCGTCCGATGCGTCCGAATCCTACGATGCCCAGAGTTTTGCCCCAGACGTCGGCGCCGCACAACTGGTCTAGGTTCCATCCCTTCCAGTTCCCGCAGCGCGCGAGTTGCTCGCCTTCGCCCAGGCGGCGCGCAACGGCCATCATCAGCGTCCAGGCAAAGTCCGCGGTGGTTTCATCCAGCACGCCGGGAGTGTTGGTGGCGGCCACGCCGCGTTTGGTGCACGCGTCCAGGTCGATGTTGTCGAAGCCGACGGCGACGTTCGCGGCGATGCGGAGTTTCGGGGCGTTGCGCAGAAACTCATCGTTGATCTTTTCCGTGAGGAGGCAGACGAGCCCTTCCTTGTCTTTCACCCGCCGCAGCACCTCTTCGCGCGGCGGGCGCGCCTCGTTGGTCCAATATTCCGCATCACACGCGGCTTCCAGGATTTCCCGCGCCCCCGCGAATAGCTGGTGCGTTGCATACACTTTCGGTTTGGCCATGCTCTTCCTCGAAGATTGTCGGACTTCTACACTAGCACAGGCCGCGAAACAGTCGCAGGGCGTCATTGCCAGCCGGCGGCGCGCGTGACTATAGTTGGTGCAGCCACATTTTCGTGGACCTTGCACATGGAACCCGCGCTCATTCGCGAATTGCAATCCCTGCTTGGGCCCGCAAACGTCTTATCGCAAAAGGAAGATTTGCTTCTGTATGAATTCGACGGCTCGGTTGAAAAGGCCCGCCCCGAAGTGGTCGTTTTCCCGCACACGACGGGAGATGTTTCGCGAATCGTAAAGCTGGCCGACAAATACCAGGTGCCGGTGGTCGGCCGCGGCGCGGGAACCGGCCTTTCCGGAGGAGCCTTGGCGCGTGGCGGCGGGGTGATGATCGTCTTTGCGCGCATGAACCGCATCCTGGAATTGGACCTGGAAAACCGGCGCGCCGTGGTGCAGCCCGGCGTGGTGAATCTAGATATCACGCGCGCTGCGGAGCACGCGGGACTCTATTTTCCTCCGGACCCTTCGAGCCAAAAATCGTGCACCATCGGTGGCAACGTCGCTGAAAATGCCGGCGGCCCGCACACGCTGGCCTGCGGCTTGACGACGAATCACGTCGCGGCGCTTGAGTTAGTCCTGCCGGACGGCGAGATCGTGCGCGTGGGCAGCCGCCACGGCGATGCGCCGGGTTACGATTTGTGCGGGTTGCTGGTGGGCAGCGAAGGCACGCTGGCGCTGGTGACGGAAATTACCGTAAAGCTTTCGCGCAAGCCGGAAGCAGTGAAGACGCTGCTGGCCATTTTTGACGATGTGGGCGACGCCTCGCACACCGTAGCGGAAATCACGGCGCGCGGCATTACGCCCGCCGCCTGCGAAATGCTCGATGGCTGGACGTTATGCACAGTTGAGGATTATATCCAGGCAGGCTTTCCGCGAGATAGCGCTGCGGTCCTGCTGCTGGAGGTGGAGGGCCTGCGCGAAGCGGTGGAATCGCAGGCGGCGGTGATTGCGAAAATTTGCACCACAAACCGCGCACGCGAAGTGCGCACGGCACGCGACGAGCACGAACGCGAACTTTTGTGGAAAGGACGAAAAAACGCCTTTGGCGCGCTTGGGCGACTCGCGCCCTCGAATTACGTCCTCGATGGCGTAATTCCGCGCTCAAAACTCTCCGAGGCGCTTCAAAGAATCCAGGAAATCGGAAAACGGCGTGGTTTCCAGATCGGTAATATTTTTCATGCCGGCGACGGCAATCTCCACCCGATTCTTCTTTTCGATCCGCGCGACGCAGATCAATTTGCCAGGGCCATCGCCGCCGCCCAGGACATTATCCGCATGTGCGTCTCGTTGGGCGGCGCGCTCACCGGCGAACACGGCGTGGGCATGGAAAAAAACGAACTGATGCCGCTGCTTTTCAGCGACGCCGATTTCGATTTGATGCGCCGCATTCATGATGCCTTCAACCCGGACTCTTCGCTGAATCCCGGAAAGGTTTTTCCACTCAGCAAATGCTGCGGCGAAATTCGCGTCAGAAAAGCCAGCCGCAACGCCACCGCACGGAAATGAGTACAACCGCCAGCTTGCCCGTTCGCCTGGAAGCGTTGCTTGGACGCAACCGCGTGGGCGCGACCGAAGATGAACTGCGTAAGTTTATGATTGGAGGGCGAATCCCTTCGGCCGTGCTGAAGCCGCGGAGCGCGCAGGAAGTCGCGGAGACGGTGCGCTTTGCAGCATCCGAAAAGCTCGCGCTGGTTTGTTGCGGCTCAGGCAGCAAGCTGGAAATCGGCATGACGCCGCAGCGCTATGAGCTGGCGCTGGGCATGGCCGGCTTGACTGAAATTGCCCATTACGATCCGGCGGATCTCACGCTCAGCGTGGACGCGGGCCTGCCGCTTAAGACATTACAGATGGCGCTGAAGCAAAAAGGCCAGTTCCTGCCTCTGGGAGTGCCTGGCGGCGAAAGTGCGACGATCGGTGGCACCGTGGTCTCCGGAATCGATTCCACACTTCGCCAGCAATATGGCACCGCACGTGATTTCCTGATCGGCGCGGAGTTTGTGGACGGCACGGGTCAACTCTGCAAGAGCGGAGGCCGCGTCGTCAAAAATGTCACTGGCTACGACCTGCATAAGCTGCTCATTGGTTCCCTCGGCACCCTGGCGGCGGTCACGCGTTTGAACTTCCGCACTTTTCCGCTTCCCGAAACCTGTGCCCGGCACTTGTCCAGCTTTTCCGATGCGGAATCAGCAATGCATTTTCGCGCGGCCTTGCTCAGTTCGGGACTGCCGCTTTCCAACCTGGAGGTGATATCGCCCGAATTTTCCGCCGTGGCGGCAGCCTGCCTGAAAGCGGCGAATCAGTCGGTGCCAGCGTCGCCATCATCGAGCGGCTGGAATGTCTACGCCGCTTGCGAAGGCCATGAAGCTGTCGTTCGGCGAATCGCCCGAGAACTGGAAAGCCTTACTTTCGCCGCGCGAGCCAAAAAGAGCGAAACGCTTTCCGCTTCGGTAGGTGAAGCTCTGGATGACTTCATGCGCGAGGCTTATGACCATTTGATTTCGACATCTCCCAGCGTGGTTCTGGCGCGCATCGTGTTGCCAAATTTTACCGCCAGCAACGCCATGGAAATCTCGCGGCTCGCGCAAGGCGGTTCCTTCCGTTGCGCCTTCGCGTTGCGGGCTTGGGGTGTCGCCTATCTAGCGCTGCTTGCTGAGGCAGAAGACGCGGCCACGATAGAAGAGCTCAGCTGCGCGGCCACAATCGTCTTCGCAACCGTTGCCCAGAAGCGCGGCACGGCCACCTTGCTCCATGCGCCGCTGGCCGTAAAAGAGCGCGTCGGCTTCTGGAGCGCCAAACCGCCGGACTTCCTGCTGATGCAGCGCCTCAAAGCTGTCTTCGATCCGCAAACCATTTTTGCCCCCGGGCGTTTCGCGGGAGGCCTCTGAACCCGTGACGGCTCCGCATTCCATTCCTGGTGAGATTCCCGTCTACGAGGATTTTTCCCGCTGTGTGCATTGCGGGCTGTGCCTCAATCACTGCCCGACCTATCGCTTGTGGCAACTGGAAGCAGATTCGCCGCGCGGACGCATCCGCCAGATGCTTCTTGTCGAGCAGGGCGAGCTCCCGGTCTCATCCGGTTTCGTCGATCACATCGATAAATGCCTGGATTGCCGCTCCTGCGAAACCGCGTGCCCCTCAGGCGTGAACTACGGAAAACTTGTGGAGCACGCCCGAGCGCGCATCGAGCAAGAATACCGCCGATCTTGGCCAGCACGGCTGGCGCGTGACTTCGTCTACCGGCGCCTGCTTCCGTATCCGGAAGGTATCGCCATGGCCGCAAAATTCCTGCGCTTCTACCAGCGCTCGGGCTTGCAGGCCGCGGCCAGAGGCATCGGCATTTTGAAGATGCTTGACCTGGCCGAACGCGACCAATTACTGCCCACCATTGACCGCTCCTTCTTTTTCGAGCAACTCGGCAAGACTTTCCCCGCGCAAGGCAAACGCCGCGCCCGCGTGGCCTTCTTCGCCGGCTGCATTGCCAACGTCACCTTCACCGCCCTCAACGAAGCGACCATTCGCGCCCTCACCGCCAACGGCTGCGACGTCGTGGTACCCGATAAGCAATTCTGCTGCGGCGCGCTGGCCGCGCATGCCGGCGTTCGCGATGTCGCCCACGATCTGGCGCGGAAGAACCTCGCAGCCTTTGCCTGCGGTGAGTTCGATGCCGTGGTCACCAATGCCGCGGGCTGCGGCTCCACCTTAAAGGAATACCCGCACCTGTTTATCTCGGCCGAGCCGGAATTCGCCGCAGCTTCCGCGTTCGCAAAAAACACGCGCGACGTCACCGAATTCCTCGCCGCCCTCGGCCTTTCGGCACCGCTCAAGCCGCTCGCCGCGCGTGTCACCTACCAGGATTCCTGCCATCTGCTTCACAGCCAGAAAATCCGGGAAGCGCCGCGCCAGTTGCTTCACGCGATTCCCGGCCTGGAATTTGTGGAACTGCCTTTCGCGGATATCTGCTGCGGCTCAGCGGGCGTCTATAACGTGACGCAAACGCGGGCTTCCCTTGATTTGCTGGCGGAAAAAATGGCCTGTGCGAAATCCACGGGCGCGCAAATCATCGCCACGGCCAATCCCGGCTGCCTGCTGCAACTTCGCGCCGGCGCGCAAATACACCAAACCGGCCAGGAAGTCCTCCACGTCATTGAATTGCTGGATCGTGCCTCGCGCTGGGGCGGGTGAATGAACGACTTCAGCGTTCGCCGATCAGGTAGCGGCAGCCTTGCGGCCCGGTTTTCGCGGAGTGTCGTGTTCCCGCGGGAAGGTCAAAGCGCTCTCCGGCCCGGTAGATCTTCGTCTCTCCATCCACGGTCATGCTCATTTCGCCGTTCAGGATAATATGCGCGGACTCGGCGCGGTGCTCGTGTTCGGGATAGTCCACTTGGGGGCCGTCTTCCCAGACGTACAGGTGTACGTAACCTTCGCAAAGCAATTGTTCCGCAAGATCCTTCACTTCCATGGCGTCCATCCTAACTCGGCACAAATTAAAAAAACATAAAGGCACCCCTAGAACGGCGGCGCCCTCGCGGCAGCAATGGGGGTAGCTGCAGCAAGGGCGTGCCGTCTTCAGGAGAGAAGTTTGTTGCGCGGCGGAGCGTTTATTCGCCCGGCGGCGGAGGGGCATCCTCGGTAGGCGCAGCGCCTCCGCCTCTCCTCATGCCGCGCGGTCCGCGGCGTCCCTGCGTCACGGTGTAACCTGTCGGAACGGTGAACAGCGTGGCCGCTGGTTCCTGCCGCTGAATGTTCGTGACCGTGGAGGTTCGCGTGCCGAACCGCGGGTCCGTGTGCGTGTTCTTCACCACGATCTGCAGGTCAGGGGAATACCAGACCTCGTCGGTGACCAGGATAGGCTTGTCGTTTCCGATCTGTCCGGCGGGGATGGTACGCGTATAGCGCGTGCCCTGCGCGGAAAGGCCGCTGATGGTCTGCGTGCCAATGTCTTCCTTCTTCAAGGTTCCGTTGGCAATTTCCTGCTGCACAAAGGCGTCGAATTTGCCCTGCAGCTCGTCCGGATTTTTCTTACCGCCCGCATGGGACCGCAACTGCACAGCGGTCTTTTCGTCAGGATGCAGCTCATAGGCGGTGCCCGCCACAGGATCGTGAATCACGATGAATGTTTGCGCCTGGTTGCTAGCCGCGAGAGGCCCAATGGTCGGCATGGTGACTTCGCGCCGCACGCGGCCCTGCGAATCACGAAACACACTGGTCTGAATCTTGCGGTTAATGGCAGTGCCGTCGGAAAGGGTTTGCGCCTCTTCCCTGACCCTCACTGCGGAATATGGCGCACCGGTCACCACCTTTCCCGGATGCATCTCTTCGAAACCCAGAATTTCCATGCGTTCGCCCATGTGTCCCGGAAACCCGTGGTGGGGCGGCGGGCCCGGAGGCGGTTCTTGCGCCTGCGCCAGGCACCCCGCGCCGAGCACCGCGGCGGTCAATACACCGAAGATCCATGTTCTCGACATTCCGTCTTCTCCTTGCTTCTCTCCTGTTTGCTTCTCTCCCGAACGCGGCGCATGTGCCGCACAAACTCAATCCGTGGACTCCGCCAGGCGGTAAGCCTGCGGTTGCCCGTCGGTATCGAGCAGCAGATCTACCTGCACGATGTCGCTGGCTTGCTCATCGTTGACGCTCAAGCCCAGCGCACCCAGCGCGCCGCGCTGCATTTGCACGCGCACCACCGAGGTTTCGTCCTGCAAGCCCGGCAGTGCGCCCGGAATCAGGGCGAATTGCTCGTCGTCGCTGGCCGCAATCAAAGTCCCGCCCAACTCGGGCCCGTTGGCAACCGCGCTTACGCTTACCGGTGCGGGCGTAGGATTCATGTGATTTCCTTGGCGCTGTTGCCACACCACCATTGAGCCCGCCGCCAGCACCATGGTCGTCGCTGCCAACATCCAGCCCGCCACCACGGCGCGGTCTCGATTCTTGTCCGTCTTATGCCGCGTGCGGAATTCCTGACGCAGGCGCATCTCCACGCGCGAAGGCGTGGCGGCCTGCGTGGTAGCCTTGCCCAATTCCCGCAATTCTCCGCGCAGCTCCAGCAGTCGCTCGTACAGCGCCGCGCACTCCGGACAAGTCCGCAAATGCTCGCGCGCGGCCGCGGTCTCCGGCTCAGCCGCGGCAGCGGACGCAAGCCCCGAATTGACAAACTCTTCGCAATTCATCTTCACTTCTCCCAAATCCTCAATACCCGGCATTCGCGCGCTTCGGCGCGTTGCGCAACATCTCCAGCTTCGCCAGCAGCAGCGCGCGGCTGCGGTGCAGGCGCGACCTGACCGTGCCCACGGGACACTGCAGAACCGTCGCCGCTTCTTCGTAGCTCATCTCTTCCAGTTCGCAAAGCACCACGGTTTCGCGAAACTCTAGCGGCAAGGACAACACCGCGGCACGCACGCAATCACGCCGCTCGTGAAGCTCCGCCCAGTGCGCAGGCGTCCGTTCGTCGGGCACTTCGATTTCGCTCGTGCCGTTGTCCCCGCTCCGATACTCCAGGGAAAACTCGCGTGGCTGGCGCTCCAGGTGCTTCATCACGCGGTTGCGCGCAATCCCGTAAAGGAAGGCCGCCAATGGGCCGCGCGTGGGATCAAATTTTTTCGGCTCGCGCACCAGGGTCATGAACACATCCTGCACAATCTCTTCCGCGGCCCAGGCGCGGCCGGTCATGCGCAACGCAAAACGATAGA
Source organism: Candidatus Acidiferrum sp. (assembly GCA_035262705.1). Taxonomy (GTDB): domain Bacteria; phylum Acidobacteriota; class Terriglobia; order Acidiferrales; family UBA7541; genus Acidiferrum. Next base: position 12,339 of record DATFSI010000039.1, on the reverse strand, counting down.
TTTGCGCCTGGTTGCGGCGATAAAGCAGGGTAAAGGCCTCTTCATCACCCTTGGCCGAACGCTTCAGAAGGACGTCGTCTCGTTCCTGTGACTCGATCTGCATCTCTCCTGGTTAACGCCCGGTGTCGAATACTATTCCCGGTGCGGGCGGGGAAAGTTCCCAAGGGGTCCGGGGAAGGGAAATCCAGTTGGCTTGGCCCCGCACTAAACAAAACCCGCTCAAGAGGTTAGAGTTGCGCGGGCACTGCTAGCGCGGCTATTGCCGTTTGCCGGGGCGGAACATATTGGCCGCCACCCGCGTGACCACGCGCCGTGGAACCAGGCGCTGTGAATGCGCCCCGAGATAGTTCCCGAGGCCACAAATGACGTAGCTCTTGCCTGCCGCCAGCGCCTTCAGGCCCGTGCGTGCCACCTGGTCCGGGGGCTCCTGATTTTTGGCCGTGAACTGCTCCTGCCCTGCCACTGCGTGGAACTCCGATTCCGTCGAGCCCGGGCATAGCGCGCAGACGCGGATGCCGTGCGGCTTCATCTCTTCCGCCAGCCCCTCCGCAAAATACAGATCAAACGCCTTGGTGGCCGCATAAGTGGAAATATACGGCACGGCCTGAAACGCCGCGGTCGAGGCCAGAATCAGAATGTCGCCGCCGCGGCGCGCCACCATCTCCGGCAAAAAGAGCCGCGTCAGATGCACCACCGCGGTGCAGTTCACTTCCACCATGTCGAGCAGCCGCTGCGTTTGCACCTGCGGCACCTCGCCATACTGGCCGAAACCCGCGTTATTGATCAGCAGATCGATGCGCAAGCCCTTTTCCCTGCAGAACTCATAAATGCTCGCCGGCGCGTCACGCCTCGCCAGGTCCGCGGCAAAGACCAGAGCTTCGACGCCGTGCTTCTTTCGCAGGTTTTCCGCCACTTCCTGCAGGCGATCTGACCGCCGCGCCGTCAACACCAGATACGTGCCGCCGGCGGCAAGCTCCTCCGCCAGGGCCACACCAATGCCCGCGCTTGCGCCGGTTACCAACGCCCACTTGCCCTTCCATTCGCTGATCATGGCCAATTTGTCCTTGGGGAGTTATTGGAGGACCTAGAAGTCACGCCGAATCGGTAGAGTCGGACTTGCCAGTCCGCAAAACCGTATCTTTAATCCGAGTGCCTTGCTCTTTCATATGATTCATCAGCCGCCTGGCCCAAACAAATTCCGCCGCCAATAGCGTGAGTCCCAGAAACATCACCACCCAGCCCGGCCCCGGCGTAAAAACCATGATGGCTCCCGCGCCCAGGAGCGTGAATCCCACAAGTATTTTGAAAAATCGCTTTACCTGATCAACGGTGCGAAAGAACATGAACCCTCTGGGCGGAGGGGCAAGAAACTTCATTGTGACCGGAAATCCGCCGGCAAGCAATGTTCCACCCCTGCGAGAGGTGGCATCTCATAAACAGCGCTTCAAAGATTCGATGCGTTTGAGGAAAAGGGAGGTTGGCGTCGAGGTTTCGCCGGTCACAAAATGCGCATCTTGCTGGTCTTATCCGTGGAGTCTGGTCGATGAATTCAGCCAACCCAGGCGCTTCCACCGATACGCGCGCGCTTGCCGCGTTCGAGGAGCATCGCGGCCTGTTGTTTTCCGTAGCCTACCGGATGCTCGGTAGCCGTGCAGACGCGGAAGACATGCTGCAGGAAACGTTTCTGCGCTGGCAGCAGGCTTCCGACGAGGCGATTCGCGATCCCCGCGCCTTTCTTGTAACGGTGATCACTCGCCTTTGCATCAACCAACTGCAGTCCGCGCGCGTCAAGCGCGAGCAATATTTCGGCCAGTGGCTCCCCGAGCCGCTGTTCACGCAGTCTGCGGAGGAGCCGGCGGCTATTTCCGGCATCAACGGCTCGCTGTCGATGGCTTTCCTCATGCTTCTGGAGCGCTTGACGCCCGTGGAACGCGCCGTGTTTCTCCTGCGTGAAGTGTTCGATTACGAATACGCAGAAGTCGCCGCCATGCTTGGTCGCAACGAAGCCAACTGCCGGCAGATCCTCAAGCGCGCCAAACAGCATGTCACCCAGGGCCGCCCGCGTTTCGATGCCTCGCCGGCGGAACACCAGAAGTTGTTGCAGCAATTCCTGGAGGCCACGGGACGCGGAGATGTGCAGGGATTGCTGGCCTTGCTTTCCAATGACATCGTGCTGTATACCGACGGCGGGGGCAAAGCGACCGCCGTGCCCAAACCAATCTATGGCGCGGACCGCGTGGCGCGCTTTTTCTTCAACGCGCCGCAGAAATTCATGCCCGAGGATGTCATCCGGCGATCTACGGAGATCAACGGGCTGCCTGGTATTGCCGTCTATCATCAGGGCCGCGTATTCGGCGTGCTTTCCCTGGACGTCGCACAAGGCCGCATTCGCAACATTTATATTGTTCGCAATCCCGACAAGCTCGAGCGCCTCCCGAGCCTGCCACCAGCTCCTTTTTGAATAATAATATCGCCTCGCCGCTCCGCTTTCAGTCTGCCGCCGCTGTTTCGTTTCTATTCGTCACAAAGCCTGCCTCTCCCTGGTCTTCCTTTGCACCATCTACTTTGCAAGTTGCCAAGGGGAAAGAGAGGCAGGTGTTGCATGAAATTGGCGCAGGCAAGGCTGGTCACCTCGGATGTCTCCGCACTCTCCCGGTTCTACGAAAATGTTTTGTGCGTTATCCCGATCGGCAGTGAAGACTACGTGGAATTGCGCGGCGCGGCCAGCACACTGGCCCTCTCGAGCAAGCGCAGCGTGGACCTATTCAATGCGGGAGCGGCGGAGCCCGCCGCCAACCGCTCCGTGATTCTCGACTTTCAAGTGAACGACGTAGATCAGGAGCGCGCCCGCCTGGCCGAGCTGGTGCAGAAATTCGTTCTGGAGCCTACGGACCAGCCTTGGGGCAGCCGCTCCATGCTGTTCCGCGACCCCGACGGCAACCTGATCAATTTCTTCTCCACGATTCGCCGCTGCACCAGGCGATGAACCGCCCATCGGCAATGCGGCCGCGCCCGATTTTCACGTGTCACACCGCGCTCCTGTGCCCGGTCTTATTGCCAGGAATGAAAACAAAAGGAGTGATGGGAGATGAAGAAGCCAACGGTAGGCAACATCGTGATAGCGCTGACAGGAATCCTGCTTTTGGGGAGCGCAGTCGCAAAACTTGCGCATGTCCCCAATGTGGAAATGCCGATGGCGGCCATGGGCTTCGGCGGCAAAAAATTGCTGTTCATTGGCGTACTGGAATTGGGAAGCACCGCCCTTTTCCTTTTCCCGCTGACACGGTCCTTCGGGTTGTTTCTTGTCTCTTCCTATCTCGGCGGAGCGATTGCCACCCATGTTCAGCACGACAAGCCCATACTTGTGCCTTCCATCTTGTTGCTAGTGATTTGGCTGGGCGTCTGGCTGCGCCATCGCGAAGCATTCTGGAGTTTCCGTTCGCGTAACGAAGCTGATGCCCGGGCCGTGGACCGAGCGATGCTGCGCACTCATTCCGAGGCCAGGCCATGAAAGCGGTCCTGATTACCGGCGCGAATGCCGGAATCGGCTTTGCCACCGCCAAATTCCTGGCCGCGCAACCGGACTGGCATGTGCTTCTGGCTTGCCGCAACCGCACGAAGGCAAACGCGGCCATGAGCGTCATCCGGCAGACCCTTCCCAACGCGCGCGTCAGCTTCGTGCCGCTCGATCTGTTCGCGCTGGCCTCCGTTCGACGCGTACCTGAGGAGTTGGCTGCCCTGCGAGTTTCGGCTTTAAGTGGCCTCATTCTCAATGCTGGAGGTTTCAACCCCAAAGCCAAAGGTTTGGAATTCACTGACGACGGTTTTGAGCGAACCTTCCAATTGAATTTTCTCGCTCACCTCCTGCTGGCCACCCTCTTGGCCGAACAGATGACCGCATCCGGGCGCATCATTTTTGTGTCCAGCGATCTTCACGACCCGGCCGCGACCAAGATGGGGAAATTGATGCCTCCGAAATATGGCCCGGTGGAGGATTTGGCACGCGGCACCGGCACCGCGGCCAAATTGAAGCCCATGGCTCGCTACGCCACCGCCAAGATGTACGCCATGATGACGGCCTATGAACTCGACCGTAGGCTTCGAAGCACGGGGAAAGCCGTTACCGTCAATTCGTGGTCGCCCGGCGTCGTCCCCACGACGCAAGCCGCAAAAGACGTAAATCCCATTTTGAAAATAATCATCACGCGCCCTTCGTTTGTGAAGTTCATGGGCTCTCATCATTCAACCGAAGAAGAGGCCGCTCAGGCGCTCGGCAGTCTGCTTTGCCATGCAAAATATGCGGGGGTCGGCGGCAAGTATTTCGACGGCTTCCGCGAAATTCTCTCTTCGGCCGAATCGCGCGATGAAAACAAAGCCAGAACCGTGTGGGAACAGAGCGCAAGGCTCGCCGGGTTCCCGCAAGATGAAGCTGCGTTTCCCGCGGTAAGGCCATCGAGCGAGTTCAGCTTGAAATCATGAGAAAGGGACAACATGAGTACAGCAACGCAAGCTTATTCGGTGAGCATTGACCCTGGACCGTCATCGCGCCTTGCCGCGGTGTTCCGGCGCGTCCCTCTGGTGATGTTCACGGGCATCTTCACGATGATTAGTCTCCGGTATCTCGTAAACCCCGTGCATTACGCCGCCGTGGCCGGTATCAGTTTCACCTCTCCCGGTGGTGTCATCGTCGCGCGAGTCGGCTTCGCGGCGTTCCCCCTCTCCCTCGCGATTCTCGCTTTGCTTTCTCTGTTTTCCTCGCGATGGCGCCTGGGTGGATTGTATATGCTGCTGACCGTGGACTGCGTCGTTATGGCCGTCCGGATTCTTGCCTTTCAGCTGGAGCATTCAACCGCCACGGCTCGGCTGCTGATTCCGGAGACGGTTCTGCTGATTCTGCTGGTCGTTGCCATCCGCCTGGAATCCGCATGGTTGAAACGTAACGCAACGGCCCGCGTGTAAGCGACACCATCTGAAGACTTTTCGCGCTTTGTAAAACTCAACTCTTAGCCCGGCAAAAGAGCAAAAACTGCCTGTTTTCGGATTGGCCACCAATTTGCGGCACACGTCGTCTTTTTTTTTGTTCTTTGGTAAAGTGTCGCGAAGTATTCGTTCGCAACCCGGAGGCCCCCGAATGCCGCAAATCGACTTGCGTCCGCTGTCGCTCGGAGAGATTCTGGACCGCACCTTTTCCCTGTACCGCCGCCACTTCCTGCTGTTTCTGGGGATCGCCGCTATTCCACACCTTCTGACCCTGGCCCTCAATCTGGTGCAGGTTTTTGTGCTGCAGGGAGGGAAAGGTTCGACGGCGACGCAGCCCTCTAATGGGCTAATGGCATTTGGACTTTTCGGGATATTCGTTTGGCTCTTCGTTTACATCGTCGCCTACCTCTTCGCGCAGGGCGGCACCATTTATGCCGTCTCTGATCTCTACCTGGGGCATCCCACCACGATCAACGCCTCCCTCCGCAAAATGTGGGGACAACTCCTGAACCTCTTGGGCGTTTTGCTGTTGAACCTGATGGCCATTGTCATCGGGATTATTTTTTTGATTATCCCCGGCATCTATCTGGCCTGCCGCCTGATTACCTGCGTCCCAGCCGCGCTTTTGGAAGACCTGGGCGCACGCGAGTCGCTCGAGCGCAGCTTCGCCCTGACGAAGGACAGCGCCTGGCGCGCCTTTGTCATCTACTTTCTTTATGTCTCTATGGTCTACGCGACCTTGATACTTTTTGCCATCCCCTTTGGCTTCGTGGCAGTGATGGCGGGTAAAGACCCGCATATGCTGCGATTGGCGGCGGGTATAATGCAGGTCGGTCAATTCTGCGCTGGGGTCCTGGTGACTCCTTTCCTCCTGATTGCCACCTCCGTTTTCTATTACGACTTGCGCGTGCGCAAGGAAGCCTTCGATCTGCAATTGATGATGCAGACTAGCGGAACCCCGGGAACTAGCGGTACCTCGCAGGTTCCGTCTATGCTTTCGTGAATGGCCTTGTGGACGCCCATTCGAATCAGAGCGCGGGGATTCCGCAGGATTCCCATTTGTAAGGCATTTCTCTTTCTTGTGTGCGGCTTTCCGCTGGCCGCCTCGCCAGCTCAGAATACCGCCACGCCGGGGCAGGTTTCGCCCGCGCCCGAACATGGCATCGCCACCCTTGCCACGGAACTCGAGCGCATCTCCAAATCTCTCGATCAGAATGCCTCAGCTCAGGAGCTTGCCGAGCTGAGCAATTCCTTGCCCCCGGAATGGACGGTGGTAACGCCCGAAGGCAACTTCACCATTTCCACACGCTATCTTCGGGGCCAGCTAGCCGACGGCTCGAGGGAAAATGCCAAAACCTGGGTCGGGAATCTCAACAATGAACTGGGCAGCTATACTTTAACCTCGGCGCCGGGCGATCCGAATGCGCGCGGCGAACTCAACCGCATCCTGGCGGGCTCGCAATTCGCCGCCGTTCATCCGCCGACCGCCTGGGACCTTTTCCGCCAGCGGCTGGCGGCCTGGATCGAGCGTCTCCTGTTGCGTCTTTTTGGCGGAATGGCGAGCTATCCTTTGGGCGGGCAGATTCTTTTTTGGATCTTTGTGGTGCTGTGTGTGGGCTTTCTGGCTCTTTGGGTCTTCCGCTTCGTGGTCGGCAGGGATCGCTTTGTGGCCCTGCCTCCTGGACGCGCTGCCACCCCCGCACGCACCTGGCAGGAGTGGGTTCGCGCTGCCCGCGAAGCCGCGAATCGCGGCGACTTTCGCAAAGCGGTGCACTCCGCATACTGGGCCGGCATTACGCGCATGGAAGACGTCGGCGCGCTTCCGAAGGACCCGGCCATCACGCCGCGCGAATACCTGCGCCTTGTCAGCGATCCCCCGCGCGACCCGGGTGTCGCTCGCGTGAACTACCGCGAGCCGCTATCCGTGCTCACGGTCCGTCTGGAAAGAATCTGGTACGCCAACCGCGGAGCAGCGCCTGAGGATTATTTCGACGCGCTCCGCCAGCTTGAGGCCATGGGATGCCAACTGGATTAGCTGCCGCGGATCGCAAGCTGCTGCTTGGCGGCGGCGCCATCATTGTTATTTTTCTGGTGGCGACTGCCGTACTCGCCCCGCCGCCCGAGGAATTCGAATCCCCGGTGCCCTCGACCTATTCCACGCAATCCGCCGGAGCCGCGGCCGCTTACCGGCTGCTCAACAAACTGCATTATCCAATTCGCCGTTGGGAAAACCCTCCAACCGAACTGCATGCCGAAGGCGGAAATATTCTTCTGGTTCTTGCCGCGCCCCTGCAGCCTCCCAGCGCGGCGGAAAAAAGGGCGCTCGCGGACTTTGTCGAAGACGGCGGGCACGTGCTTTTCACCGGCTCGGGAATCGGCGAATATTTCCCGGAGGCGGAACTAGCGCACGAACGGCCCGACCCTTCGCCGAAATCCTTCGCGCGCAACCTTCCCACGCGCATCACTCGCGACGCGCGGCATATTTCGCTGCAGCCGCGAGCGGTCTGGAAACATCTCAATGCGAATCAGTTCCAGCTCTATGGCGAGTCCGGCGCGCCAGTGGTGGTGAGCTGGACGCGCGGCGGTGGAAACATTCTATGGTGGGCGGGCTCAACGCCGCTCACCAACGCTGGAATCACCCGCGAAGACAATCTTGCGTTTTTCCTGAACTCGGTTGGAAACTGGGAATCCGGAGAGCCCTACAAAATTTACTGGGATGAATATTTTCACGGACAGCGCAGCTCGCTCTGGGGCTATGTGGCAAAGACCGCATTGGCCTGGAGCGGCATCCAACTCGCAATTCTAGCTCTTTCCATTCTCTGGACCTTCGGCCGCAGGAGTGGCCCTGTATTTGTTCCCGCCGCGCCGTCGCGCTTGTCGCCTTTGGAATTTGTGGATACTCTGGGCGGCTTGTACGAACGAGCTGGAGCGGCCTGTTCCGCGATTAGCATCGCCGCGCTGCGGTTGCGCACTTTGCTGGCGCGGCAACTCGGCATGCCGGTGAACGCCTCAAGCGCAGATCTGAGCGAGGCGGCAGAGATGCGGCTTGGTTGGAAAAAGTCGGGACTTCGCGAATTGCTGGCCAGGGTCGAGGCCGCGTCGCGCGATGTCCGAAGTTCTCCGCGCGAAGCCCTGGAGATGGTTCAAAAACTGGAAGCCTTTGCTGCAAAACTCGATGTGCGCTCGCAGATCCGCCAGGAGAAAACCTGACCGTGCAATATTTATCTTCGCTGGCCAAGCAAGTTCGTTCCGAAATCGCCAAGACCATCATTGGGCAGAAAGAACTCGTCGATCAGCTTCTCCTGGTCCTGCTTTGCGGTGGCCATGCGGTCATCGAAGGCGTCCCCGGCCTCGCTAAAACCCTCGCCGTCAAGTCCCTCGCGCGCATCTGCGGCTTGCAGTTCAGCCGAGTGCAGTGCACCGCGGACCTTATGCCCGCCGACGTCACCGGCACCAACGTCTTTAATCTTTCGAACAGCACGTTTTCTCTTCATCAAGGACCGGTCTTCACCGATTTGCTGCTCGTCGATGAAATCAACCGTACTTCTCCGCGCACGCAGGCTGCCCTGCTGGAGGCCATGGAAGAGCGCCAGGTCACTATTGACGGCAAGCGATATCCGCTCTCCGGAAACTTCACTGTGCTGGCCACGCAAAATCCCATCGAATTTGAGGGAACCTATCCTCTTCCGGAAGCGCAACTCGATCGTTTCCTATTGAAAATCAGCGTCGGCTATCCCTCTGCCGAGGAAGAATCCAAAATCCTGCTGCAACATGAAAGTGGCTTCGGCGCGAACTGGTTTGAAGAGATTTCCGTGGCGCCCCTGGATCCAGTGCTTCTTGAAGACGCGCGACGAGAAATCCAGCGGGTACGCGTCGAGCCGGCCTTGCACAACTACGTGGTTTCCCTGGTGCGCCGGACACGCGATTGGCCCTCCGTTTCCCTGGGCGGCAGTCCCCGCGCCGCCGTCGGCCTCTTTTTCGTCGCCCGCGCCCTGGCTGGCACAGACGGACGCGATTATCTTTTGCCCGATGACGTAAAAGCCGCCGCCCTGCCCGTCCTGCGCCACAGGATTTTGCTGAAGCCCGAGGCGGACCTCGAGGGCCTCACCACCGACCAAGTGCTGCGCCAGGTGATCGCGGCAGTGGAAGTGCCCAAATGACGTGCCCGCGATGAAGAGCCGTTCATGAATACTACGGGCCCTCTGGTTCCTCCGCGGATTGCCGCGCCCGCACACTCACACGGAAGAATCCCGTTCGGCTTCGGCTCCCGGGTTTTCGTCGGCTTATCGCTTGGATTGCTCTGGCTTGTGCCGGCGTGGTGGTCGCCGCGCCTGATCGTGGCCATGTTCTTATGGGACTCGCTCGTGCTTTTGGCCTTTGTGGTGGACCTGCTGCGCCTTCCCAAGCCGGCGCAGCTTGAACTCGGCCGCTGCTGGGAACACCCTCCTTCGTTGGCAATCCCTGCGGAAGTGAAACTTTGCGTTCGAAACCTGAGTAGTACGGCCATTCGCGGCACGCTCGTGGACGAAACACCGGCGTCGCTGCGCAAAGCACCCCCTTCGGTCTCCCTGGTGGTCCCCCCAATGCAGCCGGCCGCCGAAGGATATCCGATACTTCCCGCGGAGCGTGGCGATGTGCACCTCGGCCGCCTCTACTTTCGATATCAAAGCAGGCTAGGTTTCGCAGAACGCTGGGCCGTAGCAGACCTTGCACAGACCATCTGCGTCCTTCCAGACCTCGAACTCGCTCGCCGCCAGGCCCTCTATCTGATTCGCAGCCGCCAGGTGGAAATGGAAAAGCGCCGCCGCCGGCAGCGCGGCCAGGGCCGCGAATTCGAAAGCCTGCGCGAATACCGCCAGGGCGACGAAATGCGCAACATTTGCTGGACGGCCACCGCCCGCCGCCACGAATTGACCACTCGCGTCTTCGAGACCGAACGCAGCCAGGTGGTCTGGATCATGCTGGATGCGGGACGTTTGCTGCGCGCGAAAATTCAGCAGCCGGAAAGCGGTGTGTTTCTTTCGAAACTCGATTACGCCGTGAACGCGGCCCTCTCCCTCGCGCAGGTCGCTTCGCAGTGCGGGGATCGCGTCGGCTTGGTTGCTTACGGGCGGGAAATCCAGCAAAATATCGCCGCCGCCCGCGGCCCATTGCATTTGCGCACCATGGTGGACTCGCTCGCACGCGTCCGCGGCGAAGCCTCCGAAGCCGACCACTCGCGCGCCGCGCGCATCCTGCTGACCGCCCAGAGCCGCCGCTGCCTGGTCGTGTGGCTCACCGATTTTGCGGAAACTCCCACCACGCCGGAAGTGATCGACTACGCCATGCAGATGACGCAGCGCCATCTGGTGGTCTTCGCAGCCCTCAGTCAGCCGGACCTGGCGGCCATCGCAGCGGAAATTCCCCAAACGCCCCAGGAAATGTACCGGCACGTAGCGGCGCTCGAAATTACACACCGTCGCGACCTGCTACTGCGCTCGCTGCGCCAGCGCGGCGTCTTTGCATTTGAGCTTGTGCCCGGATTGCTTGCGTCGTCGGTGGTGAATCAATATCTCGACATCAAGGAGCGGGGCTTGTTGTAGCGCTTTTCGAACGCCCTCTTCCCGGCAGAAAAAGATAAGCCAACAACGACAGGAAGAGCACGGTTGCCAATCCAAACTTCATCGCCACCGGGGCGCCGCTTGGAGAAAAAAAGCCTTCAATCACGCCGGCCACGATCAATAACGGAATCGTTCCCAGCAACAACCGCGCCGCACGGCCGCCTGCCTGCTCCAGAGACACTTTCCGGGGCAGCAGCCCCGGGAACAACATGCCGCGGGCAATCTCGAATCCCGCTCCACCCGCGATGAAAATGGCCGGCAATTCCAGAACGCCATGCGGAGCCACGAAACTCCACAACTGTACCGCCATTCCCGCCTTCCACGTGGCCGCGCCAATCACCCCCAGCAGCAGCCCGTTGAGCGCCATCATCCAAAGCGTGCCGATTCCCGCGGTGATGCCCATTGCAAACGTCGTGAACGCCACCGAAAGATTGTTGGTCATGATTCCCGACGACGCGAGCGGTTTCACCGTGACAATCGATTCTGTCCACATCTTGCGCTGCTCCATGGTTTCCATCATGCGCGGGCCAAGCAGGCGATACGCAAACGCAGGGTCGTGCCAGGTAACCACCCACGCGAGCAGTCCGGTGAACGCAAACACCCCTACGGCAAACAGCGTTTGGGGAAGCGTTTCTCGGAACGCGCTCGGATATGTGTCTCGAAAAAACGTCACGATTCCGCTGACTTTGGGCCGGTGGCCCAGATAGATCAGGTTGTGCGTGCGGCCCAGAAGTTGGTTCAAATAAACCGCGAACTGGCGTCCTCCGTGGTCTTCGCGCGCCACTGCTAAATCCGAAGCGATTTGGCGGTACAATAGCCCGAGTTCCTGCAATTCCGAATGGCTGAGTTTGGAAATGCCCTGGTTCGCCCGGGCCACCAGTTGCTCCAGGCGATCCCAGTGCGGCTTGCGTTTCTCGATCCAACGGTGGGAGATCATGTCGACTAAGCCTGACCCGGGATTATCGCTTGGTCCGGTTGCCGACCAGCTTACCATTGAAACGCCCGAGCAAACCGCACTCGATTTCGCGGTTGCCGGAATCGGCAGCCGTTTTCTCGCGCTGGCTCTGGACATGCTTATTCAGACCGCGATCGGCATCGCCGCTGGCATCGCTGGCTCTTTTGCCATCGCCGGCATCGCGGTCCTCGCCCCGAAAGTGGCCATGTGGTCCGCGGCGATTATGGTGCTCTTTTATTTTTTGCTTTACTTCGGATACTTCGCGATTTTCGAAATCATCTGGAATGGCCAGACCCCAGGCAAACGCAAAGCGGGAATCCGCGTGATCAAGGACTCCGGCCGGCCGCTCACTCCCGCCGAGTCCATCGGCCGCAACCTTATGCGCATCGTGGACTGGCTGCCGTTTATGTACGCCATCGGCTTGGCGTGCGCGTTCTTCACAAAGGGCAACAAGCGCTTGGGCGATCTGGTGGTGGGTGCCCTGGTCGTGCGGGAGACCTCTCTCAATGAGCTGAAACCCGTGTCGCAGGCCGCTGCTTCTCCGCCGCCGCAGCTGCTCGCCTCGGTCGGCCACCTCGGTGCGCATCTTCTCTCGGAGGAGGAAAATGCGCTTATCGAATCTTTCCTCAGCCGCCGCTCGGCGCTGGAACCCGTCGTCCGCTATCGCATGGCCGAGGAAGTCCTGCGAAAAGTCAGCCCGAAACTAAATCTGGCCGCCCACAGTTCGCTCTCGACCGAGAGCATCCTCGAAGCCTTGGCCTACGAACGCCGCTCCACCGCCTCCTACTCCTGAACGGTCCGGCA